>DAOUKW010000001.1:0-4293 GCA_034420915.1 Dehalococcoidia bacterium
GGATTGAGGATGGCCGGCCGCGATTTTCTCCAGCGTGCTCTTGAGCCAGGCGTAGGGCTCGACGCCGTTCATCTTGCAGGTCTCGATGAGCGAGCCGACACGGCCCCAGGAGCTAGCGCCCTCGTCGTGGCCCGCGAACAGCGCGTTTTTCGCGGTCAATTTGATCGGTCGGATTCGATTTTCGACGAAGTTGCTGTCCATCTCGACGCGCCCGTCGTAGAGGAACACCAGCAACCCGTCCCATTGGTTGGCGATGTAGGTGAGCTTTTCGCCCAGGCGCGAGCGCGGTGAGACGCGCGAGCGCTGCTCGTCGAGCCACACGCCGAAGGCGTTCACCAGCGGCGCCGACTCGGTCCACCGGACGAACTGGCGCGTCGCCGGCGGCTTGCCCGGGATCTTGTCCTCGATCTTGTAGAGCTGCGCGATCCGCTTCAGACCCTCCGCCGCGATCGGCGAGGCGTTGCTGTCGAACACCTCCTTGAGGCCGCGCCTGGCATGGACCCAGCATGCCGCCAGCGTCAGCGCTCCGCCCGGTCGGTCTTCCCGGCGCAGCCGGTTGTGACCGGAATAGCCGTCGACCTGCACCGTCCCCCTGAAGCCCTTGAGAAGCTTCTCGCCATGCTTGCCGCTGCGGCTGGGCGCATACTCGTACACCACGCCCGGCGGATCGGCCCCGGACCAGCCCCGCCCGTCGCGCGCCATCGTCCACATGTAGCCGGTCTTGGTCTTGCCCCGACCCGGATCGAGAACCCGAACCGTGGTCTCGTCCAGGCCGAGGTTGCTCGACGTCTTCAACTCCCCCTTCAGGCAGTCGAACACGGGCCGCAGGTGGAACGACGCCTTGCCGACCCAGTCGGGCAGTCCGGACGCTTACGTTGCAGCCGCGTGATCCGGCACACGCCGGCCCCCAAAACCGGGTTCTTCAACAGCCCCTGGGTGCACAAGATCAGGAACATCCTCGACAAGGTACGCAAGGACGATCGCGATGTCGTCAAGGCCGGCCTCTACGCCATCATGAACGCCCCCAACCGGCCCAAGGCGCTCAGCGCCGCACGCCGCTTCGCCGACGCTTGGGAGGAGACGTACCCCAAGGCCGTCGCCTTCCTACGCAACGACCTCGACGATCTGTTCACCTGATTCCGCTACCCCACCTTCGCCCAGCGAAAGCAGGTCAGAACCATCAACGCCATCGAACGATGCGTCCGAGAGGTGCGCCTGAGAACAAGGCCCATGGGAACCTTCCAGAACCGAACCTCACTCTCGTATCAGCCAAGCGAAGCGCAAGGCGTCAGCAAAGGGCACACGAACTTCGGACGGCCAACTGCGCTGAGCGCCTTCGTTCAGTCTTAGTTCACTGACGTTTCCCACCGAAGGATCCTCTAATCACGTAGCCTTCCGAATTCCGCTCAAAAATACCCGCCACTTCTTCTGCATTTGGCCCATAAAAGTCTCCGTCAAGCATTCCCAACACCGGATCAGGCTGTATGCCACTCTTATGATTACCACTTATGAAGAATGAACCGTCCTTGTTCTGCTTAACACCCTCCCACACAATCGGATTTCCGCCACCATAACCCTGTGAGAGTAAAGTGTGCTCCTCATCCATGGTGAGCGTTACATCCACTGTATTGTGCGAAAAGTGATATTGCACTTCGGACGTCCCGGCCACAACTCCTGCTTGCAGGTCACTCACGTTGATTCGCGTCCAATATCCTGCCCATGGCCCAAGCCAAGTTCCAGTTTCCTCATTGGCCATCGGCCTAGGGAACCCGCCCTTGTCTTCATCGTACAAATAACCAAACGCGAAATCATGGAGAGACCCTTCTGGGACGAATATATTTCCGAAAGCGCTGTAGTCTCCCCAGTAACCCGACGCCTGGAACCCATCAATCAGATCCTGCTCGTCTTCCGTCAAAGGCTCGCCTCGAGATATTTTATCGAGCGCAGAAAGAAATGCGGCACTATCTGGACCGAATATTTGATAACCATGAATATTCTGAGGAAATACTATTATCTTCCCTTCTAGCTGATCAAGTACAAACTCTGTAGTTAGTTGTTTGCCCGCTACGGTGCATACGTTTCCGTTGGGTCTAACGCCTGGACAAATCACTTCGTCTCTTTCGACTTGCCATAAATCAGACGAGTCTTGTTCCGTATACGTCACGTCTGACATTTCCCAATGATTGACGCTGAATTCCGCCAGCTCTGAGGGTAACTTCGTAAATTTGGACGTCAATATAGGAGGCGTGGGCTCCGCATTGACATCTTCATCAGAAGAGCCACCATTCTCGCTGGCGTCAGACAGACGCGTCACGATTGGGCGCATCCACAAGTCATCGTAATCGAACATATACTCCCCGTTCTCATCCTTGTATACTTTGTCAATTCCGCAACCGTCGGGGCAGTTAAGAGAATATCGAGCGCCATCCGGGAAAACGACTTCTTTGTTTCCCTTGAGAAAGAATCCGGTTTCGTCTTCCGACACGTGTATGGCGTTTTCGGGGACGTCCGGGTCCAATTGCCACCTAATACCAGGCAGATTACTATCGTAATACAGATTCACGATTTCGCATGAAGTGTTCAAAGTACATGTCACGTTATGTCTATTTGGCGATCCAGCAGGTCTAACCGATCTAGCTTGCTGAGGACCTATCTGTCCTGTAAAGAGACCCGTGCTACTGTACCAGAGAAGGGGCCGGTTGCTTACCTGGGCCAATCGAACGGCGAACTCTCCTGCAGCATCCTGCGTAATATCTTCGATGTGGCACTGCGATCCACCGGAGGGGCACACGAGGAAGACTTCTGCCGCCAGCCTAATTTCGGTTCCCGGCTTCAGGGTGAACGGCGCTGCCGGCAGTTCGCCCAATGAGGATCGGCCTTGCTTGTGCGCGCCGAAAGAGCCGGTCAGACCGATATCTCTCTGGTTGTGGTTGCCGTCGCCCCATGGGTAGCTACTGAATTCGCCGGCGACGGATGTCGGGTGGTCTGTCGTTGCGGTCCCGTTGCCGTAGAACGCGCCGCTCCACGAGCCGTACCAATCCTGTCCATCCACGCTGGCCTGGGTCGCTCCGCCGACCCACCCTCCGGGGTAGGGGGCGACCTCATCGCGCCAGGGGGTGTCGAAGATATTGGTAACCGTCCTCTGCTCGACATTAAAGCCCTCGGGCAGGTAGTCGTAGGTGCGCGATGCTAACGTCACCGTCTCCGGCAGCGACGAGGCCACGTCGCCTTCGAACTCGAAATCGCTCACCTGTCCGCCGATGGTCCCTGTCTCGACGTTCGAGCCGAAATCGGCCGTCAGCTCGACATCTGCGGTGAAGGACCCGACACTTGGGCTGGCCGACAACCTGCCCACGTAGTACATGCCGCCCGCGGCGCCCTCATAGGTCGCCGTGCCCGTCAGTGCCCGGAGATTGGCGGCAGTGAACGGATCCCCGCCGCTGGCGAACACCCCAAAGTCGTAGCCGAGGGTAGGCGGTACGTCACCCGGCTCCGCCGCGACATCCGGCACGTAGAGCCAGTGGCCGAACGCCAGATAGTTGGCTGCAGGCGCGGTATCAACCAAGGTCGGGGGCACGGGCTGTGCCGTTCCGCCATGCGGTGTGAAGATTAGACCGGTCGAAACGGCATAATAACCTCCCGACCTGCGATCGATGGCTAAATAGCATGGCTCGGAGCAGTGAAAGAATCCTGCGTCTTCGCCGAGCGATCCTTCCTCGATGTGACCGGGATCGAAGCTCACCACCAGAAAGTCCCGATTCGCGGGAAGGGTCGCCTCCTCCGAAAGCTCGATGTTGCCGTAGCCGCTTGTCACAGTCGCGAATGGGTCCACTGACCCGTCGGCGGGCTCCACGTCCGTGGCAACATGGATCTTCAGAGTGCCACCGCCGTCGTAGTCACTGGTAAGCTCGGTTACCTGCCACTCCGCTCCGAGCCCGTGATCGGGTATCGAACGCGTGGACCTGGTCACTCCTTCAAGTTCCTGGGGGTCTTCACGCGTATTGATGTATCGACCGGCTCGATCCATCCGCACCCTTATGTCGGTTGTTTCGACCTGTTGGTACGATTTGTTCTGAAATATCGCCACATTGTGTTGCAGCTGTCCGTTCTCATCGTAGGACAGGATCGCGTTTACGCTTCCACCGCCATCGTAACTCCGCGTGACGGAGGCTTGCTGCCCACCTGTCCCAGATTCGCGCCGCCACCACCCACCGATGAATTCGCCCAGCTCATCCTGCCGGTTGTCGTTGGCGGCCAAGTCGATGACGTTGGCGACCGCCGTCCGGTGGGCAA
>DAOUKW010000002.1:0-3916 GCA_034420915.1 Dehalococcoidia bacterium
TACCTCGCCCAGGCGCGCGGCCCGGACGGGCCGGGCGGGCGGCGCAAGGCGCGGCGGATCACGGTCGGCCGCCACCCGGTGCTGGGCGCCGAGGAGGCGCGCCAGCGGGCTGCGCTCATCATCGCGCGTATCAAGGCCGGCGAGGACCCGGTGCCGCTGCCGCTCCCGGCGAAGCACCACGGCGGCCCCACGGTGGCGGACCTCGCCGCGCGCTATCTCGAGCGGCACGTCGCGGTGCGCTGCAAGCCGAAGACGCAGCGGACGACCCGCAGCGTCGTCAACCGCCACATCGTGCCGGCCCTCGGCAGGCTGCCGCTCGCCGCGGTGGAGCGGCGCCACGTCATGGCGCTGCACGAGAGCCTGTGCGGCACCCCCGCGATGGCGAACATGGTGGTCGCCACCCTCAGCCACATGTACGGCCTCGCCGCCGACTGGGAAATGACGCCCGAGGACTTCGACAATCCCTGCCAGGCGATCCCGGCGAACCCCGAGCGCAAGCGCGAGCGGTTCCTCACCGACGCCGAGTTCACCCGCCTCGGGCAGGTGCTGGACGAGGTCTCGGGCAATGGCAGCCAGATATCCGCCGGCGCGGTGACGACGATCCGCCTGCTGATGCTGACGGGCTGCCGCAAGACCGAGATCATGACGCTCCGGTGGGAGCATGTCGATCTCGACAGGGCCGAGATGCGCATCGTCGACGGCAAGACGGGCACGCGGACCGTCCACCTCTCGCCGTCGGCGGTCGCCGTGCTTTCCGCGTTGCCGCGCGAGCCCGGCAACCCGTGGGTCGTTCCCGGCGCGAAGCCGGGCAGGCACATGACCGACTTCGACGGCGCGTGGCAGAGCATCCGGGCACGGGCCGGGCTGAACGACATGCGCATCCACGACATCCGCCACAGTTACGCCTCGCGGGCGCTCGCGCTCGGCGAGGGGCTGCCGATCATCGGCCGCCTGCTCGGCCACCGCCAGGCCGAGACCACCGCGCGCTATGCGCATCTCGACCGCGCCGCGGTCAGCAAATCCGCCGAGCAGGTCGCCTCCCGGATCGCCGAGTACATCCTGTAGGCGCCTTAGCCTCTCGACGGAATCTGGATAACGGCGGCCACACTCTCAGACGATAACCGTCTCTGTACAGTAGTAGTCTGTTCTCAGACAGCTAATTCCCGGAGCTTTCCGTTGCTTCCTCAACTTGCTTAAACTTCCTTGGTTCCATCTTTGTCCACTGCATTCGTGTCGTAACTCGGCGGCTTCACAACCGTGTTATGCCTAGACGTCTTGACATACTGCTGGTTTTCCGGTGGTCCCCAAGGTCGCAACGGCACTCCTGTATTCCCTGCCCAAGGTTCAAGCTCCGCAGTAATCGAACTGTCTTCACTCTCGTTTCCATAGACTTTCTCAGGATCTCGACGCCATTCCTCCCCGGCCACCGTTTGCCACCTGGCCCATAGGCGATCCGCATTGGAATGGAGCAGAAAAACGAAAGGATCTTCAAAAGCCGTATGTGCCTCTCTGATCGTGCCACCAATATACTGGTGCATTCTATCGTGGTTTGGTGGTTGTTCAATCACTCGTCGAAGCGTTTTCCACTGTTCACCCTGATCGACCCCGTCCGTCGACTCGATGATCTCTCGGTCGTCATTGGCGCCAGTTGGAACAGGAGCAGTTCTCCCATAACCAACGACTCGCGTAATCGAGGGGAAACCTTCAAACGGCTCCCTAACGACTCCTAACGAATTTCCCATGAAATTTGGCGTGAACAGATTCACCTTGCCTCCAGAACCATCGCTTGCCTGCCGAGGATCTTCTGTCCAATCCCAATAGTGCAGCGACAGCTCCGCGTCTACTTCGCGCAGCAAGAGTTCAAAGTTGTTGCAAAGTTCTCGGTGCCAGGGAAGAAACACCGATTGTCCGTGTATGTCTCTATGGTGGTGGCTATCGCCCCTATGGCCATCACCATGACCAACCCAGTCCCGAGTAGCCTGATGGATTTGGTCTTGTTTTACCCATTTGGAAACCCCATCAGGATAAAGCATGCTGTTTAGTTCGACAATCGCGTCCCTGAAGCGTCGTCTTTCTTCTGCCGAAACATGAGCTATGTTTCTTCTCTTGCCATCTCCGAGTGCCATGCCTTTCCTCCCAGTCAGTTACCTGTGATGTCTTTGACGTCATTCGACGTTGTTGTGGGAACAGAATGTGTTCCGGTTCGTGATCTCGCCACTCCCTAGGCTTTGCCTCACCGATAGACGGTTGCATTTCAGCCTTGCCGAGCTGGGAATAGTACGACAGATCTGGTACGCGCTGTGAGATTGAGCCCGATCATTCTGAACCACCAACCAACAGGTTGACAATCAGTCGGATCATGAGGTCCTTGCCGGCGGGCGCGCTCTCGGCGACCAGCAGGGTCAGCGCCGTCAGGGCCTCGGGATTGAGTCCGTGTTCGATTCCCTCCTGCTTCAGGTACAACAGGAACAGCAGGGACCCGATGCGCTTATTGCCGTCGGTAAAGGGATGGTCCTTCACCACGAAATACAGTAGATGCGCCGCTTTCTCTTCGCGGCTCCGGTAGAGGGGTTCCCCGAACATGGTCTGCTCGATATTTCCCAAGATGGCGGCGAGGGCATCTCCCCGGGGGCTGCCGAACAGGGACGAGGCCTGCTTGCGCGCCATCAGCTCGCGCCGGAACTCCGCGATTGCACCGATGGCCCGTCCGTGATCGAGTACGCCGGACGATGGCCCCGTGCCGGGCGCCGACGGCAGCCGGTCCTCGTCATATTCCAGCAGCAGGCGCCATGTATCGGCGTAGCCAGCAATGAGGTCCAGAACTGCTCGCCCGGTATCGTCCACCAACGCCTGGTTGCGTAGCGTCCGCGCCAGTAGGTCGAGGGTCTTCCTCGCTTCCCGCAGGCCGCGCTCGGCCAACCGGCGCTCATTCAGGGTGAAGCCGCGTACCAGATGGCCGTGCAGGGTGCGGGTGGCCCATTGGCGGAATCGCACCCCACGCCTGGTATTAACGCGGTAGCCGACCGAGATAATGGCGTCCAAATTATAGTGCTTCAGCCTGCGCCGGACCCTGCGCCTGCCTTCGGTTCGAACTGCTAAGAATTCCTTAGTAGTTGCATCCGCCTCCAGCTCCCCGCTGGCGAATATGTTGCGCAGGTGCATCAGTACGTTCTCGGGTGTGCTGTCGAACACCTCCGCCATCTGCCGCTGCGTGAGCCAGACTGTCTCCCGGTCGAGACGCACATCCACCCGCACCTCGCCGCTGGCGTCCTCGTACACCACAACCTCACCGCCGGTGACGGCTTCCGGCGTTTCGTCGCTCATCTCACTTCACGCTCCGCCGACCGCCGCTGATCCCATCGCATACCGCCATCCTCCGCCGTCACGGATACGTTCTCTCAAAGCCTCCCCGGCATGGAATCGCCGGTCAGCCTTCCCCGCGTCCCGGTCTGCCGGTCCCCACGTCGAGCCCGCTGTCCGGTCTCGATCAGTTCAGCGCGTCCTTCAGCGCCTTGCCGGCCTTGAAGGACACCCCGGCCGACGGGCCGATGGCAATGCGTTCGCCGGTACGCGGGTTCCGGCCCTCGCGCGCCGGCCGGTCGTTCCGGGTGAATTTGCCGAAGCCCGTGACGGTGACGTCCTCGCAGCGCGCGAGCGCGTCCGCGATGGACGCGAACACGGCCCCGACCGCCGCCTCCGCCGCCTGTTTCGACATGTCTGCCTCGCCGGCGACGCGCTCGACGATATCGCTCTTCTTCATGCCCTCGCTTCCCCGATCTTGCAGCACATGGCCGGCACGGCGCCCCGCGCTCCGGTTCCCGCCCGATCCCTAATCATACCTGCCAGCCCGGTCAATCGCGCCGTAGTCCGCCGCCGCGCTCTTCGCCGCCGAGAGCGAGAGAGGGGCCGTGAGCGG
>DAOUKW010000003.1:0-5433 GCA_034420915.1 Dehalococcoidia bacterium
AATCCGTACCCGGAAGGCGCGTTCGGGGAGCATGTCAAGAAGAACAAGCTCTTCCGATTCTCCCTGTTCGGGGCGTTTATCGGCTTCATCACGGCGTTCCTCTTCGTGTTTGCGACGCAGACGGCATTCCCGCTCGTGACGGGCGGGAAACCCATCCTCGCGATTCCGGCAAGCATGATCATCATGTACGAGTTCACGCTGCTGGTCGCGATGATCTTCACGGTCATCGGCGTGATCTTTGAGAGCCGCCTGCCACGCCCCGGCGGCGCGGGCCCCCTGTATGACGCGCGCATCACGCTCGGCTACATCGGCCTGCTCGTCACGGTGGACGAGTCGAGAATCGGCAACGCGCAGCAGGCCCTCCAGAGCGGCGGGGCGGAAGAGGTCATCAGCCAACCTGCATAGATGCAGGGAAGACATACCAGAGAGCAGAGACACCGGACAGACGCAGTGATGCAGAGAACGCACAGGATGTTGAGTTGGCCGACACGGCGAGTGGGTATGATGGCGCTCGCTCTTGTCGCTGTCGCCGTTATCGCGCTCACCGGCTGCTCAACAGGCGCCTATCCGGTGGACGTCTTCCAGGAGATGCACTATTCGCCCGCCGTCCGCAAGCAGGAGGGGCCTGCGATGTCCGTGAGGCCCGGCACGGTGGCGTTCAACAGCGGCGGCGCGCCGGAGGAGCCGCTGAATGCGGACCTGCGCCTTGAGCACTTCGACCTGATGCCGGACGATGAGCTAAATAGCGTCGACGGCAATCCGATTGCCGTTACGCCCGAGGTCCTGGGGTACGGCAGTTTGCTGTTCCAGCGGAATTGCGCCATGTGCCACGGAGCGGTGGGGGACGGCGAAGGTCTCCTGCAGGTCACCATCGCGTTTGAGGCCGCCGGGGTGAACGTGCCGAAGAACCTGACGGAAGAGGATACGCAGGCGCGGACAGACGGCGATCTCTATCGGATTATCAGCCGCGGCAACGGCGACTTCCCCGCTCCGGCGTGGGCGAGCAACTCGTCGGCGTGGGAAGGTTCGACAAACATGCCGCGATTCGCGCAACTGTTGTCACCCGCCGAGCGCTGGATGCTGGTGGCTCATATCCGCACGCTGGATAACTAAAGACGTTGGCGGTGCGTTAACGAGGCTAAAGGCCCATCAGTCGAATTGAGCGAGATATAATGGCCATTCGGAGAGGGTTTCGACGAGCATGTGGTTCTTGGTGGGGAACTGTAGACTAGAACCTGTGCCGTTGGTTTAGGAGGACGCTAATGGCCGCCACAGTTCGTGACGTTTTGAAAGTCAATATCGTCTTAGTTGGTATTGGGCTACTTCGGCAACCGCAAGAAGTTAAGGAGTTCCAAGAATCCGTTGGCACGGAAATGACCACATCCACCGCAGGTGTTGTTTTTGGTACAGCTCAAGCGGCACCTGAACCTAGCGTCACCCACGCTCTGAATAGGGATCGTATCACACTAGAGTTGTCTCCATCGCGATCCACCGTCAATCGCGAATATCCCCTTCTTGAAGATCTGGCACGAATGGCTGAAGTAGCAGGACTTGCCATTAGTAGAACCGATATTGGCGAGTCCCGCCCGCGGGCTTATGGATATAACATTGAATTAGTATTTGATCAGACATCAGGCAAACCGGCGATCGAATACCTCTCCGATCGCTTATTCCGCAAGGACTTGGCTGCTTCCATGGGATGGCAACCACAAGGAGGGGCAGCGCGACTGTTCTTTCACGATCAAGAATCCCGCTGGAGCCTGAGTCTAGAGCCTAGATTCCAAGACGAAGGTTCAGGCCGAGTTTTTGTGAGCGCCAATCGTCACTACGAAAACCCACGGTTGCCCGATGGTGACGAGATTCAACAGGCATTGAATACCCTTTGGGATCAAGCGCACCAATTCATCCAACAGCTTGACGGGAGTGCTCAGTAATGGTTAGCACCGATACCCATAACGAAGTGCCCGAAGCTACTGCTTCCGCTACGCATGGGAGCAATAGTGTACGCCCCCAATCGTACGTTCATTTTCTGGACCCAGATAAGATCGTATTGCCTGATGCGCTTTCCGACCAATTATTGGATCAACAGCAGTGGTCAGTGAATGCGCAGATTCAAGAGCCTTCATTGCTAAACGATGTTGTACCGAATCGCGAGAATCCAACGATTGTTACGCTAAATCAGCCGGTGCTGAGCTATGTGCCTATATTTGGACGATATTTCGATGCTTGGTTCTCCATTATGCCCTCGCGTCTCGGGATAACCAGTCCCATGTCCTTCAGTTCTCAGATGAGGTTCGCGGAGATCGATCCTTACATCGCGCCACGATCCGACCCACTGGGCATCAAGCGCCGTCTCGCGGAGTTGCGCGACCTGCGAGATGGCTGGGCGGACGGTATGCAAAACATCCATGACTGGGGCAGCGGCTTTGGCAAAGCCCCCAGCCACGACGGCCTAGACTGGCTCGCTGCGCAGTTCGAACGTTTCTATCCCGAGGACGTGCCTCGTCCGCGTCTCTACCCTACGCCCGAGGGCGGCGTGCAAGCTGAGTGGGCGCTCGGGGATCTTGAGATTGACATTGACGCACACACTGCGGAATGGTTTGACGCCGATGTAGACGACGAGTCCATGGAGGAGCACATCCTAAATTTGGACGATCCTGCGGACTGGCAGCTGATCACGGACCTATTGCGTCGTGACCCAAACTAGACCGGATGAATTCCGACACGCTCCTCCTCCGCCAGATTCACGCTTCGTGGATTGAGGGCGGCGAGGCGACGTCTCAAGCGTTCACGCCGACATCGAAGGACGACGGCCGCTTGTCGGTTGACGACGGGGATCAAATCACTCCCGGAGCAGCCTGGGGAACCTATACAAGGCAAGGTCACCAGTCAGAAGGAGTCATGGCGGTCACGGTTGCCGAAGTGCATCAACGCAGCCTGTCCGTCGCTCCCGCTCCCACGCCGGAAAGGCCAGAGCACGCACTTATAGACTTCACTTCTGTTTCTCGATCTCGGGCCAAGCGGATTGGCAAGAAGCTCAGTGAACGAGCGAACGAACGTAGGTGGCTTTACAAGCCCTAAGAGGCTTCCCCAGTCGAGGCGTTAACGGCCGCAGTACGCCGCCGCCGGTTCCGACCTGACTCTACCTCCGCCTCCTCGCGATCATGATTATCAGCCTGATCCACTGCCAGACCGTGAATATGATTAGTGCCCAGATCAACCAAATCACAAACATGCTCAGGATAAATGCGGGCCACGACAGGACGAGTATAAGCAGCCAAAGCGGGGCTGCGACGAATCCCCCGCCCATCGGACTTGTTCCGAATGGAGAGAGCGTATCACTGAGGGTTGTTTCCGCCACGCCGGACAAGCTCCCCAAAAGCATAAACAGCAGGGCGATGATGCTAATCGGCCATCCGAAGAATCGCGCTGTTCCCAGGATGAACCCTCCGGCAGTCCTGCCCAGCACGGCAAGATGTGTTCTCAGGTCTCCCCAAAGCGCATCCTGATCGTCGATGTCAGGCGCATCGTCGGACTGGATGACATCCCCTCCGTTTCCTGCATGTCTGAGCGCCCGGATGAGGGAACGCACCATGGCCGTACCTCTCTTAGAGACTTTCCAGGCAATGAAGAGAATCACTGAAGCGAGGAACCACCACCAGAAGAAAGTGATTACCGCAAATGGAAGCGCCAACAGCAAAGCAATTATGGAATCGCTGAAACCAAGCAGGGCAAACGCAAGCAGCGCGATGATTCCCGCAATCACGCTAATGGGACGACCGAAGAAACCAACCTGCCATTTGATGACGGCGACCACGGATCTGGCGGTCGCTCCAAAGGGAATCCGTGTAACGCGCCGTTTCGGGCCGGGACTTTCCCTATAGGACTCCGAAGCCGTGGCGGCGGGTTCTGCCTGCTCATACGGCGGGGTGTACGAGGTGTAACCGGACGAGGCTCCTCGCTCACGGTCATAGTCCGCTCGTCGTTGAGGGTCGCTCAACACCTCATAGGCCACGTTGATCTGTGCCATGATCCTGGCAGCCTCAGCGGACGGATTTCTATCAGGATGGTGAAGCAAGGCCAAGCGGCGGTAAGCCGCATGAATCACATCCGCGTGAGCCGATGGATGGACCTGCAAGACTTCGTAATGGTCTTGGGCTTGCGCCACGATATGGATCCCGTCCTTACATCATTTGCATCTGATGGGGTCAGTCTACAAATTGGCAAGAACCTCTATCCCGGCTCCCCATGGCGGTCCTTCTCCATGTTGGCCCTCAGCGCCGACAGTTCAGCAGAAACTTCTACCGGGTACGTTGCTGCGCCGGTGAGGGCCTTGACGTCCTCCGGCAGGGCGGCGAATCCGCGCTTGAACAGTTCACGCGAGTCTTCGAGGGCCGGGTGGGGTCTCAGAACCTGGCCGTCCTGCATGACGTCTTCCAGCAGCGGGGCCGCGCCGTCCGGCGGGGATTCATCCGCCATGGCAATCACATCACGCAGGTAGGCGTTGTTTTCGTCCTCGTAGCGGTAGATCTGCTTGCGTCCCGGGAGCGTCTCTTTGCCGACGCTGAGCTTGAGGACAGGCTCACCAGCGTATTCCACCAGCTTGTAGACGGAGTCCGTCCACGGCGCGTCGGCAGAAGAACCGATGCGCGTGCCGACACCGAAGCCGGCGATCGGAGCGCCATCTCGCAGCAGGCTGTCGATGACGAACTCATCCAGTTCGCCGCTCGCGACGATGTCTACTTCTTCCAAGCCTGCCCCGTCCAGCATGGCACGCACACGGCGCGAGAGATTGAGCAGGTCGCCGCTGTCCAGCCGCACTGCCCCGAGACGATGGCCCGCCTCTTTCATCTCCAGGGCGACGGTGATGGCGTTGCGCGCGCCCTCGATGGGGTCATACGTGTCGATGAGGAAGGTGGAGGCGTCCGGGAATGAGCGGGCGAAGGCGCGAAAGGCATCAAGCTCTGTTGGGAAGGACCCAACGAACGAGTGGGCCATGGTGCCCATGGGGGTGATGCCGTGCTGGGCGGCGGCGAGGACGTTGCCGGTGCCCGCAAAGCCGGTCATGGAGCCGACACGCGCCATCTGCCCGGCGGCGTCGACGCCCGGAGCGCGGCGGGAACCGTAGTACGTGACCGGCCGGCCGCGGGCGGCGTGCATGACACGGGCCGCCTTGGTGGCAAGCATCGTCTGCAGGCTGATGCGGTTGATGACGTAGTTCTCGAGTATCTGGCATTCGATGACGGGGCCGGAGATTTCCATGACCGGCTCATCGGCGAAGAAGATCTCGCCCTCGCGCATCGCGCGGACGCTGCCGGTGAATCGCAGATCTGCCAGAAATTCCAGGAAGCCGCCGTCAAAGCGGCCGAGTGAGCCGAGATAGGCGATGTCCGCATCGGTGAATCGGAAATCGGTGAGGTAGTCGAGGATGTC
>DAOUKW010000004.1:0-3669 GCA_034420915.1 Dehalococcoidia bacterium
CCCATCATCGTCAGCGCCCACCATGGACGCGGCTTGAACGAGTTGTGGGACGGCATCATGGCAGCTCTGCCGAATGTGGAGGACCCGCCCCCAGCGCCGCAAGGATCGATACCGGTCGCTATCGTGGGCCGCCCCAATGTTGGCAAGTCGTCTCTCGTCAACGCCATCCTCGGCCAGGAGCGCGCAATGGTGCAGGACGAGCCGGGCACCACGCGAGATGCGCTTGATACCCTCTTTGAATACGAAAACCGCAAATACTTGCTCATTGACACGGCGGGCGTCCGCCGCCGCGGCCACATCGAGCGCGGCGTGGAGCGATTCAGCGTCGCCCGTGCCATGCAGGCCATCGAACGCGCCGACGTTGCCGTACTGGTTGTAGACGCCACGGAATACCTCACGGCGCAGGATCTGCACGTCGCCGGTTTCGTGCAGCAGGCGTACAAGGGGCTCGCCCTTGTCATCAACAAGTGGGACCTTGCTCAGGAGGACGAGATCGACCGGCAAGAAGTCGAGATGCTTGTCCGGGCCCGTTTAAAGTTCTTTCCGTCGATGCCGATTCTGTTCACATCTGCCCTGCGGGGGCGCGGGGTACGCGCGGTTCTCGATGCCGTCGCCCGCATCCAGATGGAGCGCATGACACGCGTCACAACGGCGCAGCTGAACCGCGCCCTCCTCGATGCGCTCGCCAGTCACCCGCCACCCTCCTCCGGGCGCAGACGGCTGCAGATCTACTACGCCACGCAGCCGGAGGTGAACCCGCCCACATTCGTCTTCTTCTGCAATGATCCGTCCCTCGTGCATTTCTCCTACCGCCGCTACCTTGAGAACGTCCTGCGGCGGCGCTTCGGATTCGACGGCACGGCGATCCGCCTGATCTTCCGCGGCCGCAACCGCGACGAAGAGGAGCCGGACTGATGGATTTCCTTGACGACATCACCCTCACCGGCATCACCCTCACGCTGGCCGCCGCGCTTGGCAGCTACTTGCTCGGCGCGGTGCCCATCGGCCTGCTCGTGGGCAAAGTCTTTGGAAATGTTGACGTTCGAGACTCCGGCAGCGGCCGTACGGGCGCAACCAATGTCCTTCGCACGCTTGGATGGAAAGCCGCTGTCCCCGTCGTCCTGCTCGACCTCTTCAAGGGTTCCGTGGCGGTTATCGTCAGCGGTTTCATTGCGGACACGCCCGGCGAGGTTGCGGGCGCGGTGGCCGTCGTCGTGGGCCACAGCCGATCGATTTTCATCGGGTTCGGCGGCGGACGCGGCGTCATACCCGCAGGCGGTGCCGCGCTTGCACTCGTCTGGCCCGCCGCAATCATCGGCACGATTGTCGGCATCCTTATCATCGCCCTCACGAGATACGTCTCGCTCGGCTCCCTGCTCGGCACCGTGACCTGCGTGGGCATCATGGTGGCATTCGCCGTTCTGGGCCTGGCGCCGCCGCTATTGGACGCCGTGCCCTTCATCATCGGACCGCTGGCCGTTGTTGGCGGAGCGATTATCGTCTACGCCCACCGCGACAACATCCAACGCCTTATCCGCGGCACCGAACGCCGATTCGGCCAACCGGCGGAACCGACCGGCTGACCCCCTGCTCACTACCCAATCGTCAATATGGGACAATTACCACGTTGAGTGAGGAGGTCTTGTGTGAGCGGGCAGGCGCGCAAGGCGGCGGTCATTGGCACGACGAGTTGGGGCACTACCCTTGCCCTTTTGCTTGCGCGTGAGGGCGCAGATACCCTCCTGTGGTCCCGTACTGAAGAGACCGCGCGGCGCATGAACGACGCCGGCGAAAACGTCGACCGCCTCCCCGGCTTTCCCTTTCCCGACAACCTGCGCGTCACCCCATACATGTCTCAGGCGGTTTCAGATGCAGACGTGATCATCGTCTGCGTGCCGTCCCCCACCTTCCGCCAGAACCTGCAACGCCTAAAGGAAGGCAACCCCCCACCTGATGCGGCAATCGTCAGCGCCACCAAGGGCCTCGATCGTGCCAACGGGCTGCGCATGAGCGAGGTCTTTGCAGAAGAGATGGGTCAAGATACTCTCCGCCAATACTGCGTCATATCCGGCCCCAACCTCTCCCATGAGGTGGCGGAAGGACTCCCGTCATCCGCCGTCGTCGCGTCTGCCACGCCGGAGATGGCCGAGCGTGCGCAGGCGGCGCTGACGTCAACAGTTTTTCGCGTTTACGCAAGCACGGACGTTGCCGGTGTCGAGCTTGGCGGCACCCTCAAGAACATCGTGGCCATCGGCGCAGGCATGATTGACGGCATGGGATTCGGAGACAACGCCAAGGCCGCATTCATCGCGCGCGCCATCGCGGAGATCACGCGGCTCGGCATCGCCGCGGGCGCTCAACCCCTGACGTTCAGCGGACTTGCCGGTGTTGGAGATCTTGTGGCTACGTGCTACAGCCGTCTCTCTCGTAACCGGCGTGTAGGCGAAGAACTGGGGCGGGGGCGCAATATCGCGCAAATCATCCAAGACCTGAACGAGGTCTGCGAGGGTTACAACACCACCCCCGCCGCGATCCGCCTGGCCGAACGCCTCAACGTGGAGACCCCCATCACGCTGGAGACTCACCGCGTTCTGCATGAAGGGCTGAACCCGCGCGAGGCGATAGAGTCCCTGATGGGACGTCCTGCCACCACCGAATACCCCGGCGAAACGCTATAGCGAGCAGATAGACGCGCCGCCCGCCGCCATCCTGTACTATTAGAGGCAGTCACACATCGCCGCGGCTTCTCACGCAGCCCGCCCCGGCACACGAACACGAATCGCGAAAAGAACCAACTTTGATACAGGCAGCCTCAATCGACCTCGACGACTTATCTGCTGACACCAGAGGCGATCCCTCCGGGATGGGCGGGCACATAGCGGCATTTCCTCAACGCGTTATGCAGGGGTGGAACGACGCTGCAGACCTCGCCTTGCCAAGCGAGTACCATGCCGTTCGCCATGTCGTTGTGCAGGGCATGGGCGGCTCCGCCATCGCGGGAGACATCGCCGCCGAGGCTGTGGAAGCCCTCCGCGAGCAGGGAGCAGCCGGGCCGCAGATTGACGTCTTTCGGGACTACGGCGCTCACCCTGCCGTCGGCCCCGAGAGCCTTGTGATTATCATGAGCCACTCCGGCCGCACCGAGGAGGCGCTGTCCGGGGTAGAGGTCTCTCGTGAACGCGGCGCGCATCTCATCGTGATGACCGGTGGCGGGCCGCTTGGAGAGGCGGCTCGTGACAACGGCATCCCGATTGCCATGATGCCGGAGAACGGCGGCCCGCCGCGCACCTATCTTCCCTATGCGCTCGGCGCGATACTGCGGATTCTTGTTGACCTCGGCATCGCCCTGCAGAGCACAGAAAGCGTACTGATTGATGCCGTCACCGAACTCGAATCGCGGCAGGCGGACTTTGGTCCGACGTGCAATCGAACGGAAGCCGGACGGCTCAATCCCGCCAAGGAATTGGCGCGGTCGCTTTCCGGTCGGACCCCCGTCATCGTTAGCGCGCGGGGCCTTGCTTCCGCCGCGCGCCGCTGGAAGACCCAACTCAACGAGAATGCCAAGACACCCGCATGGACGGAAGAACTGCCGGAGATGCATCACAATGCCATCGTCGGCTTTGAACAGTCCAATCTCAGTGACAACCTCTCCGTTGTCCTGCTCGGCCC
>DAOUKW010000005.1:0-7674 GCA_034420915.1 Dehalococcoidia bacterium
GATATTCGAGACGCCCCAATTCATAGTCGCCTAGAGGGAGAGGCGTTCGCGCAGCGCACACAACGTCAACGAACAATCAGGAAGTGGGTGCGCCGTGGAGCAATCACCTTTGCCGTACTCGCCCTGCTTGCCCTGCTCATCTATGATCGGGGCGCTCCACCCGGCCTCTTGACCGGTCCCCCGACAACCACGCTAACGGCTCAAGTCGGCAGCGGTCTGTGGACAACTCCGCGGGGCGGGGCCGCCAGCATAGGCAGTGCTAGCAATGTGGACGCCGTGCCGCAGGGAGTTGAGCGCTGGCGTAGAGAATTCGGGGCGGAGGTGACGTCGTCGCCAACGATCGCTGATGGCCGTGTATTCGTCACGACTCTCGATGCCCGCATCTTCGCATATTCGACTGAAGACGGCTCGCTGATCTGGGAACGGCAGGGGCCCGGCCCAATGGACGCTTCACCAATAGTCGCAGACGACCGGCTCTACATCGCATACAGGAATTCGAGATTGGCTGCGCTTGAAATCGACACCGGGGAAGTGATCTGGGAATCCGTGATCTCCAACCCGTTGTTTTCCTGGGTCAATGTTGCGGACGGCAGTGTGTATCTTTCGTCCCAGAACGGCGTGATCCAGTCATTTGACGCGGGAACAGGCGAGAAGCGATGGGAGATAGATACCGGGGACGGTATGTTCGCGCCTCCATCCATCAGCGAGGGGATGGTCATCATCCCGACGCGGGGCAACCAGGTTCTTGTTCTCGTCGGGGAGACCGGGCAGACACGACTCAGCTATGTTGTTCCCGGCGCGGTTGAGGGAGCTGCCGCGGTGAGCCACGGCTCAGCCGCGTTTGGTGACGTGCGTGGATTCGTCCGGGCGATCAATATCCGGTCGCAGAATCTTCCACTTGAAAAGACAGTGCTCAGATTCTGGTCACAGTTCTATATCTGGGGTCTCGCGCCCTTCCCGCCCGCGCAGAGCGGAACGGTATGGACGCAGAGCATTCGAGAAGAGGTCTGGGCGGACGCAGCCATCACCGGCAATCGCGCGTTCTTTGCAACGCGAGAGGGCAATGTCTACGCCTTCACCCTCAGCGGCGGCCAGGAACTGTGGAAGACGGCCCTGGGCGAAGAGCCTGCCCGGACCGGCTCACCCACAGTCGTGAATGACGTGCTGTACATCGGATCACAAACCGGACATCTCCATGCTCTTGACATCGTCACAGGCGACCACGTGTGGAGCCTTGACCTTGGGGACTCCGTGTCCTCAGCGCCAGCCTACGCGGACGGCAGCCTCTTCGTGTTGACCGACAACGGCGCCTTGATAGCCTTCAACTAGCCAAGCGATGGACGTTGGCATCATCGGCTTGCCCTCCAGCGGCAAGACCACACTGCTCAACGCCCTCACACATGCCCATGCGGAGACGGGAGCATTCAGCGCCGCCACGCAGCCCAACCTTGGCGTTGTCCGTATCCCCGATCCGCGGCTGGACACCATCGCGGACTTGGTTGAGCCGAAACGCGTCGTACAGGCGGAGCTTTCGTTCATCGATATTCCGGGGCAGCCGCCGGAATTGGGCAAGTCTCGTGGGATCCAGGGCCAGTATCTGCTGGAGGTGAGCCAGGCTGACGCGCTTCTGCTTGTCGTTCGCGCCTTTCGCTCTCCGGCCCTGCCCGATCCCACGCCGGACGCCGACATCGAAACAATGCTCATGGAGATGGTTTTCGCGGACATAGCCATCGTCACGCGGCGGCTTGAGCGCATCGAAGATTCACTGAAAGGGGCACGCGCCACGGAGCGGGAAGGTCTGTTGGCCGAGGCTGATCTTCTGCGTCGACTCCACGCCGCGCTCGAAAATAATGAAGCTATCCGAAGCGTAGATATGACGCCGGACGAAGCGCGGATGATCACCGGTTTCACATTTTTGACGACCAAACCGCTGATCATCGTGCTGAACATCGCCGAGGATGATCTGTCTCGCAGCCATGAACTGTCCGCTGAGTGGAACGCACAGCATGGAGGCCCGACAACAGGCTGCATCGCGCTCTCGGCTCGCCTCGAAGAGGAGCTTTCCCAACTTGATCCGGAGGAGGGTGCAGCGTTCCGTGAGGAGATGGGCGCGCCCGCAGATGCAATCGGCGAGTTGTCACGGCTTGCACAGAACGTGGCGGGTCTGATCACGTTCTACACGGTGGGGCCCAACGAGACACGGGCATGGCAGCTTGAAGCGGACACGCCTGCCCCACAGGCAGCGGGCAGAAAGATCCACACGGACATGGAGCGGGGGTTCATTCGCGCAGAGGTCACGTCGTATGACGACTTCATCGCGGTGGAGGGCAAGTTTGCTGAGGCGCGCCGCCACGGCACGCTTCGCCAAGAGGGCAAGACCTACCTGATCCAGGACGGCGACGTCGTAACGTTCCTGTTCAACGTGTCAGGACGGTAGCACGCATGGATTCCGGCTTTCCGCCGGAATGAGGGGAGAGGTTCACCCCTTCGACAGGCTCAGGACGAACGGGCGCCTACCCCTCCGCGTCCTGGATGGCGCGCCAAACTCGTTCCGGCGTTAGCGGCATCTCAATGTGACTGACGCCGAGTGGAGAAAGCGCGTCGACGACCGCGTTCACAACGGCGGACGGCGCGCCCGTCGTCGGACCTTCGCCCATTCCCTTGACTCCCAGAGAGTTCAGCGGGGACGGTGTCTCTGAGAACGCCACGACGAATTCCGGCGTCATCTCCGCCGTCGGTATCGCATAGTCCATCAGCGAGGCATTTAGGAGCTGCCCTGCCTGGTCGTATTCGGAAATCTCGTAGAGCGCCTGGCCGATTCCCTGCGTCGCGCCGCCATGCACCTGCCCCACCACCGTCATGGGGTTCACGATGACGCCCTGATCATCGACGGTGAACAGGCGCTGCAGGTCAACGTCGCCGGTCTCCGTATCCACATCAACGACGGCGATATACGTGCCGAAGTTGTAGGTCAGACCGCTCGGCTGATAGAACGAGTCCTCATCGAGGCCAAATTCCATGTCCGCCGGGCGCGCCAGCACCTGGAATGATGCGTCCGCCACTTCGGCGAACGGGAGTCGGCGCTCCCTGTCCGTCGTGCAGATAAACACGCCGCCCTCCAGCGCCATCTGATCCGGTTGGCATCCCATCATGTGAGCCGAGAGTTTAAGCATCTTGTCGCGCACCTTCTCAGCGGCGATCTTGGCGGACATGCCGCCCGTCACCAGCGCGCGGCTGCCGTATGTTCCCACTCCATGCGCGACGGTGGCCGTGTCGCCATGAAGAACGGTCACATCATCATCAGAGATGCCGAAAACGTCGGCGACGATTTGGGCAAAAACGGTCTCGCCGCCCTGCCCGTGCGGGGACGAGCCGGTGAACAGGGTCACCTTGCCGCCGCGGTCAACACGTACCCTGCCCCATTCGTAGCGGCTGCTGCTGGGATCAACCGGGCTGGGGCCGGAGCCGCCCGTCTTGACCCACGAGGCGATACCGACGCCCATGTGACGCCCCTCAGCCCGCGCCTGCCTCTGTTGTTCTCGCAGTTGCTGATAGCCGCTGAGCTCCATGACCTGGTCGAGCGACGCCTCGTAGTTTCCGCTGTCGAAGACGTCGCCACCGCCCGAGCGCATCGGCTGATCAAACGGCGGAAGGTAGTTGCGTCGCCGAATCTCCGTTGGATCAAGGCCGAGTTCACTGGCAAGTCGGTCGAGTCCACGCTCGATTAGGTGAATGCCCTCCGGCCTGCCCGCACCGCGGTATGGCCCCTGCGGCGTCGTATTCGTGTAGCCGTTCTCAACTTCGAATTCCACATTGGGTATGTCGTAGACACCGGTTGAGATCATGGCGGATGAGGCGGACAAGGACGGCTCAGGGCCCTTGGCGTACGCCCCGAGATCATGCAGATGCCGCACCCGGAGGCCGGTCAGCTTGCCATCCGCATCTGCGGAAACTTCCAGGTAGGACGTCTTGCCGCGCGCTTGGTGCATCGCCAAAAAGTCTTCGGTCCGCGTGGCAACCCACTTAACGGGCACGCCAAGGTGCATCGAGGCGATACAGAGAAGCGCATACTCGGGATCCTCGTGCTTCACACCGAAACCGCCGCCAACATCCGGCGCAACCACGCGAACACTATCATTCGACAAGTGCAGGATCTCGGCAAGGTGATCACGCAGGGCATGCGGCGTCTGGACCGTCGCCCACAGGCTCATCGTCTCCTGCACGGCGTCCCAGTGCGCAAGGCCGGCGCGGGGTTCCATCGGCACGCCATGGATCTTCTGGTTCACAATCCGCTCACGAACGATAACCGCGGCCTCCTCGAAGGCCTGGGAGACGTTGCCGAGTTGATACCGCCAGTGGATGATCCCGTTCGGCCGGTCATCATGGACGCGCGGGGCATCATCTCTCAGCGCTTTCTCTATCTCGATCGCAGCCTCCAGCGGTTCGTAGTCGACAAAGATGAGGTCCGCCGCGTCCCGCGCTCCGTAGCGGGTATCCGCAACGACTACGGCCACAACCTCACCGACATGGCGCGCCTTGTCCACTGCAATCAGGTCATACGGGGCCGATTCGGCGTCGTAGAACTTCAGGGGAACGGTCGGATTGGTGCCGAAGCGAGGATGAATATCCTTTCCTGTCAGGACCGCGGTGACGCCGGGCGTCTGCAGGGCCGCCGAGGTGTCGATGCTGCGAATGCGCGCATGGGCATGCGGGCTGCGAACAAGGCTCGCCCATTGGATGCCGGGAACCTTGATGTCCTCGACGAACGCGCCGCGACCACGCAGGAGTTTTTCATCTTCACGACGAGCAACGGATTGCCCGACAAGCTTCGTGCCCGTGGCCATGTCTCCGTCCTTTCTCGCGGCTATTGCCGGGCGCGCTCCACCGCCTGCATAAGGGCACGCTTGGTTAGCACACGGCACAGGTTCTGCCGATACTCCGGCGAGCCGTGCAGGTCTGCAATGCACTCAAGGCCGTCCGCCGCCATGGCGGATGCCGCCGCAATGGCGTCCGTTGTCGGCACCTGCCCTCTCAGCGTCTCTTCAACAGCCGTCGCTCGGGCTGCGCGTGACGCCGCGCCGGTGATGCCCACGGCGACGCGGGACAGATAACCGCTATCGTCCAGCGAAACGGCCGCAGCCACACCGACGATGGCAAAGTGTGACGCCTTGTTCGCGAATTTGAGATAAGCCGCGCCCGTCCGCCCCTCTGAGATGGGGATGATGATCTCCGTGATGATTTCATCCTCAGCCAGCGTCGTGATGAACGCGTCCATGATGAGTTCATCAACGGATACGACGCGCACGCCGTTCGGCCCCGCGATCTCAACCTGCGCGTCGAGCGCAAGCAGAGTGGCGGGATAGTCGGCAACGGGGTCGGCGTGAGCGATGCTGCCGCCGAGGGTGCCGAGATTCCGCACCTGCACATCTGCAATCTCCGCGGCCGTTTCAGCCAAGACCGGAATCGTGTCAAGCACGACATCGGACCCGGCGACGTGGGCGTGACTCGTCATTGCGCCGATCCGCAGATTGTTGCCGTCCGAGCTGACATGTGACAATTCGCCGCGCGTCTTGCGCAAATCAACCACAAGGCCAGGCATGGCGACGCGGAGTTTCATCATCGGCAGGAGGCTCTGCCCACCGGCAATGATCTTGCCTTCGCCGGGCCTCTGTTGGAGGAGAGTGATTGCCTCCGCCACAGAATCTGGGGCGGCGTAGTCGAATGCTCCGGGAATCATGACTGGTCTCCATTCTGCGCGTCCTGTATGGCGCGCCACACACGTTCCGGCGTCAGCGGCATCGCGATGTCACGAACGTTGAACGGGGCGAGAGCGTCAACAACTGCGTTGACCACGGCGGGCGGCGCGCCCGTCGTCGGTCCTTCCCCCATGCCTTTGACGCCGAGCGGGTTGGTGGGCGACGGGGTCTCGATGAATTCGGAGATGAACTCGGGCATCATCTCCGCCGTCGGCAGCGCGTAGTCCATCAGGGACCCGCTGAGCAACTGGCCGTTCTCGTCATAGACGATATCCTCATAGAGCGCCTGGCCGATTCCCTGCGCCGCGCCGCCGTGAACCTGCCCCTCCACGATGACCGGATGCACAACCACGCCCTGGTCATCCACACAGAACAGCTGCTGCAGGTCTACGTCGCCCGTTTCCGGATCAACCTCCACCACAGCGACATATGTGCCGTAATTGAATGTGAGATGAGTCGGCTGGTAGAAGGACGATTCGTCCAGGCCCATTTCCATGCCCACAGGCCGCTCCAGCACCTGGTTGATCCGGGCGGCAACCTCGCGGAAGGTGATGGACGAGCCGTTGGCTGCGAACACGCCGTCTGTAAACGCCACGGCGTCCGGCTCTGCACTCAACGTGTGGGCAGCGAATCGAGTCATCTTGTCGAGGATCTTCTGGGAGGCCTGGAGCACTGCCATTCCACCTACCACCATGTTGCGGCTGGCGAACGTGCCCATGCCATACGTCACTGTTGCAGTATCGCCGTGTGTGACGGAGATATCGTCCAGCGGAACGTGGAGTGTATCCGCGGCTACCTGCGCGTAGGTGGTGTAGTTGCCCTGCCCGTGCGGCGAGGAGCCCGTGTAGATGGTCACTGCGCCCGCGGGCGACACTTTCACGCGCGCCCACTCCGGCATGGACGAGGAGGGATCAAGTGACGACGGGCCAAACCCGCCGGTCTTGACCCACGACGCGAGTCCGATTCCCAGGTATTTCCCGTCTTGGCGCATCTCTTGTTGTCGCGAGCGCAGGCCCTCATAGTCGCTGACCTCAAGAGCGCGCTCCAGCGCCTCGGGATAGTTGCCGCTGTCGTAGATGTCCCCGCCGGGGGTGCGGTAGTACGGGAACTCCTCCGGTTGGATCATGTTCCGCCTGCGGATCTCCGCAGGGTCGATGTCCAGATCACGCGCCAGCATGTCCATGGCGCGTTCGATCAGGTAGATGCCCTCTGGCCGACCGTACCCACGATACGCGCCCTCCGGCGTGTGGTTGGTATAGACCGAATGGACTTCAAACGCGGCCTCACGAATGCCGTAGACACCTGTTGCGATGATGGCGGATGTTTGCGCGACGATTGGGGTTGCGCCTTTGGGAAACGCGCCCAGATCCGTGGTGTGGCGGAGGCGCAGCGCCTTGACGCGGCCGTCACGATCAGCGGCTATCTCAAACTCCGAGGTTTTTCCACGCGCATGGCTGAGGGAAAGGAACTCCTCCGTGCGCGAGGCAGCCCACTTGACCGGCAATCCGAGTTCCATCGACGCAATGGCTAGCAGGAAGTACTCGACCTCGCCACCGTGCTTTGCGCCAAATCCCCCGCCGACATCCGGCGCGACGGAGCGAATCTGATCAGGAGAAATGCCCAGCACTTCCGCCATCTGTGTTCGCAGTTCATGCGCGCCCTGGATCGACGCCCAGATAGTAAGGAACTGCGTGGCGGGGTCCCAGTGGGCGATGCCGGCGCGCGGCTCCATAGGAACGGCGTGAATTCGCTGGTTGTTGAAATCATGCCGCAGGATGATCTCGGAGTCCTCAAAGGTGCGGGATACGTTCTCCGTGCTCTTGAGCCAGCGAACCTGCTCGTTGGATCGGCCGTCATGCACTTCCGGCGCGCCGGGCTCCATCGCCTGCTCCGGCGTGTTGGCCACTGGAAGCGGCTC
>DAOUKW010000006.1:0-6448 GCA_034420915.1 Dehalococcoidia bacterium
ATGCGGCTATGCCTCTCCTCGACGGTCATCGTGGACGGATGGGTGTGGTATCCGTGCGGGCCAGTACGCCGGGGCTCTCCCGGCAGCGTGAAGTCAAATACACCGGTCCGCCAGGCCCAAAGGTCGGCAGCCCGAGTCGCGACAGCCCGAACATCGTTCGAGCGCACCCAAACCAGTAGGGGGTGTGGACACCGTTCCGCAATTGACTCCCTTCGGTGATTGAGACGACCCAGAAGATCGTACAGTCCCAGCGGCCACCGTTGCAGGCCGAACAGCTGGACCGGCCGATCGCGATCGGCAGCCTCAATCCGCTCAAGCAGCTCCTCGGTGCCGCCGTGCCAATGCGAATCAATGGCAATCTCCGTAATCGCACCCAATCGCTTCTTCAGAAAGGCCGCAACCCGAGCACGATACGCGCTATCGGAATAGACAAGAACGCATAAGGTGAAGCGCTCTTGGTTCTGGATGGTTCGCCGTAGGCGGAGAAAAACACCGGAGTGTTCCGAACGCAACGACCAATCGGCTGTTTGCCTATTCATCCAGGAAACTGCTCAAGCCTGGCTTTGACCGCGCGATAGGATTCGGAGGTGCGAATCACGGGATGACTGCGCCAATAGTAGTCGTTGTACTCGAGAAGGGCAAGATTGTACAGGAGATGCCGGGCCTGACCGGAATGCTCCGGATTGTGAGGATGGTGGTCGATAGTTGCCAAGACCTTGTAATCCTCGGGACTCAGGATTCGTCGGTAATCGGAGGCTAGTTGACGGATTGCGCGTTCGGTCGCGGGCGAATCGAAATGCGGTCCCCTCGCGAACGAAAAGGCGCTCTGCACCAGGCGTAGAAGGTCTCGCGGATGCCCGCCGCTAGCCTCGATCAAGCGGTCGGCGACGCCATCCTGAAACAGGCTGGACGCGGCCCGGCGATGCAGCATATCACGCATGGTGTCGTAGCCGACCGCGTTTGCTGAATCATCGGAGTTCTGAATCTTGATCATCGGAAGCTGAAAGGTACTGGTGAACCCCTGCAACGCAGTACCGCCTTCATACCGTAGATGTATGGGAGCGCAATAGATGAAAAGGCTTCGCACCTGTTGTAGCTGGTGGACATCCGCAAGGAAGAAAGCATGAGCGTCCTCATTGCGGAGCCGGTCGGTACCGTCCACGATGAAGAGTATCTGGCGACCTCTCCCAGCATCCCGAACGGCCGCAGCGCTTGCGTCAATGAATTGATTGAAGGCGTCGGCGAAATCGCTGAAATAGTTCCGCAGGATCCGGCGCAACTCTTCCTTGTAGGTGGAGTTGGTCCTGAAGGCACTGCTGATATCTCCGAATATCTTACCGATAAAGGGAATCCCCGGCTCGCCTCTTACGCCTATGCGAGCCTGCTCGGCGAAATCCCTGGTTTCCTCGCGCGTCTCGACGCGTTGCGTGAACCAGTCCTGCAAGCGTTGAAGGTGGACGGGATCGACATGGACTTCATCGTCCGCCAGTTGACTGGCAAGCCGTCCGGCGAGATGCAGGAGGATATCCTGGTAACGAAGATTGTTGACGTCGAGCTCCCTGGTCGCGTCGCTGAAGACCACGTAATAGCGGTCTTCGTGATGAAGGTCATTCCGAATGCGTCGCAGTTCCGTGCTCTTGCCACAGCCTCGGTGACCGCAGAACAGGTAGTACCCTCGGTCGGGGGGTTCGCCCATCAGATGCCCTTCTGATACGCCCAGAGTCCGATAGAGAGGGCGGTGACTGTAGTGGCCCCTCGCCTCCTCGGTATCCACCCAACGGGGGTCTCGGTCGCCATCGAGCGGTTCGTCGAACTGTAGCGTCCGGTTCACGTCCCAAAGGGTTTCCGGCACCCCGTCCATGGCGATGGTCCTCCTGATCGTTGGCGAAACAACTCTAATCTACCGTGATCGACCCCCGTGCGCCATGGGTGTGGTGGGGATCCTCTCCCCTCCGCTGGAATCCTGCAGCGTCTTGCCCCACACAATCGTGGACGGAGGCGGCGTGGCCGCCGGGATGGCGGCTTGCGCACCGCACCCCGGTCAGCCGATTCGGTACGCGAACCCCGCCCGCGCGGTCATGGTTTGGGTCGTGACCGTTCCGGCGTCGCTCCCCGTGGCGTCGTTGATGTTCAGGATGCCGTAGTTGTAGAAGGCGCCGATCGTGAGGTCGATGCTGTCGGTGATCCCGACCCCGGCGCGGAGCCCGCCGACGACACCGCCGTCGTATCCCTTCAGGAAGCCGGATTCGCACGCGTCGGACGTCGTTCGGCCCGCGAAGCCGACCGTAAGCGTGCACGAACTCTGATGGCCGTACGTCGGACCCAGCAGCAGGTTCAGCGACGCGCCGCCGCCGCCGCCGAGCGCCACGTCGAGCAGCGCGCTCACCTCGTAGTATTCGATGTCCACGGTAAGCTCGGCGCCCTCTTCCTTGTCCGTCGCGACAAACCCCTCCTGCGAGAAGTCGGCCCCAAGCTGCAGGTTGACACGGCCGGACACGGGGAAGCTGATCGCGGCCCCGGCCACCATTCCCATGACCGGCTTCCGATTCGTGAGCTCGGCGGCGAGGTTGGCGGGGAGGACCACGTCGGCCCGGTTGGCGCCCCCGGAAACGTGGATGGTGGTCTGGGCGGCGGCGGGCGCCGCGGCGGCGGAGAGAAGCATGGCCGCCGCGAGGGCGATTGATGTACGGTTCATCATGGTGGATCTCCCTGGTTCGTGAAGTGGGTGAGCAGGTTCTCTGTCGACCGTGAACCCAAAGCGCGTGAGCCTACCATGGCTACTACCGCGTCTCGCGGCAAGTGGTTCCGCCACGGACGCGTCGGCCACACGGAAGCGCCAGCGCGTTGGTGAAGTGGAAGTCGCCGATCCGGGCCGGCGCCGAGATCGCTCGCGGTCAGCCGGTGACGGGAATCTCCCCCCCGGACCTTCCGGGATTCTCCCTGCAAACTTAGCGGGTTTTTCCTCTAACACGCCCCGTCCTTCGCGTGGCATCGTTGAAGTGGCCGAAAATCCGGCCTCCAGATTCCATCCCGAGAAACGGAGATGCAACGATGAGACACGATGCGAAGACCACGATCATCACCCGGTTCGCCGCCGCGCTGCTCGGCCTCCTGGTCGCGGCCGCCTGCGACGCGCCCGTCACGCCGCTCGAGGGCCCCACCACCCCGCCCGTCGCCGACGACGGCGAGGTGCTCGTCCAGTTCGCCGAGGCGGCGGCCCAGCTCGCCGACGGCGAGGAGCTGCGCTCGCGCAGGGGCAAGCCGTACACCGCAAACGGGGGCCGCGACCGGGTCCACGACTTCGGCGGCTCCTACTACGGCCTCACCACGGGCGTCAGCGTCGAGGGAACGCATGATGCCGGAGAGGAGGACGTGGAGTGCGACGGGAGCGGGGCCGGTTTCACCAGCTGCGTGAAGGTCCAGATGGACATCGCGCGGGAGTGCCGCACCCGGGCCCGGGAGGATGGCGACGCCTACCACGCCTACTGCGAGGAGTGGCGGAACTAGCGCGGGGACGCGGTGTGAATCCGCCCGAGCGGACCGACCAAACCCCCGGGAGACACGCCGCCGGTGGCCCCGCGGATCTTCCCTGGGCCCCCGGCGGCGGCGTTCGTCCGCGCCGCCCGATGAGTCGGCGACCCCCTTGCCCCATTGGCTACGACATCAACTTGGAAAACGGAGGACTGACGATGAGAAACGGAACCTCGAGGAACCGGGCGTTCGGCAACGGAACCGGCGACCCGGAACACGGCGTCCGGATACCCGGCGCCACCGTCCCGCACCGCGAGATCATGGAGACGTTGCGCCTTGCCGAGCAAGGCTACCGCGTGGTCCGTAGCTCGCGGCGACACGTTTCGGTCCGTCCCCTGCCCTGGCGGCGGATCCTTCACCAGCTGCCCGCGCTCGGGCCCGACAAACTGCTGGAAGTCGCGTTCGGCGCGAACGGGTCGGGAGACGGCGTGGTGGTTCGGCGGATCGCCGCGGCCGGACCGGCCGACCAGCGGGCCGCCGCCGCCGGAGCTAGGGGGACGAGGTGCGCGATGAGCGTCCACGAGGGACTCTGCGCCAACGCGCGCATGGCCCGGCACATCGAGATGGCGGTGCGCACGGGCGAGTGCCGACGGGTGATCGTGCATTCGATGTAAACCGTGGTTGACAAATGTCAACTGGAGTTGACATACCTCTGGCGGTGGCGCCCAGGCGCTTCGTCCCATCCGGGCCCACCGGCAATGATCCCTTCACGCCTTGCACACCGGCCCCACCCTCGCCACGATTCACGGTCCCGGAATCGCCAACCCAGAACGTCAGGTCGGTTTCCAGTGCCAGCCGTCACCCCACCCACCATAGTCGTCCCCGGCATCACCGCCTCGGTCCTCCACGACGAGTACGAACTGCCTCCCGAAGCCGTGTGGACGAGCGTTCGCAAGCGCGGCTACGAGCGCATCACGCTGCACCCGAAGGACCAGCGCTACGAACTGGTCGAGCCCGCCCGGGTCATGCACGGCGGCCCGTTCCCGCTGGTCTACGAGAATCTGATCGAGGAGCTCAGGGACGAGCTCTCCGACAAGCAGAACGGCAAGGCGCCCGTCTTTCCGTTCGGCTACGACTGGCGCCTGCCGCTGGACCGGATCGAGGAGATCCTGGCGGGGTTCGTCCGCGAGGTGATCGACCGCACGCTGCTGCTGCCCCACTACCGCGAGGACGACGAATACGCCGCCGACCCGACCGTCAACCTGGTCGGCCATTCCATGGGCGGCCTGCTCATCGCGGGCTACATCGAGCGCCACGGGGGCGAACTCGTCAACAAGGTGGTGACGCTGGCGACACCGTTCCAGGGCTCGCTCGAGGCCGTGCTCAAGGTGGCGACCGGCACCGCGGATCTGGGCGACGACGATTCGGGCAACGCCAGGGAGCGCCGCATGGCGCGCATGACGCCGGCGCTCTATCACCTGCTGCCCAGCTTCGAGGGCAACCTCACGGTCGACCTCGGTCTCGAGGCCGACATCTTCCGGCCGGGGGCCTGGCAACCCAGCGTGCTTGGAACGATCGAGCGGCAGGTGGAGGGCCTGGGCGTTTCGGGGAGCGACCTCTTCGCCGAGATGCTCGACGCGGCGAGGAGGCACCGGGACCGGATCTCGGCGCTGCGGCTGTCCGAGGACGGCGCCGGGATCGGCAGGAACGACTGGCTCGCCGTGGCCGGCGTCGACGCCGAGACCCGGATCGGTCTCAGGGTGAAGGCCGGCGACGACGGTTCGCCCCGGTTCCGGCTACGCTCCCATGAGCGCCGCAACGACTGGGGGTCGGAGGACGGCGATCCGCGCAACACGGGCGACGGCACGGTTCCGCTCGCCGGAGCCATCGCGCCGTTCCTGGAGGAGGCGGCGCTGGTGTGCGTGGTGCCGGGCGACTTCGGCTACTGGGAGCTGCGCGACCGCGCGCTGTCTCGGCTGGCCGGCTTCCACGGCCTGATCCCGAAGATGAACATGCTCCACCGGCTCGTCACCCGCTTCCTGCTGGGCGCCGACGATCCGCACGGCAACACCTGGGGGCGGCGCCTGCCGGGCGTCGAGGAGTGGCAGCCTCCGCTGCCGCTACGGGAGAAGGACGGGCCGGGGGACCAGCAACTTAGCTAGATATCTAGCTAACTACTCGAATAGCCGGTTCGCGGGCCGAACCGTGGACCGTGGCGAAGGGTCGTCACCCCCTGGTCCTCCCTGCGGCTGCGTTCCAAGTGCTGCATCCGGACATATGGAGGGTTCCCCGCCTTCGCGGGCCGGGCGGGCCGTTGCGCGACCATGGCGGACGCCACGCCCTCGGGGGTCGTCCCCTCCGGATACCGCTCCGTCACCGGCCACCGCCCCCGGCGATCTCGTAGGTCCAGCCGATCGAGCAGGTGACATCGCCCGTCTCCCGCCCCAGCCGTATCCGCCGGGTGATCAGGAAGTCCTCACGCTCGTTCTCGCTCATCGAGCCGATGTCCTTCGTGCCCATACCCCCCGAGACCCGCACGTTGGACAGCCCGACGTTCGCCCGCACCGACCCCTTGATCCACATGTCGACCCATTCCCCGTCGCTCTCCCCTCCGCAGTCGTCCAGGCTTCCCTCGATGGGCTCCCTGACCGTCACCGCGTAGGTCGCGACGCCTGTCAGCCCGCCCGGGTCGGTGGCCGTCACCGTCACCGTCACCGTCCCTGCGGACACGCCCGTCACCACCAGCTTGGCCTCCAGGATCTGAGCCGTGGCGACATTCGTGTTTGATCTCGCGACCTGGTAGGTGAGCGGGTCTTCGTCAGGGTCCGTGAAGCACACCTCCGCCGTCGCGGCCATTCCGACCACCGTCTCCACCTGAACCGTCTCCTCGCACGCGACGGGCGGGAGCGGGTTCTCGCAGGCCGCGAGCGCGGCCAGGGTCGTCACTGCCAGCAGCTGCTTCTTCATCGTGTCTCCT
>DAOUKW010000007.1:0-6902 GCA_034420915.1 Dehalococcoidia bacterium
CCCCTGCCACTAATCAGCCACGTAGGCGACGCCACACACGGTCACTGGCCAACGATCATTACGAGGACCACTACTAGGCGTCTTCGCGGGTGGTGGCCCTAGCGGGCCACGCGATGGATTCCGGCCTTCGCCGGAATGACGGGTGGTGGGGCGGTTATCGTGGGGGTGACGGCCCTTCGACGGGCTCAGGGCGAACGGACTTGGGGGGCGGCCTCGTCGGTGGGTTCAGGTTCACTTTCAGCGGGCTGGGCTGTGGTGTATCCGGTGGCGAATTGCGGTGTGGGGCGGCGGATGAGCATCGTCAGAGGCGCGGCGAGGAACGCCAACAGCGCGAACCCAATGAAGAGCGGACGGTATGTCCCAATCTCCTCAAACACGATGCTGGCGATGAGCGGCGACAAGGCAAAGCCCGCCTCCGTGGTCATCGACAGCATGCCTGCCAGAGCGCCAAAGGAGTTGCGGCCAAAGAGATAGCCCTGCAGCGCCATCCGCGCGACGATCGTCCCTCCGAATCCGAACCCCCACAGCCCGAGAAAGACAAAGAGCGTCCACTCACGCGCGGCGTCGACCTGGGAGAGCATGAGCACGGCCGCCGCCTGCACGCAGAACGCAAGCGCCGTCATGTGCTTCTTGTTGTACATATCAGCGAGGAACCCGAAGGTGATCCGACCCAGCATTGTTCCGAGCGGCAGGAGGGGCAGGAAGAATGCCGCGGCCTCGCGCTCGATGCCGATGCTGCCCATGTAAGGCACCCAATGGACGGTCAAGGTGGCAATCGTCAGGAATGTCAGGCCTGAACAGACCGCCATCAACCAGAATGCCTGGGTACGCAGCGCCTGCAGGGCCGTGGTGGTCATCTCGGCGTCGTCCGACATCTCCGCGCCGGGGCTGACCTCTAAGGGGGGGTAATCGGCGCCATCCGGATACAGGCCCATGTTCTCAGGCCGGTGGCGAAAGATGAGAAGGGTGATTGGTATTAGACAGAGGAACATCACGCCGAGAACGAAGAAGGCGTCCCGCCACCCGAGGCCATCGAATTCAAATCCGAGGATGATCCCGCCGTCGATCAGCCAGTACAAGGGCGGGGCAAGGAGCCCGGCCAGCGCGAATCCCAGTGAATAGGTGCCGAGAGCGCGTCCTCGGGCACGCACGAACCAGTTGGCCACGGTGGGCCCGACGGCAAGCCAGATTCCCATGGAGCCAAGGTTCAGCAGTGAGAACCACAGATAGAACATGGGAAGGCTCTGAACGTAGTGGAGCATAATCATGCTCGCGGCGACGATGGCCATACCCCCGCCGATCAGGGGGCGGGGTCCGACGCGGTCGAACAGTCCGCCCAGGAACGGCGAAAACACGCCGATGAGGATGCCCATGATGGGATACGCAATGGTCAACTCGGTCTTGGTCCATCCCATTTCGTCCGTCACGGGGTCCAGGACAAGAGTGAAACCGTAGAAGAGGATGCCGCCCTGCAGGATGTTCAGGATGACGGCGGCGATGACAATCCACCAGCCGTAGAAGATCCGCGGCTTCTTGCGTGTTATGAAACCGGCGGGCGGGCGGATGCCATTGGGGTTTGCCATTCGTTAATGGTACGCCTGCCGCTATGTTCCTCGTCTCCCCCCGTTCGCCCTTCGACAGGCTCAGGGTGAACGGGGGGCGGGTTCTTTGGCGGGCGTGGCCGGTTCGTCGGGTGTTTCGATGGGGGCGGGGGTTGCGGGTGCGAAACCTCTTGCGGCGAGGCCGGGGCGGCGGATCAGGAGGGTGAGCGGGACGGACATGAAGCAGAGGAAGGCGAAGGCGAGGAAGGCGGGGCGATAGGTGCCCAGGCCCTCAAAGGCGATACTTGCGAGGAAGGGGGCCAGGGCGAAGCCGGCCTCGCTGGTCATGGAGAGCGCTCCCTGCAGTGCGCCGAAGGAGTTGCGTCCAAAGAGGAAGCCCTGCAATGCCATCCGCGTTACAACCGTGCCACCAAAGCCGAAACCCCAGAAGATGAGAAAGACAAGGACAGTCCATTCACGGGAGTCGTCAACCCATGCAAGCGTGAAGACGGCGCAGGCCTGAACACCGAAGGCGAGGGCCGTCACGCGGCGTTTGTCCATCCAGTCGGCCAGGAATCCGAAGGTGAGCCTGCCCATGACCGTGCTCAGTGGCAGCAGGGTCAGGTAGAGGGCCGCCGTTTCTCGTGAGAATCCCGCGCTGCCGAGATACGGCACCCAGTGAACCTGCAGGGTGGCAATCGTCAGGAAGCCAAACATGGATGCGACGGCGAGCAGCCAGAACGCCCATGTTCTGAGCGCCTGCCACGCGGTGGCGTTGATCTCAACGTCTTCGGAAATGGCGACGCCGGATGACATGGCGGCCTCCGGCGGCGGCTCGTCCGCGCCGTCGGGGTACAGGCCCATATCTTCAGGGCGATGCCGGATGATGAGCACCGCGATGGGCATCATGACGAGGAACACGACGCCGGCGACAAGGAACGCGTCCCGCCAGCCGACACCGGCAAAGACGAGCCATCCGTAGTCGACGCCGTCGACGAGCCACAGGAACGGCGGGGCCATGAAACCCGCGAAGGCGAATCCGAGGGAGTAGATGCCCAAGGCGCGGCCACGCATTCGCACAAACCAGTTGGCGACGGCCGGGCCGACGGCCATCCACATGCCGACGGAGCTGGCGTTGGCCAGGGAGAACCACACGTAGAACATGATCAGGCTCTCGATGGAGTGGAGCATGATGAGGCTGATGCCGAGCCCGGACAGGCCAAAGGCAAGGAGCGGCCTCGGGCCAACCTTGTCAAACGACCAGCCAAGGAAGGGGGCGAGGACGCCAATAAGGACACCCATGAAGAGATAGGAGGCAGTGACCTGGGTCTTGGTCCAGTTCATTTCTTCGGTGATTGGATCGATGACGAGGGTGAAGCCGTAGAAGAGGATTCCGCCGAAGACGATGTTGAGGAGGACGGCGGCGATGACGATCCACCAGCCGTAGAAGATGCGCGGCTTCTTTCGTGTTATGTAATCATCGGGCGGCTGGGCGCCGTTGGGGGAGGCCATTCATCAATGGTACGCCCGTTTTTCCCCGGTTGGCGTCTGCGGTGTCATTGGGCGTTCTCTTCGGCTGCCCAAAGGGGAATACTGCCCTATTTCATACAGAAATAGGGTTATTTATATATGTGTCATATAGCACTTGTGCTACCATTTGCACTTTGACCGAGGTTAACAGCCGCGGGCACCGTCGCCGGAGAGGAAAAATGAGGAAGCCCGCCGGAACCGTCTCGACCCTGAGCCGCCTGCTCAGGCCGATTGCGCCCGCTTACCCCCCCCCTCCCCGAACCTAAGTTCTAATCCCTTAGAGAGGCCCGGCGGCCGCTCCGGTAACGCGGCAGCAGCGTTACAGTTGCAAGGCCACTACTAACGGAGAGGACCATGACCAAGTACGCGCTAACCGTCATCCTCGCCCTGCTGCTCGCCGGCTGCGCAGACCCCACGCCTGACCCAATCCTCGAGCTCTGCAACGAGCCACCCCTCCACCGGTCATTCGACATCAAACAAAGCTACCAACACTATTGGCCGCTCGATACCCTCACCGATGAAGCCAGTATCCATACCTCCATCTCCGGCGCAGACTACCATGCGGTCTTCAAATCCACCGTCGCAGAAAGCACACCAACACCCAACTATGAACCCGCCGAAGCAATCTTCATCAACGGCGTCCTATACACCCGCCAACCCGATGCAGCCAGCCCCGATTGGCAAATCGAAAACCCAGTATTCGCCAGCAACTTCACCTTCATTGACCACGAACTCATCTGCCCCAGCATGGACAACCTCGGCGAGAAAGCCATCGACTTCATCACTGTCGGCGAAGAAAGCATCAACGGCATCGAAACCACTCACTACAAGGACTCCGGCCCCGTCTTGTTCTACATCGCCACACCCATACCAGGCGAAGACCTAATCACCCACGAAACCCGCCATTGGTGGATCACGGATAACGGCGTACTAATGCAACGCCGAACCATCTACGATACTCCCGCATACGACGACCAACCCCACCAACTCGCCGACATAACCGCCACCGTCTACAACGTCGGAGAGCCCAACATCATCGTCAAACCCGACATTATCGAGTGACCACTTTGTCCAGGAGAGAATCACGTTCACACCAGAGGAGCCATGACCAAGTACACGCTCATTGCCATCATCGTGTTGGCGCTCGCCGGCTGCGCGGAGCCGGAACCGACCCTTTGCCAACAACACCCCCTCGACCGGTCATACGATGTGATGACCACGTACAACACTCACCAACCGCCGGGCACGCTCACCGACGAAGGCACCATACAGGCACACGTCTCCGGAGACAGCGTCCACATCATCCTGAAAAGCACACTGGCCGAGAGCACACCCGTCCCGCCCGCCGAACAGGCCTACCCGAGCGAGATGCTATTCGTCGGCGGACAGGAGCAACTGCTGTACTTCTGCGAAGCCGGAGCGACCAACTGCGAAATCGACTGGAACCTCGCGGAGAGCGGTTCACAGCTCGACGACAGCTTCACCTTCATCAACAACGAAAACGTCTGCCCTCACATCCCCACACTGCAGGAGAGCCGTAACGACTTCGTCACCGTCGGCCAAGAAACCATCGACGGATTCGAGACCACCCACTACAAAGACTCCGGGTTCAAACGACCATCCTTCCTGCCCGAACCGAAGCCCGAACACGTCGTCCACGAGACCCGCCACTACTGGATTACCGACGACGGCATCCTCATCCGCCGCCAAACCTTCCTCGACCAACCCACCGCACACACTCGCACGATATCCCCTGCAGAGCAGTATCCGGACGAACGCATAGTAATCCAAGAACAGGCGCTCACCGAATGGACAGCCACCGTCTCCGGCATCGGAGAGGAGAACGACATCCTCAATCCCCTAACATCAGACACCACCGAAGTCGAGTAGACAATCACGATGACCAAGCCCCCCGACATCACCAGCCAGCGCGAGAGCGACGCCCTCCGGTTGATGCTTGGCGTCTTGACAGGCATGGCCGAGACCAGACCCTCACCCCGCATCCTCGCAATGGTCAGAGAGTTCTGCGACGTGCTCGACGACGAGTTTCCCCTAAGACCCGTCGACCGCACCAACACCGCCCGCACCCGCCAAATCATCGACCGCATCGAGCGCCGGACGCCCAGCCGCCAGTGAACAGTTTGTCCAGGAGAGAATCACGTCGACCGACCTCAACAGACGTCGACCGAGAACAACGCATCGCCGACGGCTACCTCCGCCTTCTCGCCCGCATCCTAGCGCCCACTACGCCGCGCCCCGACAAACCCCGCGTCCGGAGGAAGCAACCCACTGCGCCCTGGCACGTCTATTGCGTCGGCGCACGCGGCATCCCCGTGCTCTACATCGGCATCACCATCAACCCCAAGCGACGATTCGCACAGCATCGCTACTGGTTCTTCGACGCGCCCCGTCCCCTCACGTTCCGCGTCCATCCCGACCCCCTCAGTTTCCAAGACGCCCTCCAACTGGAGCGCGTCCTGCACAGGAAGTACCCCCACGCCCGCACTCGACCGGAAGCCAGAGCGTGGATGCAGGCGACGAGAGCCGACCGATTGGCGAAAGCCGGCACAACAGCTTAGCCGTTGTTACGTTTGTCAGCTGCAGCTCGCCGGATCCCGCCGCGGCGGGCGCGGACCAACTCGCCGACATAACCGCCACCGTCTACAACGTCGGAGAGCCCAGCAACGCTCTGGATTCTTCGACTCCGCTGCGCTCCGCTCAGAATGACAGGTGTGTGGATGGGGTTGGTTGCACAATGCGATTCAGATTCCCGCTTTCGCGGGAATGACGAGTGGGGGCGGGAATGACGGGTGGGGGCGTTGGGTGTAAATGCTATAGGCTTTACATCAATGCAGCAACGCAGCGGGTTTCGTGTTCCCTTGCCAAGGACGGTCTTCTACGGCTGGTGGATTGTGGCGAGTTCTCTCACTCTCGCCACCCTTTACAGCGCGTTCTTTTTCTACGACTTCACGCTATTCGTGACGCCTATCCGTGAGGAGCTGCCGGAGGTTGGCGACGCCATCAACGGCGCTTTCTTTGCGGCGAGCATGAACTCGGCAATCATGTCGCCCGTTCTGGGCGCCATTTTCGACCGGCGCGGGCCGAAGATGGTCGCGGGCGGGGGATTGGCGCTCGGCGGGATCGGATTCGCCATCATGGGACTGATGACGGAGCCGTGGCATCTGTACATCGGATTCACCCTCGCGGGCTTCGGCCCGATCGTCTTCTTTTCCGCGGCCATACCGTCCGTGGTCAACTGGTTCTTCCGCATGCGGGGGCGCGCGCTAGGCATCTGCATGGCGGGGTTGGGGCTTGGCGGCTTCCTGACAATCCCGACTCTATTCGTCATTGAGCAGGTCGGTTGGCGAAACACGTTTCTCCTGATGGCAGCCGTCATCGCCGTACTGGACCCCTTGATGGCAATCGTTCTGCGAGGCTCGCCTGAGAACTACGGAATGCGCCCGGACGGCGATCAGCCGACGGCCACTGCGAGCGGTGTCACCGAGCTCCCGGAGCCGGTGTACGGCCTCACGTTCACGCAGGCTTTGCGCGCTCCGGTGTTCTGGTTCCTCGGCACCCTCTTCTTCCTGGCCTTTTGGTGCATCGGCGCTCTTACCGTCCATCAGTCACCATTCATGGAGGCAGCCGGTTATTCAAGGACAGACGCGGCCTTTGCCGTCGGCGCCATGGCCGTCATCACCGTTGTGGGGCGCGTGCTCGCCGGCTGGATGGCGGACGCGACGGACCCGCGGCGGGCGGCGGTTCTCGCATTCGTTCTGCAAGCGGTCGGCATATCCGCGTTTGCGCTCAGCAACCCGAACCAGAACTGGT
>DAOUKW010000008.1:0-12227 GCA_034420915.1 Dehalococcoidia bacterium
TGCGTGTCGATGATCGTCGTGGTCACTGCGAGCCATGGCGCTCCCATTCCCTCGGCAGGACATTAAGTCCGTGTTATCGCATTAAGTATAGCGTCCCAGGGGTTCTGTCTAGCCAACCGGCAGCCCATAGGCTCGACAAGAAAGACACCGACGAATCGGCGGCGTGACAGGCCGGACTGGACCGGTCGCCAAAAACACGAATAGCCACCTGGATCGGCGGCTATTCGCTCAATCAGCGGATGAAACTAGTTGCCGTCCGCGTGGTGCTCGTGCTCGTCGCACTCGTGCTGATCATGCACGTGATTCGGCTCATCTCCGTGGTGCTCGTGCTCGTCGCACTCATGCTGATCGTGCTGATGTGCTGCGCTCGTCATTGCAACCTCCCGTTTCGTCACTGCTGTCGAGTGCTCTCAATCCACTCTGTGCAAGGTGCAGATATGTGGCAAGGGTTTCTTGATACGCAGTATCGCGATAACCACTGACTGATATGAGGTATCCGTAACGGGAGGAGCATTAATTTGCTTGGCGCAGAGCCTGTTGAAGAGCGGATTTGTGTGTAGGCTGGAAACACATCTCAGGAGTGCGGAAGGCGAATTGACGGAATTGACGGAGGTAATGCACATGGCAGAGGCAAAGCGCATCCGCCTGTTTCTCTGGTTTGACAACAAGGCGGAGGAAGCTGTTGAGCATTACGTGTCCGTCTTCCCCAACTCCCGGGTCATCAACAAAACAGAGATTACTGGGGGCCCGGCAAATGGGGCGGCTCAAATTGAGTTTGAGTTGAATGGCCTTACATTTACTGCTCTAAATGGTGGGCCGATGTTTGAAATGACGCCGGCCATCTCCTTTGTCGTCCCCTGCGAATCACAGGAGGAAATCGATTACTACTGGGACAGGCTGGCCGAGGGCGGCACGCAGGGATTCGCCGGTTGGCTTACGGATCCCTTTGGTCTCTCCTGGCAAGTTGTACCCGCTAACTTGGATGAATTAATGGCGCGTGCGCCCACGGCGGTCATGGAATCTCTGCTGACCATGACGAAGATCGATATCGAGCAGTTGATTGAGGCAGGCCGCGGCGCAGCCTAGCTCCGGCGGCGCAGGCGACCTGCGACCGCATTGAGGCGGCTAATGTTCTCCCGTTAGGACGATGAGAGGCTTTGTACGTACTCCCGCACTGACGCGGCGCACTCGGCAGGTCTCTCGAAGATCATGAAATGGGAGGCTTCCGGCATGAAATCGTAGTCGATGCTGAGGATGTCGCTGAGGTCCATCGTCGGCAGGTACGAATACGGCAGGGTGGGGTCGGCTCCCACGACCTTGACCGGACACACGATTTTGTCAAAGTCCACAGACACGGCGAAGACACCGGCATATTCAACGACCTGCGCTTCATACTCGCGGGGGCAGCGGAGCTCAAAGCCCTGGCCGTCGGCCGACTCGCCGAGAGTGGTTTCGGCCACAAGGTTTGCGATCCCCGGGACAACATTCTTGAACGTCGGCATAAAGGGCAGCACATCCGCGAATTCGGAACGCGTCTTGTATCGCTCAGTGCGCGTCCTGGTCAAATTGGCAGCGCGAGTCGCCGCAACTTCAAATTCTTCATATGCCACACCGGGCTTGCATACAGGAGGATCGAACAAATAGAGGCCGGACAAACCGCCGCCTCGTGTTGGGGATAGCAGGGCGACTAACGCCGAGATAGAGTGAAAGACGCCAAAAGTAGGCTTATCCCCATACTCCGCGCGGATTGCTTCCAGCACTCGATCGTAATCACGAATAAATGTTGGGAGATTATGATTTCGAATGTCTCCCACGGAGTTCCAGCCATGATTTCTCAGGTCGTAGATGATGATGTCAAAGTCGTCCAGCAGGTTTGACCAGAAAGGATAGTACAGGTCAATAGCCAGACCGTTGCCATGGCATATGATGAGCCGCGGCCCCTGGGGATTGCCGTGGCGTCTCACCCGGATGACCGTCTGCTCATCGATGGTCACGTCATGAATGGAAATCGGCTCGGGTACGTGCCAAACAGACTGAGGTTCTTCGGTCACTTGAACGCATCCTCAACTTGGGATGCCGGCACTGCTTCAACGGCGAGCGCGCCGACGAAATCGTTGGCGCTGAACTTGTGCAACCGCCAGCACACATCCGGAAACTCCGATAGCTGAATCTGGCCGGTTGCTGCGCCTTCACGCATGGCAGCCGGAGTTTCTATGCATTGCAGGTTCGCGGAGAGCCCCTCGCCGGTGGCCTTGATGATTGCCTCTTTGAGGGTCCAAATCTCAAAGAACCTCCTTGCTCCGGCGTTTTTGTCTACGGTCGAAATCGCAGCTTGCTCATCCGGGCTGAAAGTTGATTCGATGATCGCGTCAAATCGGAATCTCTGATTGATCTCTTCAATATCGATGCCAACCTGATGATCCGGCGAAATCGCGAGGATCCCGTTGTCGCCGCTATGGCTCACATTGAAATGCAGTGGAGCCACCACACCATCCACGTACGCTCGCGGCTTGCCGCGTTCCACCCAGCCAAACTCAAGCTCGTCATTGTTGCAATTGAGGGTTTCGCAGAGAACCGCCCGAAGCGCCGCGCGGCTGAGCGCAAAGCGACGTCTTGGAGGTCCGGGGTTATAGCGGTTCCATCGCTCACGTTCCCATTCGTTCAGGAACCCTAAAGCTTGAGATTCACGCGCGGCGTCTGGCGATAAATCGACATGAATAACGTCGACGCCGTCAATCTGCGCGAAGCAAGACCACCACTGATTGGCTATATCGGTGCCCATCGATTCAATTGTACGCGAACAATTACGACCCCAGCCAATTGGCAACGGGAGGGAGCAGCCTTAGGTTGCCCCCTCCCGTTTTGGTGCCTTTGCTTCAAGTGGCCGCTGCCTGGAAGTGCGTGGGCGTGTACTACGCAGCCTTGGAATCGATGTAGCCAATCAAGTCGCCAACGTTGGCGAAGTTGGCAAAATCTTCAGGTGCGATCGTGATGCTGAACTCGTCAGCCACGAGCTTGGCGAACGCAACTACCTGCGCCGACGCCACACCCGCATCCGCAAAATTCAACCCCATATCAACAGGACTGTTGGCTTCTCGCCCTTCAATCTCCAAATTCTCGTCGATCAGCTTGCGGACTCTCTCTTCGGTTGTTGCCATGACAGGACTCCCTTCTCACATATGAATCGCGGCCAACTCTCATCCACTCGTTATTTAGAGTCTATAGTTTTCCGTCTTTCTTCTCCACCCAGAATCGCCGACGCTGGAACGGGTAGCTGGGCAACCTGATCTTTCGTCGTTCCTCCCCGGTGAACAGTTTGCTGAAGTCCACGTCAAGTCCTGCCTCGTAGGCCTGGGCCGTAGTCTCCACAACGTCATTATCACTTTCGCCTGAGTCGGCATCCGACAATGGCGAAGTGGTTCTGACGTCGCCGGACAGTGAATCGGCATCCAGAAGGTGCTTGAGGCCTGCCCGCAACCCGTCCAGATCTCTGAAAACCACAGTCGCGCGGTGTGGGAAGTGGCTTCGGCCGATGGACGCCGTCCACGCCATGTCTGCAAGTATGTCGGAAGTCGAGGCGCCGCCGGGGTCGCCATTGTCCAGCCACTCCAGGTAACTCGCAGCAAGGTTGCTCAACGCGGTCGGCTCCTTGGCAGAAAGGGGTAGAAGACGTGTCGGCGACTTCGTGTTCGCCTGTTGTTCGTCGGGATTCAAACCGTTCTCAGCCTGGTAGCCTTCCACAATGACGTGGGCATTGGCTCCCGTCATCCCGAAGGTATTGATACCCGCAACGGGGAGGCGTGTACCGTTGCTCGGCCACTCCTCCGTTTCCCGGGCGATGCGCAGAGGCATCTTTTCCCAATCAATCTCCGGGCTTGGCGTGCTGAAATGAAGATGCCTGGGGATACGATTGCGATTCATGGACAGTACGACCTTGATGAGGCCGGTCATGCCGGATGCCGCTTCAAGGTGGCCCATATTCGTCTTGACCGACCCAAGTGTTAGAGGCCTGTTGCCCGCTCTGTCCTTCCCGTACACGTTTGTAATGGCATTCGCCTCAATCGAATCGCCTAGCGGTGTCCCTGTCCCGTGGGCCTCAAGGTAATCAACGTCGGACGCCGAGACGCCGGATCGCTCAAGTGCCTCACGCATGACCTTTTCCTGCGCCACCCCATTGGGGCTGGTGAAGCTAAATCCCGCGCCGTTCTGATTGACCGCGGAACCCCGCACGACGCCCCAGATGCGGTCCCCGTCCCTCTCCGCGTCGCTAAGCCGCTTGAGTATGACGAACCCGCAACCCTCGCCGCGCACGTAGCCGTCGCCTGACGCATCAAAGCTGGCCGTCTTGCCGCTCAACGACAGTACACCCAGTTCCGCGAGGAACGTTGAGGTTGACTGTGACAGCGCGATATTGACGCCCCCGGCCAGCGCGAGATCGGTCTCACCGCGCTGCAGCGCGACGACACCCTGGTGTACGGCTGCGAGGGAGGAGGCGCATGCGAGGTCAACCGGGATTGCCGGTCCTTGCAGCCCAAGCGCGAATGAGACACGTCCCACGGCCACACTCGGCGCCGATCCAAGGATGTCGGTGGCGCCCCGCCGTGACATCAGACCGCGGTATTCTGACCCGCTGATGCCCACGTAGACACCGGTTTCACTTCCCCGAAGCTCCTCTGGATCGATTCCGGCATCCTCAAGCGCTTGCCACGCCGTTTCGAGGAGCAGGCGCTGTTGTGGGTCCATTGTCCGCGCTTCAATAGGCGCAATGCGGAAGAATCGGGCGTCGAATCTGTCAATATGGTCCAGGAATGCGCCAAGACGCTCATAGCTGTTCTGCGCGGCGGGATCACCAAAGACGCCGTCGTGGTCGCCGCCATCTGTACGCCCGTCCGTAACGGCGGACTCGCCGTTCTCAAGCAGACGCCAGAAGGCATCAAGATTCTCTGATCCCGGGAAACGACATGCCATGCCGATGATAGCGATGGCATCCTCTCCCGGACGCGGGCGTAGAGGCAACTCGGGCGCCTGCTCGTCTACGGTGGCAACCGTTGCTGTGCCTCTGTCAACCGCCCCTATCTCACCGACTTCTTCGGCCAGGTAGGTCGCCAGTCGCGCGATGCTTGGGTAGTCAAAGACCACGGTGTTGGGCGCGACATAGAGACCTTTGAGAGCCCTGTTGATGTTGTTTCTCAAAGCCACCGCCATGAGCGAATCCATGCCAAGCTCGGAAAACTCCACGGCGGGCACGGGAATCGTCGGCATTCGCATGATTGACTGCAGTTCGCGTTGTAGAAACTCGATAAACGCCGCTTCGCGCTGCTCCAACGGCACGCCGCTGAGGCGGGCAGGCAAGTCATCCATTGCGTCAACTGCTCCAGACGATTCGGATTCGTTGGTAGCTGTGAATCTCTGCAGCATCGCTGGCGGATTCTGCATGTTTGAACGTATTGATTCCCAATCGATGGCTACAGCGACTGAATTTGTCCAGTCCTGCCGTATCAGGAATTCCAGCGTCTCAATGCCGCGTTCCGGCGTGATCCACCGGGAGCCTCTCTCTGCAAGCAACTCGCCGATTCTCTCCCGCTGCTCCTCCGCCTCACCCACCTCAGACCACGCTCCCCACGCGATGGCCTGGCCGGCCAAACCCAGCGCCCGACGATGTCGAACCAGCTGGTCAAGGAACGTGTTTGCTGCGGCGTGATTCGACTGTCCCGGATTCCCAAGGATTCCCGCCGTGCTCGAGAACAGCACGAAAAGATCAAGGTCTCTGTTCATGGTGGCCCGATGCAGATGCCATGCGCCCACCACCTTTGGCCGGAGGATTTGCTCGAATCGCTCCCACGTCTGATTGCCGACCACGCCGTCCGAAAGTACGCCAACGCTATGGATGACACCCGCGAGCGGCGGCAGTGATTGGTCGATGCGCGTGAGCATTGCGTCAATCGCAGAACTGTCCGTAACGTCCGCAATTTCAACTTGTACGGTCACACCACCAGCACGGAGCTCGTCTATCACCTCCTGTGCTTCCGGATCCGGATTACGCCGACCGTTGAGGACGATTGTTCCGGCGCCCTTCTCTGCCAGCCAGCGCGCAACGGTGATTCCGATGCCGCCCAGTCCGCCGGTGATGAGGTATGTGCCGTCTTCACGCAGGCGGCCTGATTGGAGAGCAGAGTTGGTCAGCGCAATCTTGCCGATGTGCCGGGTGTCACGCATGTAGCTGACTGCTGCCGGTGCCTCGGACAGCGCCCATCGGGTGTGCGGAATAGGGGCGAGTGTGCCTTGCTCCATGTCCCGCAGCACTGTCTTCAATGCCGCGCCGGGTATTTCCGGTTCGTCTACCTTCAGACGATCAAGCATGATGATGTGGTAATCAACGTCGGGCCGCTGCTCAGCCATTTCCTCTTCGGTCAAGATGCCCTCGCGGGCAAGCTCGATGAAGCGGCCATTCTGCGCCAGGCAAGACAGGCTCGCGTCGATGAATCCCTCGCCGGTCAGGCTGTTGATTACGACATCAACACCCTTGCCGTCAGTGTCCCGGAGAATCTCCTCCGCGAACTCCGTTGAGCGGCTGTTGTAGACGTGTGTGATTCCGAGCGACCTCAGATAGGGCTGCTTGCCGATGCTTGCCGTTGTATAAATCTCTGCCCCTACCGCCTTGGCCATTTCAATGGCCGCCAATCCCACGCCCCCGGAACCTGCATGGATGAGCACCTTGTCGCTGGCCGTGAGGCGCGCGAGGTCATAGGAAAGAGCGACAGTCACAAATGCGGTGGGTGTGGTGCCAAGACTTGTCGTCGATATGTTTGGCGGTGCGGAAGCAACGAGGGCCTCCTTGGTGATGATCTCGGGCCCAAACGTGCTGAAGCCAAGACCGGCAACGCGATCGCCAACCGAAACAGACGAGACTGCATCGCCGATCTCAATAACCCTGCCGACAAACTCCAGTCCGAGATTGTCTTCACGCTCGATGCCAACGCTGATAAGCACGTCCCGGAAATTGACTCCCACGGCCTCCATCGCGACACGAACCTCGTGCGGTTCGAGTTCCCGATGCGGCTCGGGTCGCGGGTGTATCTGAGCGAGATCGCCCCCCTCATCAGGGACAAGGAGCCAATTGTCTTCATCGAGCAGCGTGAGCCTTTCCGGCGCATCATTTGCCCTGGCTAGCTGAGCGGCAAGCCGATAGCCGGAACGGAGCGCGATGTGATTCTCGCCGTCGGGCCGCAGCAGTTCATCAACAAGGTCGGAAAGGCGCGGACTCTCGCCATCCAGGTCAACGACCCGGGGCTGAAGATCTGTGAGCTCTCTGATGATGACTCTGCCAAAGCCCCAAAGAATTGCTCCGGCGGGCTGCGCAAACTGCTCTCGTCGAGTATCTTGCGCGCCTCGTGTCACAAGCCAGATGCCGCTCTTTGGCTTTGAATCAGAATCCAGGATGCCCTGGATCATGGCCAGAGCGCTCGAACCAACCCGTCGGACGTCATCACCCAGTTCCGCAGCCTCGACATCCGAGCCGTTTCCACTTGTCGCAGCCAGGTGGACTACTCCCCGGAGGGGAATGTCCGCAGACAGGCTCTCAAAGACTGATTGCCACGCTTCACGTTCTCCCCTGTCAATAGACAGGCGCGTGATTCCGTCAATGGAGTCACCCTTGTGCGTCGTTCCGACTCCGGTTTGAGTCACAACCAGAACCTGCTGGCTGCGTGACGCCAACTCAGCCGCCAACTCATCAGCCATGCCGTCGTCATCCGCGGCGATGACCCAGGAACTCGGTTGCTCGACGATTTCGGCAGGGGCGGCGGCGATGATAACGGCGCGGTCAGGGCGCTCGGATGATTCAGCCGGCCCGAGGCCGAGGATTTGTGGATCCTCAAAAGCCGTGTCCAGCAAGGCCTGTTCCCAAACTGCCGCGCCGGCAACACCGTGATTTGGCCGGTAGTGATCGGCAAAGCGCCACCACCCGTCCAACGTTCCAAATGTCACATCTTGCCAACCCTGGCCTTCAATCGACTCAATCGCGACGAGATGGCCGGACGGTGCCAGAAGGGTCATGCAGTTCTGCAGTGTCTCGCTGAGAGAGATGGTGTCATGAAGAACGTTGGAGGCGATGACAAGGTCATAGCCGTGCGCGTCAAACCCCTGCTCAGCGGGATCGACCTCAATGTTGAGAGGCAGATACGTTATTGCCTCGTCGGCGGTCCCAAATTGCGCCTCCGCTTCCGCGAAGAATCCGGCGGAGATATCCGTGTATGTGTACTCAAACCGGCCTTCAGGAAAGTGCGGCAACACGGAAACCGTTGCGGAGCCGGTGCCTGCGCCCACTTCGATAATCCTCAATCGTCGTCCCTCCGGCGCGTCTTTGAGGAGCGCGGCGATGGTATCGCCAAGCATGTTGTTGACGGCGCGGGAAGCGGGCGTGCTGATAAAGAGGTCCGCAGGAGTCGGATCGCCGCTGCCAAACAGTACGGTCAGTGGATCGGTCTGCCCACGCAGAATGTCCGCCAACTCTCCGGCCGCCCGACGGCACAACGCTACTTCAATGGAGCCGTGAGGATAGCGCTCCAACATCTCTGCAGCAAATGCATCCGGATCAGGCGGAAGCTCCGCTGGCAAGGCCTCGTCTAAGGCGACTAAAGCGTGGAAAGCGCCGTCTAATTCTTTGAGGACACCCGCCCGCGCAAGCAGCTCAAGGACTCTTGTGAACAGCTTGCTGTGCTCGTCCATGACGCCCAATTCCTGCCGCAGCGTTTCCGGCTCAATGACATTGCCTGCCGTGTGCCGCCAGCCCAGGTTGTTCAGGGTCGCGAGCGCATATGACCATGAAAGCCTTTCAAGATCGCGCAATAGCGCGGTTCGATCGTTCCAGTCCACGCCTTCTCGCGAAATGTATTCCGCAAACGAGGGTGTCTTGTCTTGGATAGAGGCCGGTTTCGGCAGGAAATCCGCAGGCTGTACCAGAGGCAGGGGGCGGTCTTCCCAGACGATGTCGTACAGGAGGTCCTGCACGCTCTTCTGCGTTGAGAGCACGGAGTCGCGGTTCGCCCGCTTGGCTGTGAACCCCGTAATTCCTCCGAGCTGCTCCCCCTCCATTGAATAGATATCAAGATCGGCAGCGATGACCTCCGGCACGGTTTGCGCGCCGCTGGCGTCTGCCTGATCGGTGGCTCTCATCGTTGCGTGGCAAATAACCCTTTCAGGCAAGCCGCCGCTGAGCCACAATCGGTCCCACGCAAAGGGGAGATATGTCGCGCTGCTTGCCGTCTCATGTGTGGCGCGAGCCGCCGAAACGACCTGCAAGCAAGCGTCTAACAGGATAGGATGTACGGCCAACTCGTTGCTGGTCAGTCCCTCCGGCAAGCTGACCTCTCCGACTGCTGTGCCGTTCCCCGTGAACGCCGAATCCACAGTACGGAATAAAGGACCGAAATCCAGGTTTGCCTCGCGCTTTGCCCGATAGAACTCTGAGATGTCGAGCGATTCCAGGCCGGCCTTTAGGTCTTCAATAGTCGCGTGCCCTGCAGCATCAGCGTTTTCGGTTACCGACGATAGCTTGCCCCGCGCGTGCAGAGTCCACGACTCCTCGCCACTTCCCCTGCTGTAAATTTCAAACTCACGAGCGCTCTCATCGTCGGGAGCCTCCAATAGAAGCTGCACGGCGCGCGCCGCGTCGTCGGGCGTCCCGTCCTCATCGATCTCGCTGAACAGCAGCGGTGCCTGCATCTGCATGTCTTCGATGACGACTCCGCCCGACTCTTCCGCCCGGAACGCCTCCACAGCCATCACGCCATAGAGAGCCCCCGGCGCGATAACCCGGCCAAACACGCGGTGGTCACTCAACCAAGCGGGATCGTCCGGCAATAGCTCGGTCTCGAAATAAACCTCTCCGCGCGGCGACTCATGGCGTGTTCCGAGCACTGGATGATCCGTCGAGGCTCTCTGCCGACGAGGCTCTTCGACCCAATGGCGATACCGCTGGAACGGATACTCCGGTACGGGAACTCGTCGGCGTGCCTCACCTGCATAGAGGTCACGGAAATCGATGGGTAGACCGGCCTGGTAGGCAGCCGCAACGGCGGAGATGAACCCGCGAGTCTGATCGATTGGCGGCTCCGTCTCATCGTGCGGCGGCCTGACCATGCTGGCAATAACCGGGGGGTCCTTGGCCGGAGCGCCCGGCGGCCAGCACATGGAGACAATCGCCCCAATGACGGCGCCCGGTCCAATCTCGATGACAAGGTCCACTCCAAGTTCTGCCAGCGATTCAACACTGGTTCGGTAGAGAACTTTCTCCCGTGAATGGCGCATCCAATAGGCGGCGTCGATGGGGACACCCGGCTCCACCGGCCTGCCCGTCGCGCCGCATATGAACTGAATCTGTGGCGCTCTCGGCTCTTCGACAATTTCCTGAACCCTTTGCCCCAAAGGTTCGAGCATCGGCTCCAGGAGGCTGCTGTGGAATGCCGGGCTGGGCGGCATACGCCTAACCCGAACTTCCTGAGCCTCGAATTTCTGAAGGACTGCCTCAACATCCGGTTCAGGCCCGCTGACGACGTGATTGATGCCGTTGTCAACGGCAATCGTCAGCCGGTTGTCGCCGGAGACTTGCTGCTGTTCAAGGATGGCTTCCTGCACCGCGGCCTCAGGCGCGAATACAACGCCCATGGCCGCCCCAAGCGGGAGCCCACTCATCAACTCTCCGCGCGCCGCCGTAAGGCGGATACCTTCTTCAAGCGTGAACACGCCGGCTGCTTGCGCCGCCGCGTATTCCCCGAGGCTGTGTCCGGCGACCACGGCAGGCGTTACGCCAACACTCTTCCATAGGGCCGTTAGCGCGCACTCCACCGCGTAGATAGTCGGCATAGCCCATCTCGAATCATCAAGGTCTTCAGCTTTGCCGAAGATGACATCGAGCAGCGAGACCCCGCGCTCTTCCTTAATGATGCGATTACATCGGTCGAGCACGTCTCGCGCAACCGGCTCCGTCTCATAGAGCCCCTGCGCCATGCCGATCCACTGGCTGCCTTGGCCCGTGTAGACAAACCCGATCTTGGCAGGACTACCAACAGGAGATTTAGGAGTCGATTCAACGATGTTGCTTAGGCCATCCCTGAGTGAAGAGGCCTCCCGGAACGGAATGGCGGCGCGGTATCGGAAATGGCTGCGGCCGATACTTGCAGTCCAGGCCATGTCCGAAAGGGCAGGGTCTGATGCGCTAACGTCATCGGCAGGGCCGCCGGAGAGTTCATCAAGTCGGCTGAGATACCGATCTGCCAGCTCGCCCAACGCCTCGGATGACCGGGCGGAAAGCGGCAGTAATCGCGTTGGACGCGCTGTGACATCTGCAACGTCATCAGAAACTTGGGGTTCCACCTCTTTTGCAGCGCCCACAGGCCACATCGTTGTGCCGGGTGCTGCCGGTGCGCTGGCAGGCGCGCCGTAACCCTCGACGATGATGTGCGCGTTCGTTCCTGACCATCCGAAACCGCTGACACCGGCACGCGGCGGTCTGCCATCGACTTCGGGCCACGCGGTTGCTTCGGTCGTCACGCGCAGATTGGCGTTTTCCCAGTCGATCGCCGTCGTCGGATTCTCAAAATTCAGGTGCTTTGGAATCACTCCGCGCCGCATTCCCAGCACGACCTTCATGACTCCTGCGGCTCCCGACGCAGGTTCTAGGTGCCCGAAGTTCGTCTTGACCGAGCCGATGAGCATTGGTTGGTCGGCCGGCCGCTGACTTCCATACGCCGCCGCCGCCGCGCTCAACTCTGCCGGATCGCCCACCGGCGTGGCGGTTCCGTGCGCTTCCAGGTAGTCCACGTCCATTGCCGTAAGGCCGCCGCTCGACAGCGCATCGCGGATGACATTCTCTTGTGATGATGCGCTCGGCACGGTGATGCCCTGGCTTGCGCCGTCCTGGTTGATGGCGGAGCCGCGGATGACGCCCCAGATGCGGTCGCCGTCCCGCTCGGCGTCACTCAGCCGCTTGAGGGCAAGAACCCCGCAGCCCTCGCCACGGAGGTAGCCGTCTGCTGCAGCGTCAAAAGTTTTGCATACGCCGTTGGGCGATAGCATTCCGGCTTGTCGGCGGAGGTTCATGACCCTGGCGGAGAGGATGGCGTTGACGCCTCCGGCGAGGGCCAAATCGGCTTCTCCGCGATTCAGGGAGATTACAGCCTGGTGCATGGCAACCAGAGACGATGAGCAGGCTGTATCAACGGCAATCG
>DAOUKW010000009.1:0-7918 GCA_034420915.1 Dehalococcoidia bacterium
GGGGCACGCTGAGGGGCGGAAGTCCTGCACATTGAGTTCTAGCCTGGTTGGGCGGTTCGCGTTGGGGCCGCCGTCGTTCTCCTGGAACTGAAACGCAACGTCGATCTCTCCCCTCGCCTGCCCTGCATTGCCACCTTGGCGGAATGCGATGGCATTCCATTCCATCCCAGTATCAGGTTCCGCCAGTGAGAGGCGTAGATGCGAGCCGTCCCCGACCCTCCGCGATGATATGACGCGCATGTTCCCTGCAAGGAACACCGGTTTCCTGTTGCCCTCGCCGAATGGTTCGAGCTTAGCCATGTGCGAGTTAAGCTCCGCGGCGATGCGTGTGGGCGCTCCCTCGGCATCAATTGCAATAACGGGCTGAAGGTCGACGCCATCCAAAGTCCTGGCGGCCAGATCACGCAGCCTGTCGCGGAATGCGGGGAGGTTGCTTTCGAGGGCGGAGAAACCGGCGGCGCGATGGTGTCCGCCGAACTGGGTGAGCAGGTCGGAGCATTGGTTCAGGGCGTTATTGGCATCGAACTCCTCAATGCTGCGGGCGGAGCCCTGAATCAACCCGTCGCCATCGGCGGAATAGACGAAGCTTGGACGATAGAACTCTTCCGCCAGGCGACCGGCGACGAGACCGAGGAGCCCGGCGGGAATATCCGGGGCGCCGGCCACGATGATAGGTGCTTCGCTATCGTCGTCCGCCATGTGCTCTCGGACTTTGTTGTACGCATCTTCGGTGAGTTCACGGCGACGCTGATTGAGCTCGTCAAGCTGGACGGCGAGAGTTCGGGCCTCCTCTTCGTCCACTGTGGAGAGCAGGCGCAGCGCATCATTCGCATGGGTGAGGCGACCCGGGGCGTTAAGGCGCGGAGCAATCTGAAAGGCGATGTCTTCGGATGTAAGACCGGCAAGCGGGCGGCGGGCGATCGACGCGAGGACGCGGATGCCGGGACGCCGCGTGTCTCGCATTCGGGCCAGGCCCTCGTTGACCAGGTAGCGGTTCTCATCGATCAGGGGCGCAACGTCTGCAACAGTGCCGAGCGCCACGAGTTCAAGTAGGCCATCCGGCATTTCCTTATCGAGTTCCCGGTGGAGGCCCTGCGCGAGCTTATAAGCAACGCCGACACCGGCAAGTTTCGGCGACGGGTACACAGACTCCCGTCGCATGGGGTTCACGATAGCGGTGAAATCGGGCAGCTCGTCCCCGGGCATGTGGTGATCCGTGACGATTATGTCCATACCTCTGGGCGGCGCGGCTCCGTCGTTGATGCCGCCGACACCGCAGTCAGCGGTGATGACAAGCGTGCAGCCATCATCATGGAGCGTCTTGAGTGCAGCGCGATTTACACCGTGCCCCTCGGAGCGGGAGGGAATATAGGGGGTCACTGTCAGGCCGAGGTTCTGCAGCGCCTCACACAAAAGCGCGGTGCCGGTGACGCCGTCGGAATCGAAATCGCCGTAGACTCCGATTTTCTCCCCGCCGAACATGGCCTGACGGATGCGGTGGATAGCGGCGTCCATGCCGGGGATATTGCTCGGGTCGCCGATAAGACGCTCGTCAGGTCGAAGGAACACATCGGCAGCCTCTGCGGTCTCGATGCCGCGGTTGAAGAGAATCTGTTGGAGTGTTCGCGGGAACGCGGTGAGCGCCTCACGCGCCTGCGGCGACGGCGGTTCCGGCAGCGCCCACCGTCGTTGAACCGTCATGGCGGGCGGCAGCTAGTCCGCGAACTTGCGGAAGATGATTGCCGTGTTGTGGCCACCGAATCCGAACGTGTTTGACAGGGCGCTGTTGACGGGGCCTGTGCGGACCTCATGCGGCGTATAATTCAGGTCGCAATCCGGATCCGCGTTTTCAAGGTTGATGGTCGGAGGGATTTGGTCGTTCGCGACTGCGAGGGCGCAGATAGCAGCCTCCAATGCGCCGCCCGCGCCAAGCAGATGGCCGTGCATAGACTTGGTTGAGGAGATCGGCACGGAGTAGGCGGCCTCGCCAAACACGGTTTTGATGGCCTTGGTCTCCTCGCGATCGTTGATGGGCGTTGATGTGCCGTGCGCGTTGATGTAGCCGAGCTCGGCGGGGGTAAGTTCTGCCCTGTCGAGAGCCTTGCGCATCGCTCGCACCGCCCCTTCGCCGTTCTCGGCGGGATGCGTAATGTGGTAGGCGTCTGCCGTGGAGGCGAAGCCGGACAGTTCGGCGATGATGTTCGCGCCGCGTGCCTTCGCGTGCTCAAGGTCTTCCAGCACCAGCACGCACGCGCCCTCGCCCATGACAAAGCCGTCACGGTCGACGTCAAAGGGACGGGAAGCCTGCGAGGGTTTGTCATTGCGCTTGGTAGACAGCGCGCCCGCCTGGCTGAAACCGGCGAAAGCGATGGGCGTGATGGTGGCCTCCGCGCCGCCCGCCAACGCAACCGTGGCGTCACCTCGTCGGATGAGATCTGCCGCCGCACCGATGGAATCGGAGCCGGAGCAGCACGACGACGTGACGGAGTAGGCGGGGCCGCGCGCGCCGAGGGAGATGGACACTTTGGACGCGCCCATCTCCGTCACCATCATGGGCATGAGGAACGGGCTGACGCGGTTGGGGCCGCGCGTGGAGAGGGTCTCAACGGCGTTCTGGACGGTGCCGATGCCGCCGTAACCGCTGCCGATGATCGTGGCGACTTCATTGCGGTTATCGTCCGTGACCTCAAGGCCGGACTCCGCGACGGCCTGGTCGGCGGCGGCCATGGCGAACTGGATGTAGCGGTCGGTCTGCCGGACTTCCTTGCGGTCCATGAATGTGGACGGATCAAAGCCTTTGACCTCGCAGGCGATGGTTGTGGGGTACGGCTCCACGTCAAAGAGGGAAACGGTGTCCGCGCCGGACTGCCCGGCGAGCAGGGATTCCCACGTGGTCTGCGTATCAAGGCCAAGGGGCGTCACCATACCGACGCCGGTCACAACGATTCGAGTCACTCTCAATAACTCCTACAGAAGATTTTCCGCGCCTGCCGCTCCTCGTGCGGCTGGCTAGATGATACGGGGACGCGCGGGTATGGGACAAGAGAGGGGGGCAGTGATAGTAGCATGACTCGCGGCATCACTGAATTACCGGTTCCAGACGCATCGGGTTATAGTGCCAGTGACTGCCATCAGGCAGTGGAGGAAACATGCTCAACCGATTTCCGTCATTAGAAGAAACGAGCGACGCCTTAAAGCAAAGAATGAATGGTAAACGGGCACGAATCCTCGGCCGTGCATCCGACTACGATTGGATAGATGCCTCGCCAGCTGCTCAGGAGCAATTGAATATATTGCGGGATCAAGCGAAGTCTCGGGGGCTAAAGATTGTCAATGAGGTCGAACTGCATACGTCTCCTCACTTGAACCAGCCCAGCTATCGGAGCGCTCTGTCAGACCTCATCGCAGCTGCGCATGCACACGAATACGATGTGCTGATGGTCACTTCATTAGATCGGCTTACGCGTAGTGGTGAGAGGCACATGTCGAACATCATAAGAGAACTTGAAGACGCAGGAGTAATCGTGTTCTCGCTGCGTGAGCAATGGCTGAGCGAAATACCCCTCAGAATAGAGGAGTTTACTGAAGAATCAGCACGAAGAATGGCAGGACTCCTAAGGAGGACAGGTATTAGTTTAACCGCAGATTCCACAGCCATTGAAGGTGGTGAGTTGGCAAACCTTTAGCGCTGCATACCTAATAACAAAAAGTAGATTATATGCACCTAGCGCACCACATTCTCTTATCTCCCAGTTCGTCCATCTTTGTACACTGAACCCATGACCGCCAACACATCTCCATACGCCGCCCTCAGTGCACGCTATCTTGCGCAGGCTTCAGAGGAGCTTGCTCGCGGGGATACCCTTCAGGCCAGCGAGAAGGGGTGGGGCGCGACTGCGCAAATCATCAAGGCCGTCGCGGAGGAGCGCGGGTGGGATCATAGCCGTCATGCGCAACTCATCGGTATAGTGCGGCGCATCGTGGAAGAGACGGGAGATGCCGACCTTTGGGTCGCATTCGGGATGTCTCGGAATCTGCACGAGAATTTCTACGAGGGCGAGATGGGGCCGAGCGACGTGGACACCCATCTTGGCCAGATAGCCGGGTTCGTGGAGCGGCTGCGCGGTCTGATTGACGATTAGGCCCGTTCCCTGCCCTAAGTCCCCCATCCCGTTACACTGGTATGTGCCCGTTCAGGCGGGGGTTTTGGCGTTTAAGGGGCATCACCCCCACCCTAACCCTCCCCCATCAAGGGGGAGGGAAATGAGGGACTGGATTCCCGCTTTCGCGGGAATGACGGTGGAGTAGTAGGAATGGCGGATGGGAGGTAGTGAGTGAGTCTGGCGGCGTTGTCTGAGGGGTTGCGGCGGCGGTATGCGTATCGTCAGCTGGTGGAGGCGCTGCGCGCGGGGCAGCCGGAGCCGATCCTGCTCGATCCGCTGGAGGGCGCGACGCCGTTCATCATCGCGAGCCTGTGGCGCGACCTTGGGCGGCCTGTGCTATGGCTCCACGCCGGGGCGGAGGACGCGCGGCGGGCGCATGAGCAGGTCAGCGCCTATGTGTCTTCTTCCGCCGCGAACGCCGTCATTCCCTACCCTGAGCCGGACGCCCTGCCCTACGAACAGCTGGACAACGACGCATCAACAACAAGGGAGCGGCTAAGGGCGCTCTCCGCGCTGGCCGATTTTCGGGCCGGGTCGCAGGAGGCGCGCCTGCAGGAACTCATCGCCCGCCCTGCTCCGTTCATCATCGCGAGCGCCTACGCTGCGGCCGCGGTGACACTGCCGCCTGAGGACTTTAAAGGGGCAACGTTTACGCTGAGTATCGGTGAGGCGATTTCCATCGACGGCATCCTCTCAGACGCTGTGGAACTGGGATACGAGCCGGTGGCGGCAATCGAGACGCCCGGGACGATTAGCCGTCGGGGCGGCATCGTTGATATCTGGCCACCCCAGGATGAAAGCCCTGCCCGCATCGAGTTGTTCGGAGACATCATCGACAGCATCCGTATGTTTGACGCAGCAACGCAGCGCTCACGCACAGAAGTGGACGAAGTTGTCGTGACGCCCGCGCTGGAGTTGCTGCCGTCCGCGGTGCGGGATGCGCCGCCGCCTGACATGCACGGGCTTGGGGGCGAGGAAGCAGCAACTTTCGCGGAAGAACTGCGGCAGTTCTCTGAGGGCGCCGCCGTGCCGGGCGTCGGGTTCTTCTCGCCGTATTTCCATCGGTTGACTCTTATAGACCACTTGCCGGATGAAACGGTCGTGATTGTTGACCGACCCATGAGCGTGCGGACACGCCTCGACGAGGTAATCAGGCGGGGGCTGGAGATTCGCGACGGGCAGATCGAACGCGGCAAGCTGCCTCGCGGCTTTCCAAGCCCCGTTGCCACGTCGGAGCGGCTTGAGATGTCGCTGGCGGACGTGCCGCGGCGACTGCACCTTGAGCCGTTCGCGCAGGTAGCGCCCGACGGAGTCCAGGAAGGAACGCGGTCGTTTGGGAGTTTAGGATTCTCACCGCCGGAGACATACGGCGGGCGCATCGACCGTCTCAGCAGCGATATCCTCGGCGCGCGCCATCGAGGAAACGCGGTTGTGGTCGCATCGCTGCAGGCGCAGCGACTGGCGGAGATGCTGCGAGAGAGCGGGCATGAACTGTCGCTGCGGACGGACATGGACGCCGTGCCGACGCCGGGGAGCCTTGTGATTGTGCAAACCGCTCTTGCGGAGGGATGGGAGCTAAGTGGCGGGGAATCGGGCGTCAGCGGGTCGATCATCACGCTTTCGGACACCGAGATTTTTGGATTCATCAAGAGACCGCGTCCGGTACGGCGACGCGTGGTACGGCGCGACGCGTTCCTTTCGGATTTTGTGGAGGGCGACTACGTCGTTCACGTTGAGCACGGCATCGCGCGGTTCAAGGGGACGGTGCAGCGGGCAACGGAGGGCGCGGAGCGGGAATACCTGGCGCTGGGTTACTCGGGCGGCGACACGCTGTACGTGCCGACGGACCAGGTGGACCGTGTAGCGCGCTACACCGGCACGGGCGGGAATCCGACACTGACGCGGTTGGGCGGCAACGAGTGGGCCAATACCAAGCGTCGCGTCAAGGAGGACGCGCTCAGGTTCGCGGAGGAACTGCTTCGCTTGTACGCGGAGCGAGAGATAAGCTCACGCGCGCCGTTCGGAGGAGAGACGGCGTGGCAGTGGGAACTGGCAAGCTCGTTCCCGTACCAGGAGACGGAGGACCAGCAGCAGGCCATCATCGACGTGAAATCGGACATGGAGGCGGGTCGGCCAATGGACCGGCTGATCTGCGGCGACGTGGGCTACGGCAAGACGGAGGTGGCGGTGCGCGCGGCGTTCAAGGCCGTGGCAGCCGGTTCGCAGGTGGCGCTGCTGGTGCCGACGACGGTGCTGGCGCAGCAGCATTACCGAACCTTCATGGAGCGGCTGGAGACGTTTCCTCTCCGAGTCGACATGCTGTCGCGGCTGCGGACGGACGCTGAGCAGAAGGAGACCGTGGCGGCTTTGGCGCGGGGCGAGGTGGACGTGGTCATCGGAACACACCGTTTGTTGTCCAAAGACGTGAGTTTCCGCAATCTTGGGCTGGTGATCATCGACGAGGAACAGCGGTTTGGGGTGCGGCACAAGGAGCACCTGCGCAAGATGCGGGCGACGGTGGACGTGCTGACCATGACGGCCACGCCCATCCCCCGCACGCTGCACATGGCGCTGTTCGGCATCCGCGACATGAGCCGCATCGACACCGCGCCGGAGGACCGGATTCCGGTGACTACGTTCGTGGCGGAGCAGGAGGACCGGACGATCCGCGAGGCGATCCTGCGCGAGACTGACCGGGGCGGGCAGGTCTTCTTCGTCCACAACCGGATACAGGACATCCATCGAATACTGGAACATCTGCAACAGCTTGTGCCCGAGGCAAGCTTCGGCGTGGCGCACGGACGGATGCCGCCGGAGTCGCTGGAAAGCGTGATGAATTCGTTTGCGGCGCAGGAGTTCGACGTGCTTATCTGCACGACGATCATCCAGGCGGGGCTGGATATGCCGAACGCCAACACGCTCATCGTGGACGACGCGGACCGGCTGGGCCTGACGCAGTTGTACCAGCTGCGCGGGCGCGTTGGGCGTTCGTCGATTCGCGCGTATGCCTATTTCCTGTTCAGGCGCGACCGCGTGCTGACGCCGACTGCAGAGCGCCGCCTGCGGGCCATCCTATCCGCCGCCGAGCTTGGCGCGGGATTCCGGCTGGCAATGAAGGACCTTGAGATTCGCGGCGCGGGCAATATTTTGGGCGCGGAGCAGAGCGGGAACGTGGCGGCGGTCGGTTTCGACCTGTACACGCGGCTGCTGTCAGAGGCCATCGAAGAGGTCCGCAGGGGCAAGTCGGCGCACGTGCCGGACGAGCCGGGGCTGACGGGAGGGCGGTCGCTGTTGGCGACGGGGGCTGCCCGCGCGCCCGTCGATCTGCCCGCAGACGCCCGCATCCCGCCGGACTACGTGGAGGACACGGGAACGCGGCTGGCCGTCTACGAACGGCTGGCCAATCTCGTTGATCCGGCGGAGGTTGAGACCATACGCGGGGAGCTGCGGGACAGGTTCGGGCCCCTGCCGCAGCACGTCGATGATCTGCTGCTGGCTGTCGAGGTTCGGGCGCAGACGGGGCAGCTGCGCGGCATGGTGCGCTCAATCGCGACGGAGGGCACGGAGATCGTCGTGCGGCTCAGGGACGTCTATTGGCTGGATCGTGAGGCGATCCGCCGCGCGCTGCCGCACGCGAACGTCGGGCATCTGCAGATACGGGTGCCTGCGCGCGCCGGAAGCGACTGGCGCGAACAACTGCGCCAACTGATGGATGAGTTCGGGCGGATGAGCGGAAATGCGGCTGCGGTGACGGC
>DAOUKW010000010.1:0-9652 GCA_034420915.1 Dehalococcoidia bacterium
GACTCGGCAGTCCAGATCTCCCCGGCAAGGCGAACAGTGCCCTGTGGATCAATTGGATTGACGACCCTGCCAGACCTCCCCATGGGAGCCCTTGCGGGCGAGGTGTAATCGGGCCTCCTGTATTGAGTCAGCGCCCAGAAGGTCAGCACGAGGCCGGTGAACAGGCCGGCGCTGACAACACCCAGCATCCAGTAACTGACGCGGAAACTGGGCGTGTCTATTGCGGGGGCCTCAAAACTGCCGAATAACAGGAAACCGCCGATGAGGAAGCTGAGCGCGCCTCCTATCCCGAAGACGCTGATTCCCGGCGCCTGCATCTCCATGTAGAAGAGGACCATGGCCGCCACGATGAGGCCGAATCCGACCCAGTTGACGGGCAGGTTGCCGAATGCGGCGAAAGCCAACCCGAGCGCAATGAGTCCGACGATGCCGGGGCCAAGGAAGCCGGGACTGATGAGTTCAATGATGATTCCCAGCCCGCCCACAGTGAGCAGCAGGAATGCGATGTTGGGATTGGAGATGATCTCCAGGAAGGTCTCAAGTGCCGTCTTTTCAATGTCCCGGACGGCAAGGCCCGCGGTTTCCAGAACGGATTCAGCGCCGGCAATGGTGACAGTGCGTCCGTCCAGACTCGCCAAGAGTTCGTCGACGTCATCAGCGAGAAAGTCGATTATTCCCTCGTCAAGCGCCTCCGCTGCCGTGTATGACCGGGCCTCAAGGACGGTCGCCTCCAACGCCTCCGGGTTACGTCCCGTCCGCTCGCCGATGCTCCTGAGGAAAGCGGCGGCGTCCTGCTTCGCCTTGGATTCCAACGTGTCAGGCAGGTCCTCGCCCCCGCCGCCGACGGGCGACGCCGCACCAATGTTGGTGGCGGAGGACATGACCGCAAAATGCCCTGCCGCCGTGATGAACGTACCGGCCGAGGCGGCCTGCGCGCCGCTGGGGGCGACGTACACAACCACCGGCACTCGGCTTGCGAATATCTCCTCAACGATGTCGCGCGTGGAGTCGAGCAGTCCGCCGGGAGTGTCGAGTCGGATGATTATAATCTCGGCGTTGTCCGCCTCCGCCCTGCTGATGGCGCGGGTGACGTATCGAACGGTCACCGGTTCAATCGTGCCGTCCACCTCTATAAGAGCGGCGTGTCCGCCTGAGCGCTCCTCCTGGAACGGAACGGCGGATATGGCGAAGCCTCCCAGCCCAATGATGATCAGGAGGGCGGCGATGAGGCGTCTAACCGTTCCCACAAGGCTTCTCCGGCGGCGTCAGCGACGGCATCCGCTGTATTATATGCGCCTACGGGATCCGTCCTTACAGGCCGGCGGCGTCAATGTCCACGCCACGCGAAACAGATACTGAACAGCAGCAACTCGAACAGACGCACAGCGCCGTCACGTCTCCGCTTGGCTCGTTAGCCGTTCCGAACTTCCGCAACTACTGGTTCAGCGCCGTCTCATTCGTGATGGGCTGGCAGATCCTGCGCATCGTCATCGCGTGGGAGGGCTATGAGCTGACCAACTCGGAGATCTTCCTGGGCTACCTGGGGTTCGTCATGGGGATGGGCACCATCAGCGTGAACCTCATCGGCGGCGTGGCGGCGGACCGCGTGAGCAGGCTGGGGCTGCTTATCGCCACGCAGGTCTGCATGACCATCACGGTGACGGTCCTGATGATGCTGACGTTCGGGGAGATTCTCGCGCCGTGGCATCTGCTCGCAGCGTCCGCGGCCATCGGCATCATCCAAGGGATCGACCAGCCGACACGGACGGCGGTGGTCCCGGCGCTGATCCCGGACCGGCGGCTGCTGATGAACGCATTGGCGCTCAGCTCGTCCGTGTGGCAGGGGACGCGGGTGTTTGGCCCGGGTTTGGGCGGAGTGTTGATCGAGCGCATCGGTTCCGCGATGACGTTCGGGTCGGTGACGCTGGGCTACGGGCTGGGGACGCTGCTGCTCTTCTTCGTGCGGATTCCACGCGTGGAGCGCATACCCGGCAACGTGTTCAAGGAATTGTTCGAGGGGATCACGTTCATCGCGCGGCGCAACCTGTTCGCGAGCCTGATTTTGCTGACATTCGTGGACAGTTTCTTCGGCGTGGCGTATATCCAGGTGATGCCGGTGTTCGCACGGGACATTCTCGATATCGGCGCGGACGGCATGGGGTTGTTGTTGGGGGCATCGGCGGCGGGCGGGCTCCTCGGCACCGGGATGGCGGCGTTCTGGGTGAAGGGTCGATGGCCGCTGGTCCTGCTGTTGGGCGGAGCCGGACTGTTTGGGGCGATGGTGATGCTGTTCGCGTTCAGTGAGCTGCTCTGGCTGTCGCTGGCGGCGCTGTTCCTGTCCGGCACGTTCAACTCGCTCTCGCAGATCACGAATCTGACGCTGCTGCAGAGCGCGGTGCCGGAGGACCTGCGGGGCCGGGTGATGGGCGTGTTCAGCCTGACGTACAGCCTGATTCCGCTGGGCGGCCTGCAGGTGGGGGCGCTGGCGGAGTGGCTGGGCGCGCCGATGGCGGTGGGGATCGGCGGTGGAATTGCCGTGATGTTCGCGATCGCCCTCGCGCTGCGGTCGAGTTTCTGGCGGGACGTGCGGGTAGCGGCGCGGACGGCGGGTGGGTAGGCGAAGCAGTACGATGAGTATGTTGCATCCCCATGGGATTCGCGTACGAGAGGTATGATGATGAACCACGAAGGTGGGATGATTGACCTAATCCTCCTTGGGTGCGTCAAGGGAAAGCGCGATTATGGAGGCCCGGCGCAAGATGTCTATGCTTCAACCCTTTGGAAGTATCGGCGGGAATACGCGGAATCGCGCGGCTGTCCCTGGTACATTCTCAGCGCCAAGCACGGGCTTTTGGCACCAGACACTTGGATTGAGCCATATGATTGTTCTTTGAACGATTCTTCTCCCACTGAGCGTCGTACGTGGTCAACACGAGTCTTGAATGACCTTGTGGAGAAGATCCCGAAGTTGGGTGGGAAGGCCATTGAAGTTCATGCAGGCAAGTCTTACGTGGAATATGGATTGGAGAAGGGGCTCCGTGAGATCGGCGTGATAGTGCGCCGCCCTCTGGCGCATGTAGTCGGGCCAGGACGGCAAGTCAACTGGTATCAACAACGTTCAATGTTGTCTTCTATAGAAACCCCAAGGGGATAAAGATGTTTAAACCAGACATTTCCCTCGCTGCCACCGTAGCCAAGGCAATCGCTAGCGACTTCTACAATGATCGGTTAGACCTGTCCGCCAGAGCTGATGCGCCGCACGGTACATGGTCTGAAATGCCGGAGGTTAAATATGCAGAGCACTTGCGCGCCTCCGGCGAGTCAGATCGCAGCGTACGCCTGTTTCTGACTTTCATTGCAGCAATGGATCGTGCCCGCGATGCCACGCGCCTCTGGAATAATGGCCACGACCTATTTCAATCCGACAGAGAGCTTTTTGAACCTGCTAAAGTCGCGACAATGCCTGTACTAACGCTCCGCGACAAGTTGTCCCGAGCCGGAGTGAGTCAACGGCATGACGCTGACTCATCTGCTTGGAACGCCATCGCCCGCAGCCTCACCGAAGATGACAATCCCGTGAGACGTGTTGTGGATTCCGGACAGGGGAACGCTATTGAGTTGCTCCTTTATCTGGGTACCGAGTTCAAGAAGGGGCAACCTCGCTTCCCGCTCCTCAAAGGCCCAAAGATATGGCCGATGTGGATGCGTATGCTCGTTGCCCCTGGCAAAGCAGAGATAAACGACCTTGATATTGTTCCTGTAGCGGTAGACGTTCACGTACAGCATGTCACTGCGAATCTCAATGTTCTGGATGCTGAGCATGTATCTCTCGATCAGGCCAGGCCAGCAGTTCAGCATGTCTGGCGCAAGGCGGTTGAGCAGACGGACATTGACGGGCCATCGGGGTTACCTAGCAGCTGCGCGGCACTCGACCCAGCCTTGTGGTTTTTTGGCAAGTGGGGGTGCAGCCACTGCGAGAAGGAGAAAAAACAGATACGTATCAGCTCAGCATGCGACTATTGTCAGTTTCACCCTGAGTAGATTCCTCGACTGCGCTCGGAATGACAGGGGTGGGGCTACTCTGTTTGGTTGCACTCCGAGTTCTGGATTCCCGCTTTCGTAGGAATGACGGATTGGGAGGCGGGAATGACGGAGTTGGAGGCGGGAATGACGGGCGGGGTGACCCTTCGACAGGCTCAGGGTGAACGGGGGTTGTGACCCCCGTATCAAGTACGGGGCAGGCTCTACGGGCTACGGGGTGGATTCCGGCCTGCGCCAGAATGACCGAGTATAGGCCTCACCACGCTACAATAGGAATCGTTGTGGACATGGAGTTCTGGATTCCTCGACTACGCTCGGAATGACGGGGTGTGGGAGGGAATGACGCGGTAGGCGGCGGAAAGGCGATGCCGGGATATGTATTCGATTGATCTTTCGGGGAAGAATGCGGTTGTGCTGGGGGTGGCGAATCACCGCAGCATCGCGTGGCACATCGCGCAGGCGCTGCACAGCGCGGGCGCGAACCTGTACCTGACCTACCAGAATGAGCGGCTCGGCGACGGCATCCGCAAGCTGACGGGCGAGATGAACAACGTCACGCTCATCGAGTGCGACGTGTCCGAGGACGAGAATGTTGAGTCGGCTTTCGCGCAGATCGCGGCGGACGGGGCGTCCGTTGACCTCCTGATCCACAGCATCGCCTTCGCGAATCGTGACGACCTGGGCGGCGATTTCTCCGAGACGGGACGCGACGGCTTCCGCATCGCGCTGGAGGTGAGCGCGTATTCGCTGATTCCCGTCGCACGGTACGCCGCACCGCTGATGTCGGAGGGCGGAACCATCGTGACGCTGACGTTCCAGGCGTCTGACCGCGTGTTCCCCGGGTACAACATCATGGGCACGGCAAAGGCGGCGCTGGAGAACGAGGTGCGGCAGCTGGCGTACGAGCTGGGCCCGCGCGGCATCCGCGTGAACGCGCTCTCGCCGGGGCCACTGGACACCCTGTCTTCTCGTGCCATTCACGGCTACGTGGACATGAAGCGCATCCAGGCTGAGCGCTCTCCGCTGCAGCGCAACATCACGCACGATGAGGTGGCCAAGGCGGCACTGTTCCTGCTGAGCGATCTTTCGAGCGGCATCACCGGCCACGTGCTGCCCATCGACGGCGGCTATCAAATCGCGGGTGTGTAGGACCCGCTCTCACCAAAGCCGCTGCGATGTCATCCAGCGATAGCGACGCCAGACGTCGATTCCAGACCGTTCGCGGCACGAACGATACCCTGCCGGACGACCAGCCGTATTGGGACTGGGTGCGGGCGGCGGCGCAGAGCGTTGCGCATCGGTTCGGCTTCAAGCGAATCGACACGCCCGTGTTCGAGGAGACGGCGCTGTTTGTCCGCACGGTGGGCGAGGGCACGGACATCGTCGAGAAGGAGATGTACACGTTCACGGACCGCGGCGACGACATGCTCACGCTGCGGCCCGAGGGCACCGCGCCCGTCTGCCGCGCCTACATCCAACACGGGATGCACACGCTGCCGCAGCCGGTGCGCGCCTTCTACATCACGCCGATCTTTCGCTATGAAAGGCCGCAGTCGGGTCGGCTGCGACAACATCACCAATTCGGTGTTGAGGCCATCGGAGACCCGAATCCGGAGATCGACGCGGAGGTCATCCACGTGCTGTGGAGCCTGCTGCAGGAGCTTGGCCTGACGAACCTGACGCTGCACGTGAACTCCATCGGCGACAGTGATTGCAGGCCGCAGTTCCTGGAGTCGCTCCGGGAATACTATTCGACACGGCTGGATGACACCTGCGAGGACTGTCATACGCGGTATGAGAAGAACGCCTTGCGGTTACTGGACTGCAAGGAGGAGCGTTGCCAGCCCATCATCGACGGCGCACCGACCCCGGCGGACAGCCTGTGCGGGGACTGCGCCGACCACTTCACGCGGCTGCGCGCGCTACTGGACCTCTGGGAGATTCCCTATACGATTACGCCGCGGCTTGTTCGCGGGCTCGACTACTACACGCGCACCGTGTTTGAGGTGCATCCTGCCGTTGAGGGCTCACAGACGGCGCTCGGAGCGGGCGGGCGTTACGACGGGCTCATCGAGCAGCTCGGAGGCGCGCCGACGCCGGGAGTCGGGTTTGGTTCCGGCATCGAGCGGATCATCATGAACCTGCGGGATGCGGGAATCACGCCGCCGGAGTCGATGTCGTCCCGGACGGACCTGTACATCGTGTATCTCGGCGAGACGGCGCACAGTCACGCTCTGCGGCTGGCGGCCGAGTTGCGTCAAAAGGGCCTCAGCGTTTCGCTCCCGACGGGTAGTCGCAGCCTGCGGGCGCAGCTGCGGGCGGCGGGCTCAGCGAATGCACGCTATGCGCTGATTATCGGCGACGATGAGGTCGCCAGGGGCGCGGCGGCACTACGCGATCTGGATACCAGTGAGCAGAATGATGTCTCGCTGGAGGCGGAGGCGGTCAGGGCTGCCGTAGCCTCCTGATTGGCGGCGATGTCGTGTGACGTCGCCGAGTTCCGTAGCCGCCTCATTGTTCTCCAAAAAGAAAGAAGCCCCGCGGTGTGGTGCGGAGCTTCTCCCGGGGAGGAGGTGTGTGGTGGTGGTATTTCGTTTTTGGTCCCCCCGCCCTTTCCAGGGCTGACAGGGGAGGTTTTTGGGGCTGACCCCCTTATGCCGCTGCCAGCAGGTTTGCGTTCAGCGCGACGATCCTGTCGACGCCGGCCCTGGCTTCGATCGCGACCTTGCCGGTCTTGACCGGGCGGACGGGCTCACTTGCTACGGGGCTGATGGTCTGAATGGTCTGTGTCATGGGGGTCCTCCCTCTTTCGCTCTTTTCTCTGTCTTCGTTATTTCTCATGTATCCATACTGCCGCTCCTACAGGATTGCATCAAGGGATATTCCAAGATAGTTAGTATTTGTTTTGGCGATGTTATAATGGGGTGGGTAAAGGGATGAGGGGGCGACATGGATGTTCGCGAACTACGCAGCTTCACCGTCGCGGCCCGTGTGAGGAGCATTTCGCGGGCGGCGGAGCTGTTGGACATCGGTCAGCCGACGGTGTCCACGCACATCAAGAAGCTGGAACAGGAGTTGGGGACGCAGCTGTTTGACCGCATCCGGCGGCCGATACGACTGACGCTGGCGGGCGAGAAGCTGCTGGAACTTGCCGGTCCACTGGTCGAGGGCATCGAAGGGCTCGCCACAAACACGCAGCAGGCTCAGACGGAGGGGCCGGTGACGGTGGCGACAACGACGAACCTGACACACTTCCTGCTGCGCGCCGTTGAGGCGTTTCGCGATGAGAACCCACGGGTTCACCTACGGCTGCGTTCACGCTTGCGATCCGAGGTAATCGAGTTGGTGTCGCAGGGCGAGGTGGATTTTGGCATCGTGCCCGGAGGGGACCCGGACCCTGCGCTGGAATTCCAACCGTTGTTTCCCTATCAGCGGCTTCTGATCACACCCCTCGACCACCCATTGCTTGAGGAATTGCCGCTAACGTCTTTCGAGCAGATCGCCAAGTATCCGTTGATCACGATGGGGCCGGGAACCTACACCCGCTCCGCCGTGGAGTCCGAGTTCCGGCGCAAGGGTCTGGACTTCGACATCATCATGGAGGCCGATTCGCTGGACCTGATCAAGCGCTATGTCAGTGACGGTTACGGCATTTCGATCATCCCGCGCGTCGTGGCGGAGCCGGGCGACGAGGATACGCTCGGAATCGTGCATCTCGGCCACATGATGCCCGTCGATCAGGCCGGGCTGATCACGCTGCAGGGACGGGCGATCTCCGCGCCGGCGGAGGCGCTGATGGAGAAGGTGAGGGCCGCGGCGGAGGGGATGTAGGGTTCGGCGCATTGGCGATTCCGGGGCGTGGTGGTTAAACTGTGAGGACGTTCACTCGTGTGGCGCGTTCGTCTAGTGGCCAAGGACACCGCCCTCTCAAGGCGGAGATCACGGGTTCGAATCCCGTACGCGCTACCATGGGTTACTCAGTTTGGTGCCTTTAAGGGTGCGCCGTTTGCTAGTGACGATGCGCGACTCCTGCTACAGCAGGATGTACGCGAGAACGAATGCTGAGAGCACAAGCGCAGCCACCATTCCGCCGGACGCCGCCATGACGGCCAGCCCGATGGGTGTCTCGGCCGTCCATCGGATAGCGACCACGGCGGCAAGCGCAGTCCACATGAAGGCCATGAGAGCTGCTGCTTCTCCCACAAACGGGATGCGTGTCAGAACGAAAAGGAGACTTGGCGCGAACACGAAGCCGAACCTCCGGATGAACTGCAGGTACGTCACCCTCTCCACGTCGACTTCGAAGCAGACGGCCAGTACTCGCGTGAGCGCCCATGCAGACACGCTGAACACGAGCCAGTAGAACATTCCCCACAACGCCATCACGGTGAACCCGCCAGCTGCCCCGCCAACAGCGCCTCGCGCTACATCGTGAATGGCTGACCCGGCTCCCCATGCAGCCGCGACGATGAGCACCGCCAGAAGAGACTGCCGGATTGCGCCTACGTCGAAAGCGAGCTCCCAGTAGAGCCCTTTGTCTCCAATGGCCGCGCGCGCCATGCGGCTAGATAGTTGGCGTAGGGAGTTGGTCATGGACATCGTTCGAGAAACCTCCGCTGCAGGAAGTGTAGTCGACGTTCGCCTTAATGCTTGCTGCAAACAGGCTGCGTCCGAATCTGGGTGTCGCAGTACACGTCAATGGGGACGCGTAGGCCTAGCGGGGTGCCCGGTGGGCGAACAGACGAACCGGCTGCGGAAATCGGCAAGAGGGGCTAGGGTTTCCTGCGTACAGTTGGCTTCTTGCGCCGGGCCATCTGTCGATTCACTCCCGTGACGCTCTTCCGATATCTGAGCATCTGCATACTGACACCGTATTCACTGCAGATCTGTTGCTCAGGATGATTGCTTGCATGTAGTTTCAGCAGTGCTGCCCTAGGCAAGAGTAATGCGCCAGCAAGCCAATTCGCCTCCTCTTCAAGTTCCGGGTTGAATCCCCTCAACGCCAAGTTCTCTTGGCCGGCGAAAAACATGGTACTTGGCCGATGGCCCAACAACAGGTGGGCCAGTTCATGCATTATGTCGCTGGAGTAGCGGCCCTTTGTATGGGTAGGATTCAGCAGAATTGCGTCTTTACCGGAAGAAGATACTGTCACCGCGGACCATGAATCCCCATCAATTTCTACGAGTTGGTTGACATCCTCCGGTGACAAGCCGATTTCTTCAACTGACCAGATCAACACGTCCAAATAATCAGCCAACAAGGCTGGGGGCATCGGATCGGTCGGATCTAGGTTGAGCTCAATGCGCAGGGTTCGCGCCATCTCCTCACAGCGCGACTTAAAGCCTCTCTCCATCGGTTTCACTTACTTTGCTTGGGGCATCGTGCAAAATGCGCTGCGCCAAAACAATAGCCCTAGCCAGCGCAGCTGCAGTATCCCGATCGATTTCCTTGTTCGCTTTCAGGTGCGCGGATGCGAAATCATTGCTGGCCGAGTCGTCAGTTAGCCGTTCCACACCTAGGAGCTCGGCAGGGTCTAACCGGAGCCATCGACATAACAACCCAAAGGTATTTAGGTCCGGCATCTTGCCTGACTCGATTCTCGACAGGGTC
>DAOUKW010000011.1:0-4216 GCA_034420915.1 Dehalococcoidia bacterium
ATCCACTACGCCCAGCGCAGGGTGACGGTATCGGGGAATCCCGTGCCGGTGACGCCCACCGAGTTCGACCTGCTGGCGGAGCTTTCGATGGAGGCCGGCAAGGTGGTGCCCCACGACCGGCTGCTGAGGCGGGTGTGGAGTCCGGGAAAGCCGGGGAACCTGCGGGTGCTGCGCACCCACCTGATGAAGCTGCGACGCAAGCTGGGCGACGACGCCTCCAACCCAAAGTACATCTTCGCAGAACCCCGCGTCGGCTACCGGATGGCGGAGGGGGAGAAGCCGTAGACGGAGGAATCGTAGGCCAGGGTGCTCCTCACGTTCCTCCGTCCCTAAGCGTCACGCCACAGGAATCGCGAGTCCCTGATGCTTCGACAGGCTGCCAAGCCACATCTCGAAGACGGCGGAATCTACCGTAAGCGGTGGTGGAGCTGAGGGGAGTCGAACCCCTGACCTCTTCAATGCCATTGAAGCGCTCTCCCAACTGAGCTACAGCCCCATCGCGGCAACCTGAGAATCGGGCGCTTTGGCCGCGCCGAAGCGGCTTGCACGGCGTGCCGATGCGATTGCGTTCTCCAATTGTACAGTAGGGCGCTGCCGAGACAGCAGTTTCTCGCCCCCATCCATAGCGCGAAACACTACAATAGATAGACGGTAATCAACTGTAATCGGCAAACAGATGACGCTGCCGTGAGGCGCGAACGGAAACGGAGATCAACACGACGGATAACAGAGAGGCGCGGTTTGCGCACCTGCGAGAATTACTGACCGAACGTGTCCTCATTGTGGACGGCGCGATGGGCACGCGCATCCAGGCGCTTGGCCTGAGTGCGGAGGATTACGGCGGCGCAGAACTTGACGGCTGTCTCGAATACCTCAACATCACGCGTCCGGACGCCATCACTGGCATTCACCGCGCTTTCCTGGACGCCGGCGCGGACATCATCGAGACAAACACGTTCGGCTCAACACCGCTCGTGCTGGGCGAGTTTGGCGTTGCAGATAAGGCTGAGGAGATTAGCCGTATCGGCGCGGAGATCGCGCGCGCCGCAGCGGACGACGCCTCCACCGATGACCATCCCCGCTTTGTCGCGGGTTCCATGGGCCCGACAACGCGCTCGATATCCGTCACGGCTAACGTCACGTTTGATGAACTCGTTGAACACTATCGTGTGCAGGCGCGGGGGCTGATCACGGGCGGTGTGGATGTTTTGCTGGTCGAAACCTCTCAGGACGCCCTGAATATCAAGGCCGCGCTGGAGGGCATCGACCGCGCCAATGAGGACCTCGGCCTCAGTGTTCCCTCCGCCGTGCAATGCACCATCGAGACGATGGGCACGCTGCTTGCGGGGCAGGACATCGAGGCGTTCTACACGTCTTTTGCTCACCGGGACCTGCTGTGGATCGGTATGAACTGCGCGACGGGGCCTGAGTTCATGCGCGACTATGTTCGCACGCTCTCACAGATATCCCGTTTTCCTGTTGCGGTGATTCCGAACGCCGGCCTGCCGGATGAGGACGGCAACTACCACGAAACACCCGAGGATATAGCCGCCGCTCTTGGCTCTTTCATGGATGCCGGTTGGGTCAATATCATCGGCGGATGCTGCGGAACCGTGCCGGAGCACACTGAGCGCATGTGTGCCGTGGCGCTGAATCGTCCTGCGCGAACACCCGCCAACCCGACTGAGACCGTCGTGTCCGGTCTTGAGACGCTGGCAATTGATGAGGACACGAAGCCGGTTCTAATCGGCGAGCGGACGAACGTGCTTGGCAGCCGCCGATTCAAGCGCCTTATCGGCGAGGGCAACATCGAAGAGGCGTCCGAAATCGGGCGCGATCAGATTCGCAACGGCGCGCACGCGCTGGATGTCTGCTTGCAGGACCCGGATCGCGACGAAATCGCGGACATGAATGTGTTCCTGGAGCGGCTCGTGCGCAAGACGCGCGCGCCCCTTGTCATTGATTCAACCGATGTCAACGTCATCGAGGAGGCGCTTAAACGCACGCAGGGCAAGTCGATCATCAACTCCATCAACCTGGAGGACGGTGAAGAGCGCTTTGCTGCGGTCGCGCCGCTTGCCCGCCGCTATGGCGCGGCGGTCATCGTTGGCTGCATCGACGATGACAGGGAGCAGGCGCAGGCCATCACGCGGGAGCGCAAGCTGGAAATCGCCCAACGCTCGTATCGACTGCTTACGGAGAAGTACGGCCTGCGCGGCGAGGACATCATCTTTGACGCGCTGACGTTCCCCGTCGGCACCGGCGATGAGAACTATATCGGCTCCGCGGTTGAGACCATAGAGGGCATTCGACTGATCAAACAGGAGTTGCCGCTCGCAAAGACGACGCTCGGCATCTCCAACGTCTCGTTCGGGCTGCCGCAGGCGGGACGGGAAGTACTCAATGCGGTCATGCTGTACCACTGCGTGCAGGCGGGACTTGATAGCGCAATCGTGAACACGGGCGGACTGGTGCGCTATGCGGCGCTCTCGGACGAAGAACGCGCCCTATGCGACGACCTGATCTTCTGGCGGGGCGACGATCCCATCGCCGCCTTTGCCGCGCATTTCCGTGAGCAGCGCGCATCCGCCGCCGAGCAGGGCGTTGACCGCATGGAGGGGCTGTCCCTGGACGAACGCATCGCGAGGCGCGTTGTTGAGGGCACGCGTGAGGGCATGACGCCGGACCTCGATATCGCCCTTGAGGAACGGCCGCCGCTGGAAATCATCAACGGCCCGCTCATGGACGGCATGGACGAGGTTGGACGGCTGTTTGCGGCCAATGAACTGTTTGTCGCGGAAGTGCTTGAATCGGCGGAGGTAATGAAAGCCGCCGTCGCGCATCTTGAGCCGCACATGGAAACGACTGAGACGAGTTCGCGCGGAAAGGTCTTGCTCGCCACCGTGAAAGGTGACGTGCATGACATCGGCAAGAATCTCGTCGATATCATCCTGTCTAACAACGGCTATCGTGTGATCAACCGCGGCATCAAGGTGCCGCCGGGGGAGCTTATCGAGGCGTACCAGGAACACAGGCCGGACATGATTGGCCTTTCCGGCTTGCTGGTGAAGTCGGCGCAGATGATGGTCGAGACAGTCAAGGACTTCACGGAAGCGGGCGTTGACGTGCCGATTCTTGTCGGCGGCGCTGCGCTGAGCAATCGCTTTACGCGGCTTCGCATCGCGCCCGAATACGAGGGGCTTGTTGCGTACGCGCAGGACGCCATGACGGGCCTCGATCTCGCCAATCGCATCCGCTCATCGGAGGAGCGTGAGCGGCTTGAGAATGAGCTGCGAGTGGAGACGGATACCATTCGCGATCAGGACGCGGCTCGATCCGCCGCGCCTTCGCTTGACGGACGCGCGCCCGCGGTCATCACGCCCGTGGATGCGCCGCCGCGTCCGCCGGATCTGATTGAACATACCCTGTTGGATTACGATCTCGACGAGGTCTTCTCGTACATCAATCCGACCATGCTCTACGTTCGGCACCTGGGATACCGGGGCCGTTTCCTTGAAGATTTGGAAAAGGGCAACGAGCGGGCGGTTGAGCTTCATGAACGCGTCTTGCGCGTTCAGCGCGAGATGGCGTCGCGGCCTGATATCCGTGCTTCAGCAGTTTTCCGCTTCTTCCGGGCTGCGCGTGACGGCGACGACGTGCTAATTCTCTCGCCGGACGGAGGGCACACGCTGGAACGACTGCAGTTTGGCAGGCAGGCTACCGGAGAGGGCTTGAGCCTCGCGGACTATGTGCGCTCGGGCGGCGCGCCGGATTATCTCGGCGCGTTTGTCACGACGGTCGGGCCAGGTGTGCGCGCTCTGGCCGACGAGTGGAAGAACAAGGGCGAGTATCTCGATTCACACATCCTGCAAGTATTGGCGCTGGAGGGAGCAGAGGGGTTTGCTGAACTGTTGCATCAACGAATGAGAGCGATGTGGGGATTTGCCGACCCGGATGACATCACAAAGCCGGACCTGTTCCGCGCCGCCTATCAGGGCAAGCGATACTCGTTCGGGTATCCCGCCTGTCCGAGGCTGGAGGACCAGGAGATCCTGTGGCGGCTGCTCAATCCGGAGGACACAATCGGCGTCAATCTGACCGAGGAAATGATGATGGAGCCGGAGGGCTCAGTCAGCGCGCTCGTTTTCCATCATCCGCAGGCCAAGTATTTTAACCTGTCCACCGAGGATTCGGAGCGACTGGAACGGCGGATTAA
>DAOUKW010000012.1:0-3607 GCA_034420915.1 Dehalococcoidia bacterium
GGGTGCTGCCGCTCCCATTCTTCCCCCGTAAAGACCATGTCCGGGCGATAGAGGAAGAGGACCACGTCCGCGTCCTGCTCAATCGCGCCGCTCTCACGGAGGTCTGAAAGAAGCGGTTCATGGCGCGGACGATTCTCCACGGCGCGAGAGAGTTGCGAGAGGGCCAGCACCGGAACGTTGAGGTCGCGGGCGAGCGCCTTGAGGGATCGAGAGATTTCGCTGATTTCCTGCACGCGGTTCCCAAACGTGTTCGTGCTGGACATCAACTGCATGTAGTCCACAACGATCAGATCAAGGCCCTCCTCGAGGAAGAGCCGCCGCGCCTTGGAACGGAGCGCCACCACGTTGAGACTAACCGAATCGTCGATATAGAGGGGCAAGTCGGCCAGCCGCCCAACGGCATTCATGATTGCGCCCTCTTCGTAATCCGTCCACATGTGGCCACGGATGCGCGTTGAGTTGACGCCGGACTCGCCCGCCAGGAGGCGCTCTATAACCTGCTCAGACGCCATTTCAAGGCTGAAGAAGGCGACAATCCGCGGTCTGCCGTCCGGCTTCCGGGTCTGTGCGGCCGCCTTGGCGACGTTGAGCGCGAATGCGCTCTTGCCGACGCCGGGCCTCGCGGCAAGTATGAGCAGGTCCGCGGGCTGAAACCCCCCGCCAAGCTGTCGATCAAGATCAACGAAGCCGCTTTCGACACCGCCGAGACGTCCGCCGACAGTTTGCTCACTGTCCTCAACGTATCTGTCCAGGACATCCCGCAGCGCCTCAAGATCGCGCGTCGTCTGCCCGAGCCGCATCCTGTAGAGCAGTTCCTCGGCCTTGCGGAGGGATTCTTCCTCATCCTCTTCAGCGCGGGTGCCAATCCCCGCTATCTGCCCTCCGGCGTCGATGAGCCGTCGGTGAATGGAGAGACGCCGAACGACGCGAGCGTAGTTGTCCGCATAAACGGACGTGGGAACAACGGCGATGAGGTGACTCAGGAAAGGAAGTCCGCCGACCTCCTCGAGTCGCTGATGGCGGGCGAGTTCATCCGCGACGCTTATCTGGCTTATAGGGTCATTACGTGTGAAGAGTGTTACGCAGGCCTCGAATATCCACGCATGGCGCTGCCGATAGAAGTCCGCTCCCTCAACGATAATCTGCACACCCGGGACGGTCTCGCCGTCAATGAGCATCGAACCGAGGACTGCCTCCTCAGCTTCGTCATCGTGTGGGGGTAGCTGCTCGGTGTACATCTGACACCTCGGCCCCTTCTGATCCGCAAGCTCCGGTAGCCCACGGACTGCGGGCCGAGCACTCCGCTTCTACGAGTCATCCTCGTCAGCGGCCTCGGCCTCGCCCTCTTCAGGGGTAGTTGTCTCTACCTCCTCTTCCTCAGGCTCAGCGGCCTCCGACCCTTCCTCGGTCGCTTCCGGAGCATCGGCTGCTTCGGCCGTTACCTCATCGGCGGTAGCCTCGGCGGTCTCCACGCCCTCCTGCTCCTCTTCCGGAGTCTCTTCAACCAGGGGCGGGGGATCCGTTCCCTCCTGGTAGACAGTGATGGTCACACTGGGGATGACATCCGGCGCAAGACGGACAGGAGTCTGGTGGTGTCCGAGTTCGCGGATCGGCTGGGCAAGCTGCACGGCGCGGCGGTCGATCTCCACTCCCATCGCCTCGTTCACGGCTTCCGCGATTTCCGTCGCGGTGACGCTGCCATAGAGGCGGCCACCCGGCCCAACACGCACGGCAATCAGCAGGCGCTCGTCAGCAAGCCGCTCGCCGACGCTTTCCATCTCAAGATTGAGCTTGGTCCGGCGCTCAACTTCGGCCTTCCTGCGAGCATCCGCACGTGCCAGTTCCTGCGGCGTTGCGAGGACGGCCAGACCCTTGGGGATGAGGAAATTGCGGGCGTAGCCATCCTTGACATCACGGACATCACCGGCGATGCCCAAGCCCGGCGCCTCATCAATCAGCACAACCTTCATCAACGTGTCCTTTCAACCGATAGTAGTACGTGCGTTCTTATTCGTCAACCGCCCAGACAACCCGTAGATGGTCTCGCGGGGCCCCGCACAAGAATCAAGATTATGTGGCGGGCATGCGGCTCCGCAAGAGTTTCGCAGGTAGTTTTCCACAAGATTTAGGAGGTTTCCAGCGCCCCTTCCCAACTACCTGATACGTCATGAAGCGGCATATCAATCACGTCGCCGATACGCAATGCATCACCACCCACCGTGCCGATTTCGCACATGGCGACGCCGTGTTGTTCGCACAACCCGCGGAGTGCAGTGAGGTCATCAAGGGCGGCGGACGCGACGATACGCGCGGGCGTTTCTCCAAACAGAGTGGCGTCGATGCGGGCGTTTTCGGTGAGGCCAAGTTCAAGTGACGCACCGATGCCGCCGATGGCGCATGACTCTGCCACGGCCACGGCAAGACCGCCCTCGGAGACATCATGCGCCGATCTGAGCAACCCACGTTCAATCGCCTCACGCACGACGGCCTGCGCCCGCGCTTCCGCGTCGATGTCCAGATCAGGCCGGCCCGCGACGATCCCATGCACGCGAGACAGATATTCAGTCGCGCCAAGAGCGTCGGCGTTGAGTTCCGGGGTGGACGCTCCGATAAGAACGATTCTGTCGCCATCACTGGCGAATCCCGCCCCGCACCTGGCCTCAAGGTCGTCTAGCACGCCGACCATCCCCACCGTCGGCGTGGGGTCGATCGGGCCATCGGCGGATTCGTTATAGAGGCTGACGTTGCCGCTGATGATGGGGATGTTGAGAGCGCGGCATGCCTCAGCCATTCCGCGGATGGCCTGCTCGAACTGGTAGGCGATGGGCTCGCGCTCCGGATTACCGAAATTCAGGCAGTCCGTGATGGCAAGTGGTCGAGCGCCCACGCATGAGAGGTTGCGCGCAGCCTCAACCACTGTCAGCGCCCCGCCCACGTACGGGTCCAGGTAGCAGGCCCGTGAGTTCACGTCGATGGTCAGCGCGATGCCCTTGCCCGTTCCCTTGATGCGCAGCACGGCCGCATCCGCCTGACCCGGCGCAAGCACGGTGTTGTTCCCAACTTGATGGTCATATTGCTGATAGACGGGACGCTTGCTGGCAAGCGACGGCGCGCCGATCATCTGCAGCAGCGTGGCGTTCCAGTCGGCGGGCTGGGGCAAATCGGAGAGGTCACGATCACGCAGCGCGGCTATCCGGGAATCCTCCACGCCTGACAGTTCGTAGGCCGGCGGCTCGGTCAATGCCGCGATGGGCATGTTGCCGACGATCTCGCCGTTGTCCCGGATGACGGCGTTGCTGCCGTCCGTGACGACGCCGATCTCGTCACAGTCAAGCTCCCACTTATCACAGATCGCTTTCGCCGCCGCGACGTTTTCGGGCGGGACGACGAGCAGCATTCTCTCCTGCGACTCGGACAACATGACCTCATAAGCGGACATGCCGTCCTCGCGGCGCGGGACACGGGCGACATCAATATCAACGCCGTTGTCGGCACGGGCGGCGCATTCGATAACGGAACTCGTCAAGCCTCCCGCGCCGAGGTCCTGCATCCCCACCAGCAGGCCGGCCTGAGCGATCTCAAGGCACGCTTCAAGCACAAGCTTTTC
>DAOUKW010000013.1:0-2725 GCA_034420915.1 Dehalococcoidia bacterium
AGTGAGCAAAGGGCAAACTGAAGCGGCGCTGGCAGTGGGCCTCACACCGATGGGCGTGCTCCGCAATATCACGTTCCCGCAGGCATTGCGCGTAATCATTCCGCCTCTTATCAGCCAATGCCTGAATCTGACGAAAAACAGCAGCCTTGCCCCGGCAGTCGGTTTTGCCGATCTGACCAACGTTGGCATCACAATGACGCAGACCGCGCCCGCCATCAACATCTTCATCGTCATCATGCTGGCGTACCTCGCCATGAGCTTGACCTGGTCGGCTGTCGGCAACTTCTACAATTGGCGCACGCGGATTGTGGGGGCATAGGCGATGGCATCTCAGCAAACAATGACGCCGGGCGCCAGCCTTCCGCCCCCGCGGATGACCACCGGCAAGGCCGGTTGGGTCAGGAATAACCTGTTCAGTTCGCCCACTAACGGCGTCACAACGGTCGTTGTGGCAGTTCTGACCGTCTACCTTGCGTGGCTCCTGGTGAATTGGGCGTTCGGCACAGCCGATTGGTCCGTCATTCCAACGCTTGGCGGAACGCTGATCCTCGGCCAATACAACTCCGATTCCGTGTGCCCCTCGAACGATTGCTTCTGGCGTCCCCAAGCCTCGCTCCTCATCGCCGTGACGTACTTCGGCATCTTGTGGGCCGTCGCAGCGACGCCGCTCGTGAGAGGCGTGGCGCTGACCGTCGCGTTCGCCTCCGCGGCTATGGCGCTCATCCCTCTGCCCTTCGACGAAATGGGGATGGATGTGCGCCTCCTGCTTCTTGCAAATATCCCGGCCGTCTTCATCGGCCGTTGGCTTGGTCGAAACACCCCTGTCGGATCCACCAGGAATCTCATCATCATCGCGTTTGTTGGCTTCATCACGGTGTATTTCCTGCTGCGAGGAATAGAGGGGGTTCCCGGCCTTTATCCCGTCCCGTCCCGATTCTGGGGCGGATTGATGCTGAACATCCTGCTGGCGGCGGGCGGCATCACCGCCAGCCTGCCCATAGGCATCCTCCTGGCCCTGGGCAGACGCAGCAATCTGCCGGTCGTCAAGATTCTGTGCATCGGCTTTATCGAGTTCTTCCGCGGCGTACCGCTCATTACGCTGCTATTCATGTCCCAGACGCTCGTGCCGCTGGCGTTCCCGCGAGATTTCCCACTGGATGAGGTGACGCGAGCCGGCATCGTCATCACGGTATTCAGTTCCGCCTACATGGCTGAGAACATCCGGGGCGGTTTGCAGGCGCTGCATCGAGGCCAGACGGAAGCGGCCCGCGCCCTTGGCCTGCCGCCATGGAACACAACGACGTTCATCACGCTGCCTCAAGCCCTTCGAAACGTCGTGCCCGCCATCGTGGGCCAATACATCAGCCTGTTCAAAGACACCACGCTGGTCTTCATCATCGGAATGCTCGATATCCTGCATATGGGCAACGCGTTCATTGGAAGCAATCGAGAGTTTCTCGCAAACAGCCGCGAGCTTTTCCTGTTCATTGCGCTGGTCTTCTGGGTGTTCAACTACGGCATGTCATATGTGAGTCGCAGGGTGGAACATAACCTGGGCGTTGGCCAGAGATAGGTTGTCGCACATGAGGTATCCTCGCAAAGCAAGGAGGCGCCTGGATGACTAATGGGGACGCGTCGGACAACGGCGTTGAAGACATCATCATCGCTCGTGACGTTCACAAGTGGTTTGGGGCGTTCCACGCGTTGCGCGGCGTTTCAACCACCGTCAAACGAGCCGAAAAGGTCGTCATCCTCGGCCCCTCCGGCTCCGGCAAGTCGACGTTCATCCGCACTATCAACCGGCTCGAGGAGCATCAGCGCGGCGAGATCATCGTTGACGGCATAACTCTCTCGAACGACACCAGCCACATTGACGCGATTCGCCGTGAGGTTGGGATGGTGTTCCAGCAATTCAACCTCTTCCCTCACCTGACCGTGATGAACAACATCACGCTGGCGCCAATGAAGGTTCGACACACGCCGCGGGCAGAGGCGGAAGAAAGGGCCATGAGTCTGCTGGAGAGGGTCGGCATCCCGGAGCAGGCCGAGAAATATCCGGCGGAACTGTCCGGCGGTCAGCAGCAGCGCGTCGCCATCGCGCGGGCGCTTGCCATGGATCCCAAAATCATGCTCTTCGATGAGCCGACGTCGGCGCTTGATCCGGAGATGATCAAGGACGTGCTGGACGTGATGACTGAACTGGCGCAGTCCGGCATGACCATGCTGATCGTGACACACGAGGTCGGCTTTGCCAGAGAAGTGGCGGATCGGGTCATCATGTTTGACGATGGCATGATTGCGGAAGAAGGCCCGCCCAACGAGTTCTTCATTAACCCCAAGAGCGACCGCGCCAAGCTCTTCCTGTCACAGATCCTGCACTGACTGCCCGCAGCATGGGCCGCCTCCCTCACTCCTCTTCAGTATCTGACGGCTCTCCCTTCGCCATCCGGTAGCCGACGCGGGGTTCGGTGAAGATGTACATGGGGTTGTCCGCATTGTCCCCCAGCTTGCGGCGGAGCCTCTTCACCACGTCCCGCACCAGCCAGGCCTCGCCAACCCGCTCCGGGCCCCAGATACGCTGGAGCAGCACACTGTGGGTCAACACGCGAGGAGCGTGGACCGCCAGCTCGTAGATCACGGCGTACTCCGTGGCCGTCAGCTCCACCGGCTCTCCGGCCACCGTCACCTGCCGCAGCGCGTAGTCGATGCCCAGCCCTTCGACGGT
>DAOUKW010000014.1:0-15190 GCA_034420915.1 Dehalococcoidia bacterium
TCAGCCCTACAACGTCATCTTCCCGGCGCACATCTACCAGCAGGAGTACCTGGATACTGGCGCGCTGCGTTCCCTCCAGGACGAACCCTCCAAGGCAACCACCGGCGCCTACAAACTGGCCGAGTGGATTCCCGGTGAGGTATTCAGGTTCGAGCGCAACGATGACTACTGGGATCAGCCGCTGCCGTACCTGGATGGCGTTGAGATGCGATTCCTTGGCCCGGGCTCGTCCCAGATTCCACCGGCGCTTCGCGCGGGTCGTCTGGACATTGGCAGCCCCAACGGCTACACGGGCGGACAGGCAGACTCGCTCCTCCAGGAATGCACAGAGATCTGCCAGTTCTGGGATAACCGCATCATCGCATCCTCATTCAGCCCGGCGCTGTTCATCAACAAGCAGCGAGAAGGCTGGATGGCGAATCAGCGGATCCATGAGGCCTTTGCCTTGGCCATTGACAACCAGAAGTACATCACGACGGTTCGCAACGACTGGTACGAGCTCCCGGTGGGCTGCGGATTCTATCCGACGTCCCCGTGGGCCATGCCCAGAGAGCGCTGCGGCCAGGTGATCGGCTTTGCTGATGTCGTTCCTGAGACGCGTGCGGAACGCGAAGCAGCCGCCGCTGCTGATAAGGATAAGGCTCGCCAGATCCTCATCGAAGAGGGCTACACTGCTGAGAACCCACTCGAGGTGACGTGGACGGTGTGGGCGCCCATCCAGGGTGACATTCCGGCATTCCAGAGTGACCTTGAAGAGATCGGCGTGATCGTGGAGACGGACGTTCAGGAGTCAGCGACCGCCTACGGCAACTGGGCGACGCACAACTTCGACTTCGGCCTTCACAGCTTCTGGATCGCGGGAATCGACCCGGACGTGACGTTGTATGAGCACTTCTACACGGATTCCGACCGGAACTACAACGATTACAAGAATCCGGAGTTCGACAACCTGGTCAACCAGATGAGCCGAACGTTGGACCAGGAAGAGCGCAAGGAGCTTGCGTGGCAGGCGATGGAGATGGCATTGAACGATGTCGCCAAGATCGTCGTCTCACACAGTTCCTACGTGATGGCGGTCAACAAGGATGTCCGCGGCTTCATGCCGGCCATCAACTACCTCTCCGCCTATGGACCACTGAAGCGCTATGCCCACGTCTGGCTTGATCGGTAATCCAATCGACTGAGCTGATGTGGAGCGGACCGCAAGTCCGCAGACCGCAAAGAGGGCCCCGATGCAACAGCATCGGGGCCCTCCACTGTTTTGAGTTTCCTCCCCCGTCCTGAGCCGCCCCCCGCTCAACCCTACTAAAAATCCAACGCTGAATCGCGCACTTCAAAAAAATGGCGGGAGTAGGAGGGAGTCGAACCCACCGGAGACGGCGCCGGCCGCCCCCCATCGGGGTTGAAGCCCGTGGGCCCCACCGGGAACCATCTACTCCCGCGCTAAGCGGAAATCCAACAAATAACCCACTCGGCCCGACAGTCATTCACGTCATTCCCGCGAGAGCGGGAATCTCAAACTGGGAATGCAGCCAAACCGGTCTCGCTCGTCAAGTGTTGACCAGGGTGAGGCGTCTCCCTTCACCCCAACTCTGAACAATGTACCGAGGTGATGTCGCTCTCTAACGCCGTACGGCCTCTAAAAATTCTCGGCGATGTACTTCTCCGCGAAGATCGCCGCCGTTGCTCCATCGCCAACCGCGGACGCGACCTGCCGCGCAGACTGTGCTCGAACGTCGCCTGCCGCGAACACGCCGGGAAACTGCGTCTCCATCTTCAGATTCACGTGTAGGTGCCCCTGCTCATCCGCCGGCAGCTTGCCCTTGAGGAACTGCGTGTTCGGCGTCAGCCCAACGTAGATGAAAACCCCGTCCACCTGCCGCTCGTACAGCGAGTCTTCTTTTACATCCTTGAGCACCAGCTTATCCACCAAGCCGTTGCCCTTGATCTCTTGCACCGTCGTGCTCCACAGGAAGTCCATCTTCTCGTTAGCGAAGGCGCGCTCTTGCAGGATCTTCTGCGCCCGCAACTCGTCCCGCCGATGGATGATTGTCACCTTGGACGCGAAACGCGTCAGATACGCTCCCTCTTCAACGGCCGCATCACCGCCGCCTACGACCACAAGCTCCTTGTCACGGAAGAACGCTCCGTCACACACGGCGCAGTAGGAAACGCCCCGACCGGAGAACTCATCCTCTCCGGGGATTTCCAGCTTGTTGTGCATTGAGCCTGTCGCGATGACCAGCGTCTTGGCACGGATTTCGCCGTCGTCCGTTGTGACGACCTTGTAGTCGCCCTCAAGTTCGACGTCCTCTACCTCGGCGTACTCCACGTTCAGGCCGAACTTCTCCGCGTGGTCCATCAACTTCTGTCCGAGCTCCGGCCCAAGGATGTGCTCGAATCCGGGATAGTTCTCCACGTCCTCGGTCACGGCAAGCTGTCCGCCAACGAGGCCGCGTTCGATCAGCAGGGTATTCATCCGGGCGCGGGTGCCGTAAAGGCCTGCGGCTGCCCCCGTTGGTCCTCCGCCCAGGATAATCAGGTCATACGTGTCCAACTCTCACCTCGCAATGCATCTAACGTGCGGAGACGCCGTCCGGTTACGTGTCCGAAACGGCGTCCCCATGAGTTCCTCAAGAAAAGCAACCATTACGCCTTCCCCGCCTGTGCGGGAATCCGGCAGGCTGCTGCGCTAAACGGATACCACCTTGGAGAGGAGGCGATCCTTGATTGCCTTCTTCGGCATCGCGCCGACAACCTGCGCAACGGGCTCGCCGCCCTGGAAGACCATCAGCGTCGGGATGCTCATTACCTGGTACTTCAGCGCGATGTTTGGCGCTTCGTCCACGTTCAGCTTCGTGAAGCCCATCTCGGTGGAATACTCCTCCGCGAGCTCCTCGACGATTGGCGAGACGATCTTGCAGGGGCCGCACCACGGCGCCCAGAAGTCCACGAGCACGGGCTTCTCTGCGCCCAGAACCTCGTCCTGAAAATCGTTCTCGGTCACATCTTGCATCTTTGCCATCCCGGACCTTCCTTCCTGGTTCGCTACCCCTCTCTAGGGTACAGTCTATCCCGTCACGCAAGAAATCACTCTTTCCGTGCGGGCATATCAGTATACGAAATCTCGCTTTCCCTGTCATTCCACAAGCCACCCCAACAACTGATTCCACTGCCCAGCCCACGTACAAGCGCCCAAACCCCGTGCGGGTGTATGATTGCGGTACTGTAGACGTGGCCGGCGGCCTTTCATACGGCGTTGGCACAGTCTTATATGGGGAGGTGGGGAAGACGTGCGTAATTTTGACTATGTAGCGCCCACGTCGCTCGCTGAGGCCGTTCAGGCCTTTGGCCAAGCCGGCGACAAGGCGCGCGCCTTGGCAGGCGGAACCGATATCATCGACCAGATCCGCATCGGGCGCAGGACCCCGGAACTGCTCATTGATACCAAGCGCGTTCCTGAAATGATGGTCTTTGAGGGTGATGGCGCAGGCGGACTCCGCATCGGCGCGGCTCTCCCACTCTCTCGTGTCCGTGACGATGACCGCGTCAAGGCCGGGTTCCCGGCGCTCGCGACGGCATCCGGGCTCGTCGGCGCGATACAGATTCAGAACCGCGCCACACTTGGCGGCAACGTTGGCAACGCCGCCCCGTCAGGTGACACCATCCCGCCGCTGGTTGTTCTCGGCAGCACGGTCGTCATCGCCGGCCCGCGGGGCACGCGTGAAGAACCTGTTGGGGATATCTTTGCCGGGCCCGGGCAGATGACGCTCGCGCCGGATGAGTGCCTCGTCGAGTTCCGCGTCCCGGCGCCGAAAGCCAACAGTTCCAGCTACTATGTGCGCTTCATCCCGCGCGCGGAGATGGATATTGCAGTTGTTGGTGTTGGCGTATCGATGACGCTCAATGGAGGCGGGCAGATTGAGGATGTGAACATCTCGCTCGCGTCCGTTGCGCCAACGCCCGTTCGTGCGACCGATGCCGAGAATGTGCTGCGCGGTGAGACGCTGACCGCCGCCCTCACCCGTGAGGCCGGGGAACAGGCGGAGCATCATGCGTCCCCCATCTCAGACGTGCGCGGCTCTGCCGACTATCGGCGTGAACTCACGAAAGTCCTGACACGCCGCGCTGTCACGGCATGTGCCGCTCAACTCGGCGTCAACGTCAGTTAGGAGGACAATCATGACAACTACGAACCGACGCATCGTCCAATTCACCGTAAACGGGAATCCCGTGGAGGTTGCCATATCTCCCCGACAGACTCTTCTTGAGGTCGTTCGGGACGAGCTTGGCCTGACCGGCGCGAAGGAAGGATGCAGCAACGGCAACTGCGGGTCCTGCACTATTGAGGTTGACGGCGTCACCATTAACTCCTGCTGCGCTCTTGGTGTTGAAATGGACGGCAGGGAAGTCAACACCATTGAAGGCCTCGCGCCCGGCAACGACCTGCACCCCATCCAGACGGCCTACATGGAAAACGGCGGTTTCCAGTGCGGCATCTGCACTCCGGGATTCATCCTGTCCACCGAGCATCTGCTCAAGATGATTCCCAATCCATCGGAAGAGGAAATCAGGCTCCACCTTGCCGGCAACCTCTGCCGCTGCACCGGCTACGACAAGATCGTCCGATCCGTCCAGGCCGCCGCCGAAGTCATGAACTCCTAAGCGCTATTTCCCCTCCCCCTCTGTGGGGGAGGGTTAGGGTGGGGGGTGTCATTCTGAGCGCAGCGAAGAATCTACAATCACAATTGAGCAATCCAGCGCTATGACCCAAGCCCAGCCCGCCGCCACCCTCGTCCGCGGCCGCTATCTTCTGACTCGTGTGGAGCATGACGGCAGCGCCACTCTGCTGAACGATGCCGCCGTCGCAGTAGCCGCTGACGGCTCCATCATCGAAACTGCCGCGTACGACGACCTCCGATCACGCCACCCGGATGCTGGCGTGATCGGCGACGGGTCGCATTTCATCCTCCCCGGCCTCGTCAACGCCCACCACCACGGTCGCGGCGTCTCTTATCTCCAGTTAGGGCAGCCTGACGGCGCGCTTGAGACGTGGCTGAACCTCGCATGGGGCCGCAAACCCATGGACTCCTATCTCATGGGCCTCTACACCCTCATGCAGCAGCTCCGCTCCGGCACCACCGCCGTTATGTTCAACCAGGCCGGTCCTCTCGCTGAGGCCGAGGGCACGCTGACCGTATTCCGGGAGGTCGGTGTCCGCACTGCGTTCTCCATCGGCTTCCGCTCCCAGTGCTTCCTTGTCTACGGCGACGATGACGCTTTCCTTGCAAGCCTGCCCCAAGACCTCGCCCAGACCGCCCGCGCCGTTGTTGAAGGGTCGCGCGTCGCCCTCGAGGACAACCTCAGCCTCGTCCTCGATCTCCATGAACGTTACGAGAAGCCGAATCCGGAGGCTGTCCGCATCCTGCTCAGCCCCTCCGGCTACCACTGGGCGGACGAGGACACGCTCCGGCGTATTGTGGACACCGCCCGCGACAACAACATGGGCATCCACACCCACGTCCTTGAAACCGTCTACCAACGCCTCTATGCCAACCGCACAACGGGGCAATCTCCCGTGCGACGCCTCGCAGACCTCGGCATGGCCGGCCCAGGCGTCTCCTACGCCCACTGCGTGTGGGTAACGGAGGACGATATCCACATCCTCGCCGAGACCGGCACCGGCGTCTCCCACAATGCCAGCTCCAACCTGCGGCTCCATAGTGGGATCGCGCCAGTCCGCGCCATGCTGGACGCCGGTGTCAACGTCGGCGTTGGCACGGACAGCGTTGGCATCAACGACGACGATGACCTGTTGCAGGAAATCGGCCTGAGTCAGCGGCTGCACCGCGTTCCCGGGCTGGACAACCGACACGTCACTCCCGGAGAACTCCTGCATATGGCCACCCTCGGCGGCGCGAAGAACCTCACATTGGACGGCCACATAGGAAGTCTTGAACCCGGCAAGCGCGCCGACATCGTCATGCTCAACTGGGACCGTGTCTCCTACCCGTACCTCGACAGCGAACTTGATCCCCTTGAAGTCCTCGTCTCGCGCGCCCGTGGCCGAGATGTGCGAACCGTCCTGATTGATGGCCGTGTCGTCTACGACAACGGCGAATACCCAATGCTCAACGTCGCCGCCATCACCATGCGCATCCAGGAAGCATTGGCAGGCGGCCCCCCGCCTGACGCCCTTGCTCGCCGCCAAGCCGCACAGGCTCTTGATCCCCACATCCGCGCCTACTACCGCGACTGGGAACTCCCCGAAGGCCCCCAACATTCCCTCCGCAACGCCCAGATCTGACTGTCATCCCCCCCCTGTCATTCTGAGCACAGCGAAGCATCCAAAGCCTCCGGTTGCCAACCAAACGCACTAACATCCCATCGCGTGGTAACGTGTCCGCACAGTACAGGGGGGTGTGTTATGACAACCGACATCGGCGCGCAGATTGACGCCCACATCGACGAAGCCGAAATCATAGAGCTGATGCGCCGACTCCACCAGCACCAGAGCTTCCCTCCACATGAGGCCAGCGCAATGGCCGAACTCCAGGCGTGGCTCGCGGAACGCGGCATCAATGCCGATCTTATCGATTTGGCTGATGAGCCCGGTCGCCCGAACCTCTATTACAAGATGGAGGGCACGGGCGGCGGCAAGAACGTCATGTTCAACGGACACATGGACATCGATCCCGTCCCTATGAACTTCGAGGGTGATCCGTGGGAATTCAAGATTGAAGACGGCAAGGTGTACGGTCACGGCCTCGTCAACATGAAGTCCGGCCTCGCTGCCGCGGCGGCAGCCTTTATCGCCCTCCACAGGGCTGGCATCCCCATGCGCGGCGATGTGCTGATGACCGCCGTTGTTGGCGAGCTGCAGGGTGGATCAGGGGCCGTCGACCTTGTGCAGCGCGGCCTGCTGGGCGATGTGTGCATCATCCCCGAACCCAGCGACATGGAACTGCTTCTACTTCACGCCGGCGCAATCCAATTCCTGGTCCACACCTACGGCGAATCGGCGTGGATCGGCACAATGCACAACATGAAGCACGTCAACGCCGCTGAGAATCTTGCCAGTATTGTCATCGCCCTCAAGGGCTTTGAGTTCGATTCCCCGCGGCGTGAGGAGTTCCCCGGCCTGCCGCGCCTCATCGTCGGCGGTATCAACGGCGGCATCGGGCGCCAATATGCACACTGGCGGGCCTCTTATGTCCCTGATTTCGCGTCTGCCATCCTGGAAGTGCGCGGCCTCCCGGAACAGGACTACGATGACATCCAACGTCAGATTGAAGACGTCATCAGGAGCGTTGCCGATGGCGATCCCGATTTCAAATGGGAGATTGAGCGGCCACCTGCCACCAACGCGCCTGAATGGCAGAGCCTGAAAACCGAAGCCTATGGCATTGACCTGCCCCTCGAACACTTCCTGAACCAAACCATCGCCAAGCACCACCGTGAGGTACGGAATGAAGACCCGGGCTGGATGTCTTCCAACGCCTGGGCTGATTCTGGCCATTTCACCAACGCCGGCTGTGTGTCAGTCTGCTACGGACCCAGCGCTCAAAGGATGTTCATGCGGGAGTACGGTGTGGAGGTGAAGTGGGTGGTGGACTGCGCAAAGATCATCGCCCGTGCCGCCGTCGACATGGCAAATATGGACAAGTAACCCAATCATGCTGCCGCAACACCCCCTCACGTGGTAACGTGTCCGCACGACACAGGGGGGTGTGTTATGACAACCGACGTCGGCGCGCAGATCGACGCCCATATCGACGAAGCCGAAATCATAGAACTGATGCGGCGGCTCCACCAGCATCAGAGCTTCCCGCCGCATGAAGCCAGCGCTATGGCTGAACTCCAGTCGTGGCTTGCCGAACGCGGCATCAACGCTGATCTAATCGATGTCGCGGACGAGCCCGGCCGCCCCAACCTCTACTACAAGATGGAGGGCACCGGCGGCGGCAAGACCGTCATGTACAACGGCCACATGGACATCGATCCCGTCCCCATGTACTTCGAGGGCGACCCCTGGGAGTTCAAGATCGAAGACGGCATGATCTACGCCCACGGCCTCATCAACATGAAGGCCGGCGTCGCCGCGGCCGCGGCAGCCTTTATCGCCATCCACAGGGCCGGCATCCCTTTGCGTGGCGATCTCCTCATGACCGCCGTCGTTGGCGAGCTGCAAGGCGGGGTAGGAGCCGTCGACCTCGTTCAGCGCGGCCTGCTTGGCGACGTCTGCATCATCCCCGAACCCACCGGCATGGAACTCCTGCCGCTGCACGCCGGCGCGATCCAATTCCTCGTCCACACCATCGGCGAAGCCGCGTGGATCGGCGCGATGCACAATATGAGTTACGTCAACGCCGCCGAGAAGCTTGCCCGCATCATCACCGCCCTTGAGGGCTTTGAATTCGATTCCCCGCGACGCGACGAGTTCCCCGGCCTCCCGCGCCTCATCGTCGGCGGCATCAACGGCGGCATCGGCCGACAATATGCCCACTGGCGCGCATCCTATGTCCCCGACTTCGCGAGCGCCATCCTGGAAGTCCGCGGCCTCCCGGGACAGGACTACGATGACATCCAGCGTCAGATTGAGGATGTCATTCGTAGCGTCGCCGATGGTGATCCCGACTTCAAATGGGAGATCGAGCGTCCTCCGGCCACCAACAGGCCCGAATGGCAGAGCCTGAAGACCGAGGCCTACGGCATCGACCTGCCCCCGGAGCACTTCCTCAACCAAACCATCGTCAAGTACCATCGCGAGGTGCGGAACGAAGAGCCCGGCTGGATATCCTCAAACGCCTTCAACGATTCCGGCCACTACACCAACGCGGGGTGTGAGTCCCTCTGCTACGGCCCCGGCGGCCACACAATCATCCGCGAGTACGGCGTCGAGATAAAACGCGTCGTAGACTGCGCCAAAATCATCGCCCGCGCCGCCGTAGACATGGCAAATATGGATAAGTAGGAGAGCCTACTCGACGCCCGCGCTCGTGCAAGCTACACTAACCCTGTCGCCGTAGAGGCTTTGTTTCGGACAATCGGCGGCACTAGGGGAAGTGGGCTCAAAAGAGAGAAGCTCACTCTGGAGGGAATACACATGGTTGCAACACCTGAGAAAGCAATCGGACAGCCCATAGTGCGCGTCGACGCTGTTGAGCGCGTCAAGGGCCGAGCAGTCTATGCGCCGGATCTTACATTGCCCGGCACGCTGCACTGCAAAATCCTGCGCAGCCCACATGCCCATGCGCGCATCAAGAGCATCGACACATCTGCCGCGGAGGCATATCCCGGCGTCAAGGGCGTCGTCACCCACAAGGACCTGCCCTCGCTTGATTCCGATGAGCAGGTCGGTGGTGAGGTCACGCTGGACGCGGTCTATCTCCGCCAGTTCCTGATGGCGCAGGACCGCGTCCTGTTCCACGGCCATCCTGTCGCCGCAGTCGCGGCAACCTCCCCGCACATCGCGGAAGAGGCGCTCGACCTTATCAAGGTTGACTATGAGCCGCTCCCGGCCGTTGTCGAGATCGAGGATGCCATCAAGGATGATGCGCCCATCATTCACGAGGAAGTCCGCACCCGCGGCCTTGAGGGCCGCAGCGACAAGCCCACCAATATCTCCGTTCACATGGAGCTCGCGCGCGGCGACGTCGCCAAGGGCTACGAAGAGGCGGATGTCGTCCTCGAGGGCGAATACCGCATCGGCATGGTTCACCAGGGCTACATCGAGCCCCAGGCCTGCACCGTCGATGTCGACGCCACCGGCCACATCACCATCTACACGACCACGCAGGCGTCGTTCGCCAACAAGAGCCAGAACGCCGCGCTCCTGCAGGTTCCTCTGAATAAGGTCAATGTTGTGCCGTTGGAGATCGGCGGCGGCTTTGGCGGCAAGGGATTCACCGTCCCGGAGCTTCCGACCGCGCTGCTCGCCCTCAAGACCGGCTCCCCCGTCAAGACCGTCCTCGGTCGTGATGAGGTCTTCCGCGCCACCGGCCCCGCGCCGGACGCGTACTGCTGGATCAAGGCGGGTGCCAACAAGAAGGGCGAGGTCACCGCATTCGAGGCCAAGTTCTACCTGGACGCCGGATGCCTCCCGGGCTCCGCGCTCTACGTGAACAACATCCTCGTCGCCGGCCTCTCACCCTACAAGTTGCCCAATTTCCAGGCCGACGGCTACGACGTTCTCACCAACAAGTCTCGCTCGCAGGCATACCGCGCGCCCGGTCTCCCGGAAGGCGCATTTGCCATCGAGACGATGATGGACGAGCTCGCGCAGGCGCTGGACATGGATCCCATCGATCTCCGTATCGCCAACATGACCGAGGACGGCGAGCCGATGAGCGATGGCATGGCCCTGCCTGTCACACGCTTCAAGGAAATCCTTGAGACCGTCAAGAAGCATGAGTCGTGGGCGTCCCCCATTCCTGAGGGCCGCGGCCGCGGCGTCGCCATTGGCATGCGCCGGGAGGGCTCCGGCACCTCCACAGCAACCATTCAGCTCAACAAGGATGCGACTTTCAGCCTGATTGTCGGCTCCGTCGATCTCACGGGCACGCGCACCTCAATGGCGCAGATTGCCGCCGAGGAACTCGGCGTCACCGTCGAAGAGGTTCGCTCCACCGTCGGTGATACCGATTCCGTCGGCTACAGTGACGGTTCCTGGGGCAGCCGCATCACATACGTCACCGGCATGGCCGTCAAGAACGCAGCCGAGGACGTAATCAAACAGCTCAAGGAGCGGGCTGCCGAGCAGTTCCGGGCGAACGCCGAAGACGTTGAGTACTCGGATCGCACTTTCACACTGCGCGACAATCCGGAGCAGTCCGTGTCGCTCGGAGAGCTCGCCAACAAGAGCGTGGGAATGGGCCTGGGAGCGGTCATCGGCAACGGCCTCGCCACCGGCGTGCGCCCCGTTACCAGCTCCGGCGTCCAGATCTGCGAGGTTGAGATCGACGACGACACCGGCCGCGCCACCATCGCCAAGTACACCGCCTTCCAGGACCCGGGCCGCGCCATCAACCCGATGGCCGTTGAGGGCCAGGTGCAGGGCGCTGTGGCGCAGGGCGTCGGCTGGGCGCTGTGGGAGAACTACGAGTGGGGCGAGGACGGCATCCTCAAGAACGCCAACTTCCTCGACTACCGCATGCCCACCGCGCTCGACCTGCCGATGATTGAGACCATCTTCGTAGGCGGCCCCGCCCCGGAGAACCCGCTAGGCGTTAGGGGCGTCGGCGAGGTGCCGATCATCCCGCCGCTCCCGGCCGTCGGCAACGCCGTCAGCCGCGCAACGAACATCCGCCACCGCCAGATCCCGCTCAACCCGGAGAACGTCTTCTGGGCCACCCACAACGGTACAAACGGCGCGAAGTAAGAACGAGGACCCCAAAAAAACAAGGAGCCCCCTCCCGCTCAGCGGGAGGGGGCTTTCCTGTTAATCCCCTCCCTAGAACGGCACCAACGCTGTGCCCAGAGCGATGTCCGACATCAGGGCCGCGCCGAACAATACACTGGCTGACCCTGCCACTCCCGAAACAGCGCGACTGAGTACCCCTTTGTTGCCCACAAGCGAGAACGGAACGCCCAGCAGTACTGTAATCGCCGCCATTGAAAGAACCGTCCCCACCCCGAACAGAATCAAATACCCCAGACCGGCCCAGAACGACTCCAGCGACTGCAGCAGCACCAGCATTACCGCCGCGCTCCCCGCCAACCCGTGCACGATGCCGATCGAGAATGACTTCACCCGGAAGAACGGCCTCCCCAGGTGAAAGAAGCCGTGCTCGGACTCGACCTCCGCGCCCGCGGCGGGATCATGCGTCCCGTGGATATGGACGTGGTGGGATGCGTCATGACTATGCTCATGGACGTGCAGACGGCCCCGCGCCAGGTTCCAGAACACCTGCGCCCCCAGCAGGACCAGCATGACGCCGACCCCGAATTCGAAAAAGTGCGCCACGGACTCATACCCGTCCAGCAGCCCACGGAACGCCAGGATCGCGATTCCGAGGATCATCAACGGCGTCGTGTGACCAAGTCCCCAAGCGCCGCCTATCCACACTCCGCGCCAAACATTGCGGCTCTCCCCCACGATTGTCGACACAGCGACCACATGGTCGGCGTCAGTCGCGTGCTTCAGCCCGAGCAGAAAGCCCAAGACCAACGCCGCCAAAAAACCCGTTTCTACATCCATTCCCAACTCGTCCTTCAACTACTCTCGATTACTGACCGTACCACCACAATATCAAGCCAACCCCATGGTCCCTCACGCGCGCCCTCGCACCGCCCGTCATTCCCGCGAAAGCGGGAATCCGGAACTCAGGACTTGGCTCGACTGGGCATTGTCTCACAAATGTCATTCTGAGCACAGCGAAGAATCCAGAGCCCTAACGCTGCTACTCCCCCGCCAAAAACCGACGTGGATTATCCACCGTCATCAGCCGGATAGCCTCCTCGTCCACACCTTGTTCACGCAGGTACGGCAGCACGTTCCGGCCGATGAAAGCGTAATCATCCGGGTTCACCAGCTTGTGCTTCTCCTCCGATGCTCCCCATGAGTCATCGGGATGCAGCTTGACCGACCAATCGTGCGACAGCATCAACTGCCCGGCGAAACCCGCGTCGATTAGCCGCTTAATCATGTCGCACTTCTCGCGCCACGGCTCATTCAACTGGTGCCCCGGCAGCTCATCCATGCCCAGGAACACGCCCTCCCGGGCCAGCCCCTCCAGGTAATCAAATTCCGTCGAGTCCGATGAATGCCCGATGCACACCCGTGCCGGATCCACCCCCTCCTCGGCAAAGATGCGCCACTGCGGCTCGCCCACCCTGTTCTGCGGCTGCGTGTGCGTCGTGATCGGGATGTCCGTTTCGTTGGACGCGCGCGAGGCCGCTCGCAGCACCATCTCCTCCGCGTTTGAAAGCTCGAAGTTATTGTCCGCGACCTTGATCATGCCGGCCTTGATGCCCGTGCCTTCGATCCCCTCCGTGATCTCACGGATATACACCGCCGCCATGCGGTCCGGGTGCGTGAACCAGATAAGCCGCGGAATGTCCACGTACGTGCCCGTCGACGCGATGATATTGACGCCCGAGCCTTCCGAGACGCGCTTGAGCATCAAGACATCACGTCCCAGCTCGAACGGTGTCGCGTCCATGATGGATTGCAGACCCTCAGCCCGCGCCTCGGACAGCTTCGCGATCCCGCCCGACTCGATGCCCTCCCAGTCCATCAACTCCGGGTACGTCTGCTTGATCCCCGGAAACCCGACGATTACATGCTCATGCGAAAGCGTGAAACCCAGCTCGCTCGCCGCCACCGGCCCCGTCACCGTCTCAACGATCTCCCGCGCCATCACACACCTCCCTCCGTGCCGTATCCTACTCCTATGACACCCACCGACGACAATAGCAACGCTAACCGCGTCATCATCACTGCCATAGCAGATGATCGCCCCGGGCTGGTTGAGGATATTCTCCAGACCATCGAACGGGCCGGCGCAGCAATCGAGACTACCTCTGTCGCCACCCTCGATACCGCGGTCAGCGTCACCCTGCTCCTGCGCATCCCCGACGGCGGCGCAACGTCGCTCCGCGCAGTTCTTGTTGGGCTAACCGTCCAGCACGACGTTAAAATCCACGTCGACGAAATGCCCTGATCCCGTATCTCGTGCCTTGTGCAGAATCACACTCGGCAGGGCACGGTGGCATTCATTCAGTCGCCCGCCGCGCCGCCGATGTCCCTGCGCCTGAATATCCAGGCGGTAGCCGCAATGAACAGGGTGCTATACGCCAGCATGACGGCAAAGGCGAGCAGCGTGTCCGACGACTGCTCCGGTGGGGCTGTCCACGACAGAAAGCTCTGAATGAGAAGGTAGTCCGTGACGTTGGCAAGCGTGTCATTGACGTTGAAAAGCGGCGCGATGATGGACTCGGCAATGAAATACCCCACCGAGACGGCTATACCCACGCCGCCGGACGAGGCAAGAACCGTAACGAAAACGCTGAGCGCGATGAACGGCAGCAGTCCGTAGATCGCCTTGAAGAAGACGATGACAATGTCAGACCACTCGCCGGAGTCGGCAAGACCGCCCGTCTCCTCCGGAGAGATCAGGGCGGCTATGAGGCTGGACGCCAGGGCTGCCAACGCTATGACGATGAGCGCGCTGGCGCACAAGCGCAGCAGCAACAGGAGCTTCGCCGAAAGGAACTTCCCGCGGCCGATGCCTCCGGCAAGAACCGTTCGCAGGGTTCCCCAGCCGTATTCCGCTCCAAAGAGGGAGGCCGCGAGAATCATGAAGAGCAGGGGGCCGACCGCTATGGGCCCAAGAGAGGCGAAACTGGACATGCTTCCCGTGATGCTGCTGGGGAGCGTGAATCCCTCGCGTACTTCTTCGATGGGCACCGTGTTGTCACATACCCCGTCGCTCAGCCATTCGTCCAACCGTTCCTGTGCAAACCGCCGATCCTCTTCAGACAGTAGCTCGAGCCCTGTTGGTGCCTGACCCCGTGCAAGGCTCACACACGACGCTGTCACCGCTACGCCTTCCCCCCATTCCTCCAGTGAGATTCCGAATGAGGAATTACCCTGGTTGAGGACCTCATACGCCTCGTTGTTGTGGTAGGCCGCGTAGTTGGTCCAGATACCGAATTGCGACACCAGTATCGCTATCGCAAGCAGTATCCACGGCATGCGGAGCCGGCGAACCTTGAACCATTCCCACCTGCTAAGGCGAAGCACTTCCAGCATCAACATAGTTGGGTACACCTCTTTAGTGGTTACGAAACGTCGTCTTCTCCGCCGGTGACTTCCATGAAATACCTCTCAAGGGCGCCGCGGCCGGCGTTCGTCTCGATCACGTAAACGTCCGAACGCCCAAGCGCCGTGGAAATCTCCGCCAACCTGTCGTGTGCGGCGGAGACGACAACCTCGCCATTTTCTATCGAGACGTCGTTGATCCACTCAAGTGCGGAAAGGATCGTAAAGGCCTTTTCGTCGTCGGTGGTTTTGAGCCGAATATGCTCTCCAGAGCGGAGGATGTCTGAGACGTCCCCCTGAGCGATAAGCGTTCCGTTGGACATGATGACAACGCTGTCACAGACCTGCTCCACCTCATTGAGCAGGTGGCTTGCCATCAGAACCGTTTTCCCGTCCGCGCAAAGTTCGCGCACAAGGTAGCGCACC
>DAOUKW010000015.1:0-6618 GCA_034420915.1 Dehalococcoidia bacterium
CATGTCGCCAAGGTGGTCCTCAAGACCCTGGATGTCGGTCAGAACGGCATACGCGCCCGTCTTGTCTGTCACCAGCCCCATCGCAATGCCGGCCACCGGCGCCTTGATCGGCACTCCGGCGTCCATAAGGGAGAGCGTGCTGGAGCAGACGCTCGCCATTGAGGTGCTGCCGTTGGAGCCGAGCACATCAGACACGAGCCTAAGTGTGTACGGGAACTCCATCTCGCCGGGAATCACAGGCAGCAGCGCCCGCTCTGCGAGCGCGCCGTGGCCGATCTCCCGGCGGCCGGGCGTGCCCACCCGACGCGCCTCACCCACGGAGTACGGCGGGAAATTGTAGTGGTGTAGATAACGCTTGGTATCGACGGGCGTGAGCGAGTCGATCTTCTGGGCGTCCGCGAGCGGACCGAGCGTGGTGACGTTGAGCACCTGTGTCTCACCCCGCTGGAACAGCGCAGAACCATGAGCCCGCGGCAGTACGCCTACCCTGCTGGTCAGCGGTCGAATCTCCGTGTGCGTTCGGCCGTCCGGGCGCTTGCCGTTCAAGATGCTGGAGCGAACGGCGTCCGTGAAGACTTCTTCAAAGACGTGGCTGAGAACGGCGGCATCGTGTTCTCCGGAGAGCTGCCCAAGCGTCTCATCGAGGAGAGCCTGCGTTGTCTCATTCCGCTCGTGCCTGCCCAGTCCCGCCGCCGCTTCAAGAAGCCGCTCGCCGACGAGAGCCTCAATGGCGTCGCGGACGGCGCTGTTGTCGTCAGGCTCGTTGAGCACAGCCTTGGGCCTGCCGCACAGAGCCTGGAGCTCCTCTTGCATCTCGATAACGATGCGGTTGGCCTCCTGCCCCGCTTGCAGCGCCTGCCGCAGCACGGACTCATCAACCTCGTTCGCGCCCGCCTCAACCATGACGATGGCGTTCTGAGAACCGGCAACGACCAGATCAAGATCGCTGGTGTCGCCGTCCGCATATGTTGGATTGATGGCAATCTCGCCATTGATGTAACCGACGTGGCAACCGCTGACGGGTCCTTCGAATGGCGCGTGCGAAATGGTCAACGCCGCGGACGCGCCAATCACGCCGAGCGTATCGAGGGGATATTCGCGATCCGATGAGAGGACGGTGAGGATGATCTGCACCTCGTTCCGCAATCCCTTGGGAAACAGGGGGCGGATGGTGCGGTCCGTGATGCGTCCGGCGAGAATGGCCTCAGACCCTGGCCTGCCCTCCCGACGGAAGAAGCTGCCGGGAATCTTGCCGATGGCGTAATGGCGCTCCTCCATGTCCACGGTGAGGGGGAGGAAATCAATGCCCTCGCGGGCGGTGGGGGCCATGACGGCCGTGGCGAGGATGATGTTGTCGCCGTAGCGGACGGTAACCGCTCCGCTTGCCTGTTGGGCGAGTTCGCCCGTCTCGATGGTGAGTGTGCGTCCTGCGAGCTCACGCTCGACTTTATGAATCATGCCGTTCTACTCTCCTGCGCTCGCGCGCCGGAGGAAGACGGAGCCGTATCGACTATCTACGCAAGCCGAGTGACGCGATAAGGGACTGGTATCGTCCTACGTCTTTTCGGCGGAGGTATCGGAGCAACCTGCGCCGCTGGCCAACGAGCATCAGCAGGCCTCTCCTTGTCGCATGGTCGTGGCGGTGGACTTGTAGGTGCCCGGTCAGATCACTGATTCGTCTGCTTAAGACTGCGACCTGGACCTCAGTAGAACCGGTATCAGTCGGGTGCCCCCTATATTCTTCAATGATCTGGGACTTGGTCTGCCGATCCAAACTGCCTCCGCCGCGGGCTATCGCCGTTCCTCTGTTCTTTGTCTTCTCTGTTCCATCCGAGTATAGCAGAACAGGCAGGAGTGGGGTTCATTTGGAATAGATGCGCGCCCTGTCAGCGCCTATAGAAACGCCACCTTCTTATATCGTCAATTCCCGTCTTACTTCGGATTCGTCCGTGTCATCCCCGGCGAGGGCCAGCAGGGCATCCTTGTACTGAACGTCACGGACGGCGGAGGCCATCTTGGCGGCGAGGCGGCGTGAGGACCAGCCGGCCGCCATGACCTGCAGAAGCGGGGGGTGGAGGCGGCCTGATCCACGCTTCTGCTCGTACTCGATATTGAGCCGGGAGAGACCCTCGTCGATTGCCCTGCCCAGTCGGATGATTGCATCCTCCGACTCCGCGGCGTCCCGTAGTTCCAATTGCAGGCTGTAACGGTTGTCAGCAGGATGTCCGAGGGCGCGGAAGTATTCGACGGTCATTCCGGTGGCCGCCTGCGCGCCGCGCATCGCCTCAATGAGCTGTCCAACGTGCAGCTTCTCCCCTTCCAGGCTCAGCATGTCCCTGCCCTTGCGCAGGAACTCGATCTTTGGCGTTCGGTTGTGGAAGCCGTTCACGCGGACGACATCGTTGATGTCATATCGATAGAGGCCGCTCTGCGTGGTCACGATGACGTAGTAACTGCCGCCGTCATCAAGCTGACCGGCGGTGAGGATGCGGGGGTTGGAGGAATCGATCTCATCCTCCGGGATGAACTCATAGATGTTGCCGGTAATGGCGAGTATCCCCCGCGAGCCCTCGTCTTCAATGGGCAGGGTGAAATTCGCCTCGCTGGCGAGAAACCCCGGGTCGCGGAAAGCCATGCCGTCCGGAAACCAGGGGCGGAGACGATCAACGGCCGCCCCAACGCTCCCGCCCTTCCAGCAACCCACGAGCGCCAGGCGCGGCCAGTAGTCACGTGGTTTCAGCGCCTGCTCGCGGTTGAGGATGGCGTCCAACTCAGTGGCGCGAGCAGCGTTGGGACGGAGACGAGCCGTAAGGTCGGCGCGCAGCTCGGGTTCAATGTCCGCATCTTCAGAAATCGTGCCATCGTGAATGTCACGGATGATGCGCTCAGCGTGCGTATTGGCAGTGTCCACAAGGCGGAGGATGGTGGATGGGTTGGGCGTGCCTATCAAAGACAACTGCTGCTCAAGAGCGAATCGCATGATTCCGTAGTACTTGGCCTCATAGTTTTTGATCCCAAAAACGGGATACGGCACGGCGTAACGCCGCCGGATCATCCACGCCGCATTGCGGTAGATATAACCGGAGGCTGAGCCGTACGGGATACCGCTATCCGTGTAGCCCTCAATGGCCGGACTGACGATGATCAGCGCCTTGTCGCCAAGGACGCCGGGGTGGTCAACGGTGCTGCGGTACAGCCAGAGACGGGACAGCGCGCTGACGAACTTGCTTGTGGCTGTTGTTACGGGAATGAGTTTCGGTTGGCCGGCCGTTCCGCTCGTCATCGCAAACAGGTACGGATCATCATGTGTGAGGACACGGCGCTCGCCCGCCATGATGCGGTCCACCCAGGGTCGGACGGCTTCATAGTCGCCAACCTGACCGGCTTCCCGGTACTCTTTGAAGCCGCTAATCGACGCAAAGCCGTGCTCGCGCCCAAACGCGCTGTTTACGTTGTCATCCAAGATGCGCTGCAACAAGCGGAGTTGAACGGCATCAGGGTCACGCGTCGCCCGGTCAAAGGATCTCCAGGCCATGCGGCCCTGCAGGCGGAGGAGTCGAGAAACAACGGACATGAGCGTCCTTACGATTCGATGCTTATCGTTTCTTGAGCCAGGCGTTCCAGCACATCCTCGTTCACTGCAACCCCAAGTCCCGGGCGCGGCAGCAATTCCGCCCGGCCTCCGTAACCGAACATGACCGGTTCAAATGCGATGTCCTCGCTCAATAGATACGTTCCTAACGACCCTTCAAGATACTCAAGCGAGGGAACGTGGGCGGCCAACGCGCGCCCCGCTGCCGAAAGCAATGATGTCTCGCCAACCTGCGCGCCGATCTGCGCGCCGATTCCCGCCTCAGCAGCCATCTGGGCGATGCGAGCCGAGGCAATCAGCCCGCCGCACTTGGAAACGCGGATATTGAACACGTCACAGGCGTTGGCGGCGATGAGCGCCGCGGCGTTGTCCTCCGTTACGAGTGATTCATCCGCGATAACACGGAGGCCCGTCTGCTCCCGAACCTGGCGCATCCCGTCGAGGTCTGCAGCGGTCACCGGCTGCTCAACGGCAACAATGTCGTATGTCGTGAGCGCGTTGAGAGCGGCGACAGCCGCATCGGCAGACCATACTCCGTTGGCATCTACACGGATCTCGACCTCATCGCCAACAGCCTCTCGAACAGCCCGCAAACGCGCGGCGTCATCATCGATGCCGACCTTTACCTTGACGGAGCTCATCCCGGCCTGCGCAAAACGGCGTGCCGTCTGCGCCGCGGCATCTGGGTCTGCGGCATCAATGACGCCCGTATAGATCACGTTGGAGCGGGCGGGCGGCAGCCATGTCATGACGGACTGCCCTGCTCGCTTGAACGCCCAGTCAAGAAGCGCGAGCTCCAACGCGCAGGCGGTGGCATTCCAGGCGACGATACCAACGGACGTCGGGCGGTTCCGTTTCCATTCCGTGAGAAACCCGTCAATCTGCGGCACGGCGGCGGAGCCGGAATCAAGAGTCAGACCAAACGCCCGTGGCGCCAGGTCATCTCGAAGAGTCCGCACTACACCATCAACGTCCTCCCCCGTGACATAGGGACGCGGCAGGCATTCGCCGTAACCGATCACACCGTCGGCGCCATGAACGCGCACAACAATTGCATCACTCTCCGCACGGCTCATGGTGGAATGCGTGAATGCCTGTTGGAACGGGATGTGGAGCGGCAGGATATCAATGGCGCGTATCGCGCTTGTGCCGTGACGCGACGAGGCATCGGATTCGGGCGGGAAGTAGCGATTCAACACCACATTCTCCGCAAATGTCCGCCGGGCAATCTGCTCAAACTCCTCAGGAGAGAATCGATAGTGAGAGGCATAGCCAAGGATGGCCCCCTGTCCCTCTTCGGCGTGGCGAATGTCAACCTCGCCGTGCAGTGTGAACCACGTCACGGCCTCCGGTGTAAGCCCATAGTGCGTGGTGAGCGCCCCCGCCATGCCATCGCTGAAGCGCGAGAGAAAGTACTCAAAGGCGACGTTTTCCAGCAGGACGGCAAGGCCAAACTCCCGCATGGTGGGATACGAAACGGGGGCAGAGATGAATGCTCTGCGAGCCTCATCCGCCTCCGCGTGTACGCGAATCAGATCCTGCTCCGAGTAGCCGAGTCCGCGCGCCAGTTCCTCTACGAGCTCCGGATGCGATTTCTCACTCTCCTCAAAGCCCATTTCTTCAAGCAGGTTCTCTTTGACTGCCTCCATAACCTGCGGCGGGGCTACGGACGTGAGGAATGCAAGAATCTGCACAGAATTCAGATGAGTGACAAGAAATCTGTGGAAGAACGCTTGCATGTCGTCGCGGGGCATCGTGCCGTTCAGAAGGCTGCGAATGCGGGAATCGGCAAGGGCTTCCACCGTCGTTCTCTCCATCAAGCCCCGGACCGTTTCTCCGGACGTCATTCGATCCTCCCGCCCACTCCACAGCGAGTCACTTTCTCCACTATATCCACACGGGAAGGGCAACAACGCTCATTGCCAACGAGGGGTCGGCGGCCAAGGCAGACCACCGACCCCTCTCACTCGGGGAGGATTCCCTTGAAGTTGTGTTTTCTAGCTCAGCGCCTCCGCAATGAGTTCAACGTTGCTTCGAACCATGGTGAGGTACGTGTCCGCGCCACTACCCGCTGCGCCAAGGGAGCCGGAGTAGAGGCTGTAGAATCCCGCGCCTGTCTCCTCGGCAACCGCCCGCGCGATGCGTTCAGAAACGGTCGTCTCTCCGAAGATGGCCGGAACTCCCTCGTGCTCAACTATCTCGATCAGCTCGGCAAGCTGCTCCGCGGATGATTCCGTTTCCGTCGTTCCGCTGGGAATCACCGTTCCTACAACCTCGAAGCCGTAGACGACTGCAAAGTAGCTGAGGCTGTCGTGTGACGTCACGAGGATTCGACGCTCGTTGGGAAGCCCACTGAGCTGCTCGACGGTCCACGTGTGGAGTTCCTCCAACTGGGCCACGTAGGCGGTGGCATTAGCGGTGTAGGTCTCCACACCGGCCGGATCCATCGTGGCCAGACGAGTGGCGATTTCAATGACGGCAACCCTTACGCGGCCGGGGTCAAACCAGAAGTGAGGGTCAAGCTCTCCGTGGCCATGTTCCTCTTCTTCGCCGTGATCCTCGTCCTCATCGTGATCTTCGTCTTCCTCGTGGTCCTCGTCTTCTTCCTCGTGGTCCTCGTCCTCGTCGTGGTCTTCGTCTTCCTCGTGGTCCTCGTCTTCGTCCATGTCCTCGTCGTGATCTTCGTCTTCGTGGTCCGGGTCAGCCGCGTGATGACCGCCCGTTTCCGCGAATGGAATCGGATCGATTAATTCGCCAAGGGCGACGATGCGCGATTCGTCCGCGCTGGCGTTGTGGATGAGCTCCTCAAGCCAGCCGCCCTCCAACTCAAGACCAACCGTCAGGACGAGATCTGCGTCAACCATGTTTGCCACGTCGCGCGCCCCGGGCTGGTAGGTATGCGGGTCACCGCCGACCGGGAGGAGGCTTGTCACCTCAACACGGTCACCGCCGATGTTCCTGACCCAATCGGCGACGATATTGGACGTGGCGACCACCCGGAGCGGTTCACCGTCCATCTGGGAATC
>DAOUKW010000016.1:0-8955 GCA_034420915.1 Dehalococcoidia bacterium
CCGCGTTCAAAGGTGCACACCGCCCGTTCCGTGATGACCGAGCCCTCTGTCTACGCGACGGCGGATCAATCGCTGGCTGACCTGATTAACACAATGAACTCACAGGAATGCGAATGCGCGGTGGTGGTCGACAATGAAGGCCGCTTCCTCGGAACCGTGCACCTGGATGATGTACCAGGAAATGGCGCGGCAGCGCACACCAGCGTGGCATCCACGATGCAAGACTCCTGCCCGGTTACGGAAGCGGATACCCGTCTCGAGCGGCTCATTCCTCTCGTCATCGACAATGACGCGCCCATCGCCGTCCTGGACGACGGGCGATGCATCGGCACCATAACCCGCACTGAGGCTATGGCCGCCCTGGTAAGCGGCGAGGGTGTCGTGTGATTCGCGCGGAGACTCTGCAACTTCGCTCTATCCGCGAGTCCCGATTCAAGTGGGTCTTGTGGGCCGCAATTGCTGCGGCCACCTATCTCTTCGCCTTTACGCTGGCAACGAACAACGCAAATACCGACTTTGGCGACTGGCCCAAGAGCTGGGAATTGCCCCTCCAAGGGGCGATTGACACGGCTTTTGATTGGGTCGGCGACAGTTTCGCCTGGTTCTTCAATCCTATCGCCAGCGTGCTTGACGCGGGCATTGCCGGAATCGACGCCCTATTGCTCTGGCTCCCGTGGCCGCTTGTCGTGGCGGGAGTTTCACTTGTGGGGTTCAGGCTCGGCGGCAAATGGTTAGGAGCGTTCAGCGGTCTGGCCGCGTTGTTCACCGGTCTGATTGGGTTCTGGGACTCCGCAATGGTCACCCTGAGCATGGTGGGGGTTTCCGTGCTCATCGCCGTCGGGATTGGGGTGCCCATCGGCATATTGGCGGCTTTCAGCAATCGATTTGAAGCAATGGTCCGCCCGCTTCTGGACACGATGCAGGTCCTGCCCGCCTTCGTGTACCTCATCCCGGCGCTGGTCCTGTTTGGGGTGGCCGGCGCGCAGGGCGTTTTCCTGACTGTGGTGTACTCAATTGCGCCCGTCATCAGGCTGACCAACCTTGGTATCCGCCAGGTTCCCCAAGCAGTTGTCGAAACAGCCCAGTCTCATGGATCGACACCCACCCAGACATTATTTCACGTTCAGATTCCGTTGGCCAAGAGTTCAATCATGATGGGCGTCAACCAGACCATCATGATGGCGGTCGCCATGGTAATCATTACCGCGCTGGTCGGCGTAGAGGGACTCGGCCGGGATGTCTGGCTGTCATTGCGGGAGGTGGACGCCGGGGATGGGCTGCAGAGCGGCATCGCCATCGTGCTGTTGGCCATCATCCTGGACAGGTTCAGTTACGCTCTTGCACAGTCCGGTCCCAAAAGCGGCACTCCGAATTCCGCCGGCAATTCCACCGCAGACGGGTCAAATACCCGGGCGCTCCGAAGGATACCGGGGCGGAACGTACTGGCAATCGCGATCCTGGGACTTCTGGCCCTGCTTGGCACGTTCATTGCGCCACTGAGAGACTTCCCTGAAGAGCTCACCTTCTCACTGACGAATCAGATCAACATGGTGGTTGATTGGATGGCCGTACACATTCACTTTGCCACCAGCTGGAGCCGTGACGTCCTGTTCCGCGAGATCGGTTTCGCGCCCGTTAATACGTTCTTACTTTGGCTTCCCTGGCCCGCGCTGATGGTGATTGCGGCCGTCGCCGCTTACTTCGCCGCGGGATGGCGTGTGGCCCTGCTCGCGGTGTTGGGGCTTGTGTTCGCGGGCGTCGGCGGGCTGTGGGACGTGACCGTTGAGACACTGAGCCAGGTGCTGACAGCGGGAGTGTTCACCGTAGTCGTGGGTGTCATACTTGGCGCTCTTGCTTCGCAGAGCAGGACGTTCGAGTCGATGCTGCGCCCCATCATGGACACGATGCAGACCATGCCGATCTTCGTGTACCTGATACCCGTGATCATGCTCTGGGGTATTGGGCCGCTGGTAGGCATCATCGCCACATCGGTGTATGCGCTGCCTCCGGTGATTCGGATGACGTCCCTGGGAATCAAGGAGGTTCCGGCCCAGGCAATCGAGACGGCCCTGTCTCATGGGTCGACAGCGCTCCAGACGATGCTCCAGGTCAAGATACCGTTGGCACTGCCGACAATCATGATGGGCGTCAATCAGACCATCATCATGGTGCTGGCAATGGTGATCATTGCCGGATTGGTGGGCGGGGGCGGCCTGGGACAAATAGTCTTCATCACCTCCATTCGGCTGGAGATGGGCGACGGCCTGATTGCAGGCATGACGATCGTCTTCATGGCGATGGTTCTTGATCGAATGACTCAAGGAAAGCAGCGGGCTGCGATGACAGCCGGGGCATTGAGATAAGGCTAGGCCCACAATCCCGGTAAGGAGGAATGTGTATGTGACCAACCGGAACGAGGCAACCCACCATGGTTGCCTGTCGCGCCACTATCAGACAAGGGAGAAATAATGAAGAAACTGAGAAAGGCCTGGATAGCTATCCCGTTGGCACTGCTGTTGACCGTCGCCCTCGCGGCAGGTCTGGCATGTGAACAGGCAGACGATGCAGAGACGGATGAGATGGACGAGATGGGGACCCTCTATCTCGTCGACCAGGATTGGAACGGTCAGCTTGTTGTGACGGCCGTGGCGCAGATCCTGTTGGAGCAAGAGATGGGTCACACAGTCGCGACCAAGTTCGCGCCCGCCGATTCGGCGCCCCTCTTCCTTGGGCTCGAAAATGGCGACTTCCACTTCGTTTGCTGCAACTGGCCGTCATACAGTGCTGATCTTCTTACCGAATACGTAGACTCTGACGAGGCCACGGTGGACCGCATGGGTCCGGTTGGCATTACCGGCACAGGTGGCTGGTATGTGCCGTCCTACGTTATCAACGGCGACGCGGAGCGCGGCATCGAGGCCGTTGCCCCCGACCTCCAAACCGTTGACGATATGAATCAGTACAAGTCTGTCTTTGCAACGAGTGATACAGGAACAAGCGGGAGACTCCTTGAATTCACTCCGGCGTGGGACACGAGACCCGAGGAGCGTCTTGAGGCATTTGGTGTCGACTTCCAGGTGGTATTCGCCGGGTCTGAGGGCGCGGCGCTTGCCGAGTTGGACGCCGCATTCCAGCGAGGCGACCCAGTCATGACGTACCTTTGGGAACCCCACTGGGCACACGCCAAGTACAACCTCATCCAGATTGAGATGCCGGAATGGACCTCAGATTGCTATCCAGACGGCGAGAGGTATGACTGCGGCTACCCACCCGATCCCGTTGCCAAGCTGATCTGGCCCGGTCTTCAGGATGAGTTCCCGGAGGCGTACGAGTTCCTCTCCAACTTCCAGATGACCAACGCACAGCAGAACGAGATTGTGCTGAACCTGGCTGAGAACGACCTGACGGTGCGCGCAGCCGCACAAGAGTGGGTTGATGCCAATGAGTCAGTGTGGAGGGCCTGGATTCCCTAAAGGAATCTCACAACACCCACCGGTTTGATACCGGAACGCTGACCGGAGAGACAGTGTGAAGACGTGGGAGGGGCGGTTCCGCCCCTCCCACGTCTTGTTGTTTGCGACAGCGATTCGAGGCCGGTTGGTACGGGGATATGGGCCGCCCGGGGGTCGAACCCGGAACCTTGGGATTAAAAGTCCCCTGCTCTGCCGATTGAGCTAACGGCCCGCACGTCCATCTATGATACGGGGAGAGGTCAGGCGGCGGCGTAGGCCTCTGTTTGGTGGGGGGAGGGGCCGATCTTCTCCGGCGGCCAGTATGTCAGCAGGGCTTTGCCGACAATCTCATCGCGCCCGATCGTTCCCCACTGACGGGAATCCTGGCTTGAGCGGCGGTTGTCGCCCATGACAAAGTACTCGTCTTCGCCGAGGGTAACGTCCTGTCCCCTCGTCCGTTGGTCATCGGGCAGCCATGTTTCCTCAATCTCCACGCCGTTGACACGAATCGGGCCGCCGCGGTTGTCAAACTCGATGGTGTCTCCCGGGAGGCCGATGATGCGCTTGATGAGGTCGAGGTTGTCACCTTCCGGTGAGTTGAGGACGATCACTTCGCCCCTCTCAGGCGGGTGGAACAGGTAGACGTCGTCGCCGTCCGGCAGATCGAAAAACGGCACCAGGTTATCCACGCTATCCCGATCGAGGCTGAAGTAGACGGCCTTGTTGACGATGATGAGTTCATTGTCGTCGATGGATGGCGCCATGCTGCCGCCGGTGACGACGTAGTTCTGGACGAGCGACTGCACCACGAGAAAGAGGAGCACGGCAAGGCCCAGGGTTTCCGCTATGTCCAGAAGGGACCGGCGGACGGGGTGCTCATCCGGGAGCGCAAGGACTCCCTCCGGCAGGTAGTCATCCTGCGGGTCATCGGTGGGAGTTACCGGCACGTATCTCATGGGCGTTCGTCCATTTTATCGTTTCGGCGTTGTTATGCCCCGTTCACCCTTCGACAGGCTCAGGGCGAACGGGTAGCTGCGCTACGGCTTAAGTTCGCGCTCCTGCCTTGTAGCAAGAAGAAGTAGGCTTGCCGCGTTCCGGCGTGCCTGCTAAATGAGTCCTTTAGATTCCTCGGCTGCGCTCGGAATGACAGGGAGGGTGCTATCTCGCTGCGCGGGCGGAGCGTTTCCTGCATCATGAAGAGGCAGCGCGCTGAGGGGCGCGGAATGATAGCGCGAGGGGGAAGCCTGATGACTTTCAACCATATCTTCCAGGGAATCCGCGTGCCGGCAGCACTGGTTCTTGTTCTGCTGGCCGCAGCGGTGGCGGTGTCTGCGGCGTGCGACACGGATGACGATGATTCTGAATACGATGACGACTATAGGAGCACCGTGGTCCTGGACCGGTCAACGGACGGGATCTGGGTGACGGGGGCGGGGCGGGTGTCCGTGACGCCGGATATCGCGACGCTGCGGATCGGCGTGGAGACCAGTGACGAGACGGTGGGCGAGGCGATGTCCGAGGCCGCAGCCTCCATGCAGGCGGTCGTCGACAGCCTGACGGCCGCCGGAATCGACGAGGACGATATCCAGACGCTGACGTTCAACGTCTCGCCGCGCTATGAGTGGAATGACACGCTCCGCCGCAGCGAGATGGTGGGTTTCACGGTGACGAACACGGTTCGCGCAACTGTCCGGACACTGGGCACCATTGCGGATGTGATTGACGGCGCGGTGCAGGCCGGCGGGGACAACGCCCGTGTGGACGGGCTGTCATTCTCCGTGGACGACACGGAGGACGCTGAGCGCGAGGCGCGCAGGCTAGCAATGGAGGCGGCACGGGAGCAGGCCGGGCAGTTGGCGTCGCTGGCGGGCGCGGAGCTGGGTGAGGTGTTCTTCGTCTCCGAGTCCGGGGCTGCGCCGATTGGACAGGACACACCGGAGATGGCGCGGACCACTGCCATGTTCGCGGATGACGAGGCGGCGTCCACGCCGATCCTGGCAGGTGAAAATGATATTGTCATCTATGTGCGTGTCGGGTATGAGATTGGGTGAGGTTCACCCTTCGACAGGCTCAGGGTGAACGGGTGGGCGGCGCTACGCGCCGCACTGGATTCCCGTGTCAAGCACGGGAATGACGGTGGGTGACACGATACGGTGTTTGGTGCGCTATAGTGTTTGCACTGTAGTTGTATTCGGGGGAGGGGCCATCAATGGTCCTCAATGACGGCGAGATCCACGCAGAGATCAAGAACGGTCGCATCATCATCGACCCGCTGGACTTAGGGGACGTGCAACCGGCAAGTGTCGACGTGCATCTGAGTGACAAGGTTCTCGTCTTTCGCAACTCCCGCCGGCCCTATATTGATATCCGGGAAGATGTGAGCGATCTGACGGAGATGGTGGATATACGCGACGACGCACCGTTCATCCTGCACCCCGGCGAGTTCGTGCTGGGCAGCACAGTGGAGGATATTGGCCTGCCGGACGACCTTGTGGCGCGTTTGGAAGGCAAGAGCTCTCTCGGGCGCATTGGGCTGCTGATCCACTCCACGGCGGGGTACGTGGACCCCGGCTGGCGCGGTCGTCTGACACTTGAACTGAGCAACGTGAACAATCTACCCATCACCTTGTACAGCGGAATGCCCATCGGCCAGATCTCCTTTACGCGGCTGTCCGGGCCAGCGGAGCGGCCCTACGGCTCCGAGCGGCTCGGCAGCAAGTACCAGGGGCAATCTGAACCGACGCCGAGCCGGGCGTTCCGCGATTTCCAGGCTCGACAGTGACAAACGGGGCTGCTACGCCCATGGCTCGCGCCCTGGAACTGGGACGGCAGGCGCTCGGGTTCTCAAGTCCCAATCCTGCAGTCGGCGCAGTTATCGTGCGCAACGGTGAAATCGTTGGAGAGGGCTTCACGCAGCCGCCCGGCGGGCCGCACGCCGAGATTGTCGCGCTGGAACAGGCCGGAGAACGGGCGCGCGGCGCAACGATGTACACCACGCTGGAGCCGTGCTCACACCATGGCCGGACGCCGCCATGCGCGGAGGCGATGATCGCCGCGGGGCTGGGGGCGGTGGAGATTGCAGTGCTGGATCCGCACCCTCCCGTGAACGGATCCGGGCGGCGGCTGTTGGAGGAGAGCGGCATCTCGACACGCGTCGGTGATTGCGCAGAGGAAGCGACGCTTCACTTCCAGGGATATTTCAAGCGCGAGGAAACGGGCATGCCGCTCGTCATCGCCAAGTACGCGATGAGTCTCGACGGCAAGATTGCAAGTCGGACGGGCGATTCACGCTGGATCACCGGGGAGGCGGCACGCGCCCGCGTCCACGAACTGCGCTCACACGTGGACGCGATCATCACGGCGGCAGGGACAGTGATTTCCGATGACCCGCAGTTGACGGCGCGTGACGCCGACGGCAATCCCTTACCCGGTCAACCGTTGCGTGTCATCGCTGATAGCAACGGTCGCACGCCACCCACGGCCCAGCTGTTCAACGAGCCGGGCAAGACATTGGTCGCGACGGCGTCCGCGGCAGCGTGCGAGCCCTTCCATGACCTGGGGGACAACGTAACGACAGCGGCCTTTCCCGCAGAGCATGGCCGCGTGGGCTTGACTGCGCTGCTGCAGCACCTGGGGCGTCTCGGCGCGGTGCAGGTGATGACGGAGGCCGGCGAGCAGCTGCTTGGCGCGTTCTTCGATGAGGGACTTGTCGATCAGGCAGAGATTTCCGTGGCTCCGGTAATCGTCGGCGGAGGTGATGCGCCGGGGCCGGTGGGGGGCGACGGCGTGGAACTCGTGAGGGACGCGCATCGATTCGTGAGGATGGACATTGACCGCGTGGGAGAGGATATCGTTGTGCGCGGCATCCTGCGGTATTGGCAGGGCGGCGCGGACTGACCCGCGCGGGCGTATAATCAGGGGCATCCCATAGGGGTAGGTTGAGGAGAAATGTTCACAGGGATTGTTGAAGAGGTGGGTCGGATTCTCGCCATCGGGGAGGGCGGCCTGATTGTCGAGGCCGACGTGACGTTGGGCGACACGCGCATCGGTGACAGCCTGTCCGTCAATGGCGCGTGCCTGACGGTGACTGACATGACGGACGGACGTGTGAGCTTTGACGTGATGCCGGAGACGCTGCGGCGGACAGCGATGAACGTGCTCAAGCCGGGCAGCCCCATCAACCTGGAGCGCGCCGTCACGTTCAACAGTCGTTTGGGCGGTCACCTGGTACAAGGGCACGTGGACGGCACGGGCACGGTGGCGGAAATCACTCCGGAGGCAGACGCGCGGCTGGTGCGGATATCCGCGCCGCCGGAGGTCATGCGCTACCTTGTGGAGAAGGCGTTCATCGCAGTGAACGGCATCAGCCTGACGGTCATGGGGCTGGATGACGAATCGTTCACCGTGTCGCTGGTGCGGCACACGTATGAGAACACGGACCTGGGCGAGGCATACGTGGGGATGCCGGTCAATCTTGAGACGGATATCTTTGCCAAGTACGCGGAGAGGCTGCTGCAGGGCGACCGCGAGGGGATAAGCGCCCTGAGTGAGGGCGTGGAGGCAGGCGCATGAGCATTACTGACGTTGAGGGCGCTGCCGCGCGGATGCGGCGGGGCGAATTTGTGATCATTGTCGACGATGCGGAGCGGGAGAACGAAGGGGATCTCGCCATCGCGGCGGACCTGGTAACGCCGGAGAAGGTCAACTTCATGGCGATGCACGCCCGCGGCTTGATCTGCGTGCCTCTTCTCGGTGAGCGGCTGGACGAGCTGGGAATCCCCATGATGGCGCAGAAGAACACCACGCCGCTCTCCACCGCGTTCACGGAGTCGGTGGACGCCAAGGCGGGCGTAACGACGGGCATTTCGGCAGGTGACCGTTCGACAACCATCCGCGCTCTCGTGCATCCGGAGACGCGGTCAGGGGACCTGATGCGCCCGGGCCATATGTTCCCGCTTCGCTACCGCGAGGGCGGCGTGCTTGTGCGCACGGGCCACACTGAAGCGGTGATCGACCTTGCCCGGGCAGCAGGCCTGTACCCGGCGGGCGTGATCTGTGAAATCATGAACGAGGACGGCACAATGGCGCGGATGCCGCAGCTGGAGATTCTGTCGGCCAAGTGGGACATCCCAATCATCACCATCGCGCAGATCATCGAGTACCGTCGCCAACGAGAGACGATGGTGGAGCGGCGCGGCGTGGCGGACCTTCCAACACGGCACGGCGTGTTCCGCGCATACGGGTATTCGAGCTCCATTGACGCCAAAGAGCATGTTGCGCTGGTAATGGGCGACATCAATTCCGGTGAGCCTGTGCTCACACGCGTCCACAGCGAATGCGTGACTGGCGATGTGTTCAGTTCAATGCGGTGCGACTGCGGCGAGCAGGTTGACCTGGCTCTGGAGCACATCGCCGCGGAGGGCTCCGGCGTGTTCCTGTACATGAGGCAGGAGGGCCGCGGCGTGGGTCTGCACAACAAGCTGCGAGCGTACGCGCTGCAGGA
>DAOUKW010000017.1:0-6334 GCA_034420915.1 Dehalococcoidia bacterium
TCGTCGCCGGAGGAGCTGCCGCGCGGCCTGCAGGACGTGAACCGCATAACGGCAGAGCAGGGGATGCGCGCGGGCTTCCAGTACATGAACGATCGGTTCATCGAGGAGGACAAGGTCGCGCAGGAGCAGATGGCGAGGCCGAGCCGGGCGCCGTAAGGCAATCGAGCAGAATCAGTCGTTCGGGGCTGCCGCACTCGTTTGTGCGGCAGCCCTACTACATTGGAATTGCAGGGCTATAACCGAATGAGTTCACAAGATGGCCACAACCAAGGCCGCGTTCCTCAATACAAGCAGTTCTTCAGGCCAATTCTTGAGTTACTTCAGAGACATGGAGGAAGCGCAACCAACCCTGAAATAGAGACCGGCATTATTGAGGCGTTCGATCTGCCGGACGATATTCTCGAGGAAAGGGTTGCTAGCGGTGTTCCACGCCTTCGCAATCGACTCGCTTGGGCGAAAGTTGACCTTACAAAGGCCGGATACATTGAGAGTAGAGGCAGAGGAGTTTGGGCGGTAACGAATCGGGCACAAATTGGGGACGTCACTGATCCAGACAAAATCCTTAGAGAAGCTAGACAAGCCATCCAGAAAGAAAAGCACGCACTCGAGCAGGAACCAACAGCCCAGCTGGATGTCGAAGAAGATGATGAGGCTCCAACTGACTCGTCATGGAAGGCGGAGCTACTGCAAATCCTTCTGACGATAGACCCATATGAATTCGAGCGTCTTTGCTTGCGGATGTTAAGAGAGGCGGGTTTCTCTGAAATCGTAGTGACTCAAAAGACTGGAGATGGCGGAATCGATGGCTTTGGAACTCTTCATATTCAGGGATTGATTAGCATTCCGATAGCCATCCAGTGCAAGAGGTACCAAGGGAGCGTTGGCGCCCCTGAGGTACAAAAACTCCGAGGTTCCTTAAGGAGACCAGGGGAACGAGGTCTGCTGATTACAACCGGCACGTTTACTCCACAGGCCCGTCGTGTAGCGCAGGAGGGCGCAAGTGTCATTGACTTGGTTGACGGTGACGCGCTTCTGGATAAACTCAAAGAACTCAAACTTGGTGTAAAGGTTGAGATGGTCGAGCAGACGACCGTTGACGAGAGTTGGTGGGAATCCAATTATGGAATTTCCCTTTCAGACGCATTGGACAAAGATGCAGAATGACGGGAGTCCAGATGGATTCCGGCTTTCGCCGGAATGACGGGAAGAGCGACGCTCCGCGAATCGGCCAGCAGGTGGCATACAATAGGTTGAAGGAGAGACGCGCCCATTGAAGGGACGATTTTTGTGAGTACGTTCGCATGGCCAATCCGATTGGCGAACCTGAACGGTGAGGGCTCGCTGGATATCGACGCCATTGTGGACACCGGGGCGTTTATGACAACGCTGCCTGAGTCACTGCTGCGCCAGGTTGGCGTTGAACCGGTTGGCAAGAGGCAGTTCGTGATTGCTGATGGCAGCAGAATCGAGCGGGATTGGGGGTACGCGATCCTGACCATACGGGACCAGAGCCAGATAACGTATGTTGCGTTTGGCGCTGATGACGGCCCGTATCTTCTCGGCGCGCTCACGCTTGAGGAGTTTGGGCTGGCCGTCGATCCGCAAGAGGAGAATCTCATCCCGCGCGAACTCATCATGTACTGATTGGAGAGAGAATGAGCAACGGCGCCAATCACCCTGGTCCCCTCTCCGGTCTGCGCGTTCTTGATCTGACGTCCTATACCGCGCAGCATTGCGCGCGGGCGCTGGGGGATATGGGCGCGGACGTGATCAAGGTGGAGGCGCCGGACGGCGATCCGGCACGGATGCTGCCGCCGTTCGCGGGGAATATCGAGCACCCGGAGCGCAGCCTGCGCTTCATCCACGCCAACCGGTCCAAGCGGGGCGTCACGCTCGACATCAATGCTGAGTCGGATCGGGAAGCAATCGCCAAGCTGGCCGCCCGGTCGGACATTCTCGTTGAGGATTTTAAACCGGGCTACATGGCATCCGTTGGCTTGGGGTATGAGGACCTGAAAGCGACGAATCCGAACCTTGTTTATGTGTCCATCACGCCCTTCGGGCAGACGGGCCCGCATGCCGGATTCGAGGGCGGCGATCTCATCGCGCAGGCGAGCGCCGGGATGATGTTCGCGAACGGCGACGATACCCGCCCACCCGTCATGGCCCCGTTCGAGATGGTTACGCAACTGGCGAGCATGCATGCGGCGTATGGGGCGGTGCTGGCTATCCGCGCGCGGCGTGTTATTGGCCACGGCCAGCACGTGGACGTATCTCAGCAAGAGGCGAGCCTCTGGGCGCAGCACAGCTATATCTCACGCTATTCGTATATCAACCAGATCACCCGCCGCGAGGGGCACCATTCCGCGTTCGGCGCGGTCAACACATTCCGCACGCGCGACGACGGCTACGTGAACCTGTCCATCTACATGCGGCACCACTTCGCCCGCATGGCCACGGAACTCATGGGCAATCACCCCGTGCTCTCGGACGAGATGTGGTGGGAGCGCGAGGTGCGGCAGGAGAACCGCGAGGTGATCGACCAGTTCGTCCAGGAGTACATGGAGACCGTCGACCGCGATGATGTCGCGGAGCGCGGCCAGGCCATCGGAATGCCGATAGTGCCCGTGCTGACGCCCAGCGAGTTCGCGGACAGCGCGCACGCCCGCGAGCGCGAGTTCTTCATCGAGATGGAGCATCCCGTCATTGGCCCGTACAAGACGGCCGGGCCGCCGCTCAAGTTCAGCAAGACGCCTTGGCAGCCAAGTCGCACTGCGCCGCTGCTCGGAGAGCACACGGAGGAGGTGCTGGCGGAACTGGAGGCGGCGGGGGCGACTCCCCCCCACCCCAGCCCTCCCCCGCAAAGGGGGGAGGGAGTTGTTGCCGTTGCGGGCGGGGCGAATGGCGTCATGCCGTTGGACGGCATCCGTGTTGTGGACTTCACACGCGCTTTTGCGGGGCCGTTGGCGACGATGTTCCTGGGCTTCTTCGGCGCAGAGGTTATCAAGATTGAGTCCGAAGACCTGGACGACAATCGCGCTCCGGGGCAAACGACGTTCCAGGACCTGAATCGCGCCAAGATCAGCGCCACCATCGATATGCGGACTCCGGAGGGTCAACAGCTCATACGGGAGCTGGCCGCCAAGAGCGATGCGGTCATCGAGAATTTCAGGCCCACCGTTATGGATCGCCAGAACGTGGGCTATGAGGAGCTGATCAAGGTCAAGCCGGACGTCATCATGCTGGCGATGCCCGGCATGGGGAACTCAGGCCCGCTGAGCACGTATTTCTGCTACGGCCAGCAGATCATGGGCGTCTCCGGCATCACGAATCTGTGGGGACATCCGGACGCGCCAATGGACACGCGCATCAAGATGCCGTTCCCGGACTATATCGCGGGCATCTTCGGGGCGCTGTCCGTTGCGGCGGCGCTGGAGTACCGCGACCGCACGGGCGAGGGCCAGTACATCGAACTCGCGCAGGTGGAGGGCGGAGGACACCTGCTCACCGTCGCCTACATGGACTACATGATCAACGGCCACAACCCGCCGCCCGCGGGCAATCGCAGCGAGTTCTACGCGCCGCACGGCGTGTATCCGTGCATCGGGTTCGATGAGTGGTGCGCGATCGAGGTTCACACCGAGGAGCAGTGGCAGGCGTTTGTTGGGGCGATAGGCGGTCCGGGGTGGGCCGGCGACGAGCGATTCGCCACGATGCAGGCGCGCATCGCCAACAAGGAAGAACTCGACGCGCATATCGGCGAGTGGACGAGGCAGTACACGCCGCGCGTCGCGATGCGCATCCTGCAACAGGCCGGTGTTCCTGCTACGTACGTCGCGAACGGCGAGACGCTGTACGTCGATCCGCACTTGCGGGGCCGTCCGGCGGCCATAGTTCCGGCTGAACATGCGGATGCGGGCCTGATGGAGCACCAGGGCATCGACGTCAATCTGCCGGATACGCCCGGCAATGCGGGGCAGCCGTGCCCGACAAAGGGGCAGCAGAACGACTACGTCTTCAACGAGGTTCTGGCCTTGTCGGCAGAACGGCGAGCGGAACTGGAAGAGAAGGGCGTGCTGCGGTAGGAGGGCTCCCAGTGATTAGTGGTTTAGAGAATCCTGAGTCTCTGTTTCTTCTTTGATTCTGAATTGTTCCAAGTCTGGCAAATCGGTTCCTTCGCAGAGAATCTCGAAAGAGGTATCCCCAGACCAATCGATCTTCCCAGGAAAATAACGCATGATGTAATAACAAGGGAGCGAACTATCGCTATCAACCCGAAGTGCAAGGACGACTTCGGTAGTTGGCATCCGATACCGGGCTCGCTGCTCTTTAGATGAGAAAGCGATAGTCAGACCAGGATCAGACCCTCCCGAAGTATGACTAAGTACACTCATTTGAGCACTACCCAAGGGCGGAATGTCCTTCTTGGTGGGCATTTGTCCGGGTATAGTGTCAGCCCAAGCTAACTCAATCGGGAACGGGATATCAGGGTAGCCATCAAATGCATTTGGTGTGTAGCGGGTGACATTGCCTATAGTCCTCGGTACGCGATGTATTCTAGGCAGCAAACCCAGCAGGCTGACACTACAATCTCGAATCCTAGCTGTTGAGCCATTTGTGATTGTTACACGAAGAGATTCGATATCAATCATTGCATCTTGTAGTTGCCAATCGGAATCGAAAGACTTGTTCACTTTGGTAATCCGGAGTTTTGGACGAAGTCTCTCCCTGACCGCCACCAGTTCCCTGCGAGCCTCAACTCGCTGCTTTAGGGGCGCAGTCAACAAGAAGAACAGGCCTGAAAGCAACGGAATGATGGCCAGGCAGCAGGGAAGATAATCACCACGGCCTGAGGCACTAAGAGCACCAAAGCGGCCAATCCAACCAGCACGGGCACCACCAACTCCATGATCCGGAACGGCCATGTTTCTAGGAATGCCTTGGTATCTGCCCAAGCACGAGCTACGGCAGACTGAGTAATGTTGATTTTTTGATCCGAATCGCTGTGGTCGTTGTTGGTCATGATGATTCAATCGCTTCAAGTTGTAAGGCAGGAACTCTATCGCGCAGCCGACTATCGTTACTCGCCGACAGGTGTGTCGCCATAAAACTGAACTATTGCTTCGTCAATCATCCTAGCGGCCTGTGGACCCGTGACAAAGTCTGGTTCACTGTCATAGCAAATGTATACGCCGCCACATTGTGCCTGCCACATCTCTCTCATGAGCTCTTCTGCATCAGAGATCAACCAGGGATACACATTATGTGGCCACGCTGGCTCAGCAAACTGGACAACGACCGCAACTTCCCCGCGGCGAAACATTAACAACTCTCGCAATTCGTCTCCAGATCGGGCAGGCAATTCCAGATCCCGGATACCGAGTGCGGTCATGCCTAACCCATAAGGCCGAAATAAACCGATTGTTCGGCCAAACTTCTCACTGGGAATCACATCTACGTCCGCAGTACCGATTCGTTTTTCCAGGGTATAGTCAAACTCCTCTTGTTCGGCGGCATTCAGGATGCCAAGGCTAACTGAGAAACCCTTACTCCGTCCTTCCCTGTCTACGAATGCCAACTGGATACCGAAACTGTCGTTGAAGTTGGCACTGCCTAACTCCCTCGATCGAGGGTCGACCTCGACATATCCTGCAGGAAGGTTCTGGAAGACGTTCCGAAGCTCCGCGATACCAAAACTGGGTTTCGGAGTAGGTGTGGGGACGGGTGTGGCGGTTGGTTGAGCGAAGAATTCAGAACATGCAACAAGAGCGACACATGCGACGCCCAGCATCAATAAGAAGTGCCGCAATTTCATAATGGGATCTACCCGACTATCGCAAGCACAAGGCCGACAACCGGATTACCGTCTCCTTGAGAAAGATCCGCGGAGGATGACTGCCGCCAGGGTTGCGGCGACGGCCCATGCGGTGGCGATCCAGAAGAGTTGGCGGGCCTGCTCTATGTCCTCGTTCTCGATATTGCGCCCCTCGGGGTTGGTATTGCTCTCCCAGCCGGTGACCTCCGGCTCGGCGTCCAGCTTGACGCCCAGCGCGCCCGCCATCGCTGCCTCTGCCCAGCCGCCCTCAAGCACGTTGCCGCGCGCGCCGGCCTCTGAGCGGCTCGTTTGCCACGCTTCCTGACCGCGCTGCGAGGTCAACTGCGCGCCGGCGGCCAGAAACAAACCGGATGCCACGGACGGCGCGATGGTTGCCGCGCTATCGACACGCTTGGCCGCCACCGCAAGGGGGTCGTCGCCGTGCCTGCTCCATCGCGCGGCAAGTGTCTTGACCACCCGATAGGCCACGGCTCCGGGGATGCCGAAAATCGCAAAGTA
>DAOUKW010000018.1:0-3286 GCA_034420915.1 Dehalococcoidia bacterium
CTTGACGATGATAACCGTGCTTGAGAACGTCAGCGCGAGGGAGATGTAGAAGGCTGACAAGAGATCAACACCGAAAGCCATGGTGATCAGGAATCCGACGATGGTCGTGATGATTACCTGCCCGAGGCCGGATATGACGGCGACGAAACCGGCTGTGCGGATGAGCGACGGATCAAGCTTCAGACCAACGACGAAGAGCAGCAGCGCAATGCCTACACGGCCAAACAGGTCAACAAACGCAGAGTCCGACGGTACAAGGTCGATGCCGGCCGGACCCACGAAGACGCCCACGAAGATAAATGCCACGACAATCGGCTGACGCAGCAACGTCGCGACAACTGCCGCGACAGTGGCGACACCGAGAATCTGTATCAGATCAACGAATTCGGCAGACGGAGCCATGTACCTTGCCCCAGAGAACTGAAAACGCGGGCGCGCAAGTATCCCTATTCAATGATAGCGGCAAGATTTGCCGCGCGTTAGCATCCTTTGTGGGGCAAAAAGTGGCAGTCGGAGCTCAGTCCCGCTGTTGGATGGCCTCCGGCATCATGCCCCGCACGATGTCAACACGCATCAGCACGGCGGTCCCGATTCTCTCGGGGTCGCGCGCCTGCTCCGGCTCCACCACGCGCTCCCACACCTGCTCCCAGAGAGGGTCGCCCTTTGGATGGAACGTGACCTCGCCGTAGAATCGCCACCCGATGTTGAGTTCATTGTTGCGGAAAACGACGGCTGCTCTGGGATTTTCCTCCATGTTCCCCATCTGGTTGCGCCGCCCCCGCTCCCACCATGCGATGTGCTCGTCATCCCAGATCATTAGACTGCCGCGAAAGCCCAGGCCCGGCTCGCCGTCCTTTGATGCAGTGGAAATAATGCATGGATAGCCCTTCTCCAGGGCTGAGTTCACGTGCTCGCGCATCTCATCCGTCAGCTTGATCATGCAGTCGAATCCTCCGTATCCCGTGTAGTGCGAAAGTTCAGCGATGCCCGGGTTAAACCGTACGCGCCAACCCCTCCGTAGTGTAAACTCTAGTCTCATCAACGCGCATGGTGAATATCATGTGGATTGGGGGTGAGTCATGACGATGCGAGGCGCCGCGGCAATTGTGGGGTTCGCGGAGATGCCGACGCGGCGCACGTATGAGGGCCGCACTGCTGTGGGTCTGATGGCGGAGGCCTCACGCGACGCCATGGCCGATGCCGGTATCCGCAAGGAAGAAATCGACGGCCTTGTGGTCGAGGGTGGTAGCTTCTACCCCGCCCCCATCGGCGAATACATGGGTCTTAACCCCAACTTCGTAACGGGCGTCAGCACCATGGGCGCAAGTGGCGCAACAGCGACATCCGTGGCGGCGATGGCCATCTATTCCGGGCTCGCCACCACCGTTCTTGTGACGTTGTCCGAGGCGCGCCAGGCGGGCAGTCCGTGGGGCAGCCCCCCTTCTCCCGGATTGAGAACCGAATTTGAAGACCCCTATGGCCCGGCCGTCGCGGCCAACACGGGCTATGGCCTCATGTATTCCCGCCACATGGCCGAATACGGCACGACACAGGAGCAGTTGGCCAACATCTCCGTCAACCAGCGCTTCAATGCGCTGGAGAATGAAAACGCGGTGTTCCGCGGACAGCCGCTGACCATTGAGGATGTGCTCAATTCGCGGTACATCAACTATCCGATCAGGCTGCTCGAATCCGTCATGCCTTGCGCGGGCGGCTCAGCCATTATTCTCACGTCGGCTGAGAGAGCTAAATCGCTCAAGAACAAGCCGGTTTACATCCTGGGCGCGGGCATCGCGTGTGATCCGCTGTCAGGTTGGCAGCGCGAACGGCTGACCCGCTCCGTCGTCACCCGGTCGGCGCCCATCGCACTCGGCATGGCGGGGTACGGGCCGTCTGATATCCAGTTCGCCCAGTTCTATGACTGCTACACCATCCTGCATGCCGTCTGCCTTGAAGATGCGGGACTGGTGCCCAAGGGCGATATCGGTCCCTTCTTCGCCTCAACGGACACCACCTACAAGGGCGAGTTTCCGATCAACACGGACGGTGGCCAACTGTCGTGCGGGCAACCGGGCGACGCCGGCGGGTTCCGCCATGTGATTGAGGCGACGCGCCAAATCATGGGACGCGGGGGTGTCAGACAGGTTGAACGCAACGATCTCTGTCTGGTGAACGGTTGAGGCGGCACGGTGTCCAGTATGGCCACCCTGGTCCTCGGGTCCGAGGACACGCTCTAGGGAAACAGAGTATCGCGACTGGATTCTCTTTCGCGAGTGAGTGAGATACAGCGATGACGACTGAATACACAAAGCCCCTACCGATCCCCGGTGGACTGCACGGAACGACGCTGGGCGACTTTACCAAGCCGTTTTGGGAGGCGACGAAACGGCACGAGTTGGTGATCCAACGATGCCGCACGCATGATGGTTTCTTCTTCTACCCCCGCGAGCTCTGCCCTGTCTGTCTGTCCGATGACCTTGAGTGGGCTCCCGTGTCGGGGCGCGGACGTGTCCACGCCTTTACCATCGTCTATCAGCCAAATGACCCGCGATTCAACGAGGATGTGCCCTATGTGTACGCGGTCATCCAACTTGATGAAGGCGCGCGCATGATCTCTAACGTCATCGGCATCGAGCCGCACGATGTTGAGGTAAACATGCGCGTCACTGCCGTCTTCGACGACATCACACCTGAATGGACGCTGGTGAAGTTCAAGCCTGCGTGACTCTTCGATGAGCGGCCCACCGGCCGCCGTGCTATCTACGCCATCCACCGGTCGCACCGGATGGGTCGTCATGTCCGCCCTCTGGGCGGTCGACGGCACGTCCACGGTGATGATCTTTCTGATTGGGCTGACCCTGCCGGAGATTCGCAATGAGTTCAATATCAGCCCTGTCCAGGAGGGATACCTGGGTTCGGCATTCTTTATCGCGCTGACAACCCTCTCTTTGCCGTCTGCGATCTGGATGTCACGGTTCAGCCCGCGCCTCGTGACTTTGCTGGCGCTCATTGGCATGACCGTCACGGCGGTGCTGCAGGGCATCGCGCCTAATTACTGGATTCTGCTGGCGGCGAGGTTGATGTTCATGTATGCGCTCGTGTCCAGGACACAGGCGGAGGTGATGCTCATCCAGCAGTGGTTCAGCGGCCCCCGCATTGCCACCCTGAACTCCATAACAGTCGCGAGCTTCGGTATCGGCCAGCTGGCGGCAATCGGCCTCGTGCCGATACTCATGCCGCACGTCGGCGGGTGGCGCGGCATCCATCTCTTGCTTGCCGTTGTTTA
>DAOUKW010000019.1:0-7437 GCA_034420915.1 Dehalococcoidia bacterium
ACGTTGCTTTCGTGGAATGTTAACGGCCTGCGGGCAGTTAATCGAAAGGGTGAGTTCCCGGCGATACTGTCGAATGTCTCGCCGGACATCCTCTGCATGCAGGAGACGAAATCTCAACCCGACCAACTTACGAAGGCCATCCTGGAGGTTGAGGGGTACGAGGCCCATTTCGCCTCCGCAGAGCGCAAGGGGTATTCCGGGGTTGCCGTCTACACAAGGGCTGCGCCCAGAGATGTTTCCACAACGTTCGGCGATGGGAGCTGGGACAACGAGGGGCGCGTGCTGAGGCTCGATTACGGCGAATTTGTCCTGTACAACGTCTATTTCCCCAACGGGCGCTCTTCAAAGGAGCGGCTGGCCTACAAGATGGAGTTTTACGACGCCTTTCTTGAGCACATCGAGTCTGAGAGAAAGGCCGGCCTCAATATCATCTTCTGCGGTGACGTGAACACGGCGCATCATGAGATCGACCTAGCTCGTCCGAAGGAGAACCAGAAGACGTCCGGATTCCTACCTGAAGAACGGGAGTGGATGGACAAGCTGATCAGCAACGGGTACGTCGATACGTTCCGCAAGTTCGTGCCGGACGAAACCGGCCACTACTCCTATTGGGACCAGATGACCCGCGCTCGTGATCGCAACGTTGGTTGGAGGATCGATTACTTCTTCGTCAACGAGGAGTTGATGGACCGCGTTTCCAACGCATTCATTCTTTCCGACGTGATGGGCTCGGATCATTGTCCAATCGGGCTGGACCTCTCTATCAATCTGTAGGGACATGAACGTCCCATCAGACCGGCGTGAGCGTCATGTTCGCCGCACGAAGATTGTCGCGACAATTGGGCCGGCGACGTCCGATGAGGAGACGCTGAGGCAGCTGATTGAGTCCGGCGTCGACGTGGCGCGGCTCAATTTCTCGCACGGGACGCCGGATGAGCACGAGGCCGTTGTTCGCCTCATACGCCGCATCGCGCAGGATATGGGCCGCGCCGTGGGAATCCTGCAAGACCTGCAGGGGCCACGCCTGCGGACTGGGACGCTGGCGCGAGGCATGCCAGTGATCCTGGTGGACGGCGAACCGTTCGTGTTGACGACGCAGGAGTGGCCGGACGGCACTGATGAAAAGGTGTGGGTGAATCATCCGCGACTGCCGCAGGACGTTCGGCCGGGAGACAGGCTTCTGCTTGCGGACGGCGTGCTGGAACTGGAGGTTGTGCAGAGCGACGACACGGATATCCATACCGTCGTTGTGCACGGGGGTGAGCTTGGTGAACGCAAGGGCATCAACGCGCCGAATGTTAACGTAAGCGTCACTTCACCCACGGAGAAGGACAGAGAAGATCTTGCGCGGGGGGTGACGATGGGCGTGGACCACGTCGCCCTGTCGTTCGTGCGAACGCCGGAGGAGATCGAGGCCACCCGTGACACCCTGCGGTCGTTGGGAGCGCCGCAGATGTCGATCATCGCCAAGATTGAACGGTCGGAAGCGCTTGAGAACCTGGACGCGATCATGGACGTCTCGGACGGCGTGATGCTGGCGCGGGGCGACCTGGGTGTTGACCTGGGGCCGGAGCGGGTGCCCGTTATCCAGAAGTCGGTGGTGCATCGCGCCGCGCAGCAACGAGTGCCGGTCATCGTGGCGACGCAAATGCTGGAGTCAATGATCGGGAATCGCAGGCCCACGCGCGCAGAGGCATCGGACGTGGCGAACGCGGTGCTCGAGGGGGCGGACGCGGTGATGCTGAGCGGGGAGACGTCGATCGGCGCCTATCCCGTGGAATCCGTGCAGACAATGGACCGGATTATCCGCGAGGCCGAATGGAGCGACGAATACCTGGAGGTATCACGACGGGCGTCTGCGGACGGCGGGCCGGGCGGGCAGGACAGGAAGATCGTGCGGGCCGTTGTGAGCCTGCTGGCGGACCTGGATGCGTCTGCGCTCATCGTCTTCTCACCTGACGATCACATGCCGCGGATGCTGTCGCTGGAGCGTCCGACCGCGCCGGTGCTGGCGTTCACGGACAGCCGCGCGCTGTACCGGCGCATGGCGCTACTGCACGCCGTTCAGCCGCAGTGGGGCACACATTACGATGACACGGATATGATGCTGGATTACATGCTGTCCGAGGCACGGGAACGCGGGTACATCCAAGGGGGAGATGAGGTGGTGGTGGCGCGGCTGGCTCCGCACGACATTGACGGCGCGCCGAGCCTCATTTCCGTGCTGCGCATACCGGAGGCCCGACTGGGGCATCGTGGTTGACATGGGCAACAGGCCGCGAGTATAACGGACGCGCCGCCCGGAATAGCCGCGGCCACTATGCGGTGAGGTTTATCGGCACGTGAATGACAGCGGCGAGAGCGGGCGGAAAGCTACTAGACAGAGGAATATATGACCTTCGCTAGTACCGGGTTTTTGAGAAGGAGTCACCGCCATGGCGCAGAAAGAAACGTACCTCACCCACGAAGGGCTCGCAAAGCTGGAAAGCGAGCTTGACCATCTGCGCAACGTTCGCCGTATCGAGATCACTGAGCGGCTGCACAGCGCCAAGGAGCTGACCGGCACGGAGGAGAACGCGGACTACGAGGACGCGAAGACTGAGCAGGCGTTCGTGGAGGGCCGCATCCTCGAGCTTGAGTCCATCCTCAAGAATCCCGTCATCATCGACGAGCACCATGCCGAGGACGGGCGAATCTCCATCGGCACGCGGTTCAGGGTGCGGGACGAGGGTGGAGAAGAGGACACGTACACGCTGGTCGGCACGACGGAGGCGGACGTGGCGCATGGACGCATCTCCAATGAGTCCCCGGTGGGCGGCGCCGTGATCGGCCACAAGGTTGGCGACACGGTGGAGGTTTCAGTTCCGAACGGCACGATTAGCTACACGATAGTGTCCGTTGAGTAGCGAACAGGAGCCACGGGCCGCGCAGGCCCACTTTGAGTCACGGCTGGCCAAGCTGGAACGGCTGCGCGAGCAGGGCGTCGACCCGTATCCACGCCGCACGCAACGGACCCATACGTCCGCAGAGGCGCGGGCGCTGTTTGAGGCGGATGAGACGACCCAGCACAGCGTCGCCGTCGTTGGGCGGCTGATGACCATTCGCGGAATGGGGCGGCTGACGTTTGCCACGCTGAGGGACGGCAGCGGGGATATCCAGGTCAGCTTCGCCCGAGACCGGCTCGACACGGACGACTACCAGGCTCTGCGAGACCTCGATCTCGGCGATTTTCTGGGCGTCAGCGGGACGCTGTATCGGACGCGGACGGAGGAAATCACCGTGCAGGCCGACTCGTACTCCGTGCTGGCCAAGGCGCTGCGCCCTCCGCCGGAGAAGTGGCACGGGCTGCGAAACGTCGAGCAGCGGTATCGGCAGCGCTACCTGGACCTGATGGCGAACGACGAAATCAGAGACATCTTTGTTGTTCGCAGCGCGGTTGTGTCCGCGATTCGCCGGTTCATGGAGGATCGAGGGTTCATCGAGGCCGAGACGCCGGTGCTGGTGCCGGTGGCGGCAGGGGCGATGGCCGCGCCGTTCGTCACGAGGCACAACGCGCTGGATCGGCAGCTGTTCCTGCGCATCGCGACGGAGTTGAACCTCAAGAAGCTGCTGGTGGGCGGGTTCGAGAAGGTATTTGAGATTGGCCGCATCTTCCGCAACGAGGGGATCGATGCGGCGCACAACCCCGAGTTCACGACGATGGAGTCGTATGAGGCGTATGCGTCATACGAGGACGTGATGGAGATGGTGGAGTCGCTGATTCACCACCTTACGGTGCTGACACATGGCACGTCGACGGTGACGTATGACGGACAGGAGATCGACCTGACGCCGCCGTGGCGGCGGCTTCCATTGATTGACGCGATCCGCGAATGGAGCGAGATCGACCTGCTGAGCGAAGAGATGCGAACCGCGGACGGGCTGCGGGCCGCGATGCGCGAGCGAGGGCTGACGCCCGCTGAAGACTCCTCATGGCCGCAGCTGGTGGACAAGCTGATCGGGGATCTCGTGGAGCCGCGACTGATTCAACCGACGTTCCTGCTCGACTACCCGATCGAGATGACACCGCTGGCCAAGGCGACGGAGCGGGATGCGCGGTTGGTGGAGCGGTTCGAGGGATTCATCGGCGGGATGGAGGTTGCCAACTCGTTCACGGAGTTGAATGACCCCATCGAGCAGGCGGCACGGCTGCGGGTGCAGGAAGAGAACCGCGAACAGTTCCGTGACGAGGACTTCGACCGGCTGGATGAGGATTTCGTCACCGCCGTAGAGCACGGGATGCCGCCGGCGGGCGGGCTCGGTCTGGGCATCGACCGCATTGTGATGATCCTGACGGGACAGACGACGATCCGCGAGGTGGTGCTGTTCCCGCAACTGCGAACGTTGGAGTAACTGCGTTACGGCCCTGACTCTCTCCCAGAGGGAGAGGGGATGAGTAGACTGGCTTCGTCAGGGCAGTGACAGGAAGTGCAGCGATGTTGGCAATGGTACGCCGAAGACGACGCCTCTACTCCGTTGCCGGAGTCCTCATAGTCCTGGCATTGGCGTTGGCAGCCGCTGTCCTCTATGTCGGATCAATGAGTCTGAACAGGAATTCGCCACTGCCGGGCGCGCCTGTAGGCTTGCAGCGAGAGTCTGATGGGGGCCCTCCCCCCTACTTCCCCCCGACTACGCTGGAGGAGAGGATAGTGCGGAGTGACGCCATAGCAAGGGTGACTCTGGTATCCGCGGCCCAGGTAGTGGAGGAATTCTCCGGATGGCCCAGCCAAGGGGACACTTCGTACGCAAACGCGCTGGAGTTCAAATTCAAGGCGCTGGAGTACCTGAAGGGGAGCGGTGGAAGCGAGCTTGTGGCGATAGCAGTTGACTGGTATGGGCTTTTTCCAACCAGGGCGGAGGCGATCGCGGGCGCAGAGGACTTCCTGGGAGAGAGGGACACAAGGTGGGACGCCCGGGAAGCGATTGTATTCCTGCATGATGACGATCCGCATGTGCCAAGCACCAGGCAGGCGGACAGGTACCTCCTCTGGTTTCTGCGCAATCCCTATGGACAGGAAATCTACACTATAGCCAGCACGCTCAACAAGGTGTGGCTGCCGGCGGAGTCTGCCAGTACACCAGTACCAGCTGACCAGGCGAGGGCATCTAGCGGGGATACTCCCAGTGGAGGGGCGCAGCGCTTCCTCCTTGAGGAGCCGCCCTCGGGGGGCGGGGCTGTGCTTTCAGGGATGGCGCGGGCCCTGTCGGGCGATCAGGGCGCGTCGCAGGCCGCCACCATCGGCCTGGCGGAAATGAAGACAAAGATCGCAGAGCTGGACGCGGAAGTCGGGGAGGGGGACGGCTCGGAGGAGTACCGGGAGTGCGTCCAGGCCAAGTACAGGTGGGAGGACAAGGTAAGCCGAATCAAGGAAGAACGCGCCGCCCAGGGCGAAGGCTACGACTACGATCGGTACGACCATGCGCTGGCGTCCGGGCAGGCGGCGGGCAGCTGGTTCCACACCTACGAGTTCTGGCACTTTTGGGTAGATGACTATGGCGAGACCGTCTCGAGCAAGTATGCGGGCATGTTCCAGCTGGACGGGCGGGACGAGGATCTGTTCGACGTGGAGTACCCTGGCGAGGTGTCCCTGGCGCGTCCACTTCCGGCGGGGGAGTACAGGTTCTACTTCATCCGCATGGAGAAACACCTCGTCGTCTGCGACGCACTGCCGGAGGAGGAGCGGACGAGCAAAGAGCACTTCGTGACCGTCACCGCTCCCACCGGCACGCTGCATGAGGCGTTCTTTGATCCTGTGGACCTGACAGGAGGAGGCGTTGGGGCGTCGGGTTCCTCCGGGGTTATCGATCCGGATGAGTTCACGGTCGGCGGGGATGAGTATGAGATTGAGAGCATCGTGTGGGATGAGGATGATGATGAGGTCGTCCTGACGCTGGATGACCATGTCTCGTTGTCCGGGAAGACGTTGGATTTCATCAAGTTGGACGGGTCTATCGACACCTCGCTGGACGTTTCGGACGCGACCGTCGACCAAACGGCGGCCACATGGACATGGAGCCTCACAAGCGCGCCATGGGAAGACGGCGACCAGTTGATGCTGCGCATCCGCGAGACGAGTACGGGATAGTAACTGCGTTACGGGGATTGGTTGCGTTCCTCGTTTTTGGATTCTTCGGCTCCGCTGCGCTCAGAATGACAGGTTGGCCTGCGTTATGGGGGCCGGCTCCACAATGCGATTCAGATTCCCGCTTTCGCGGGAATGACGATGGGTGAGCAATTGCGGCTTTAGATTCTTCGGCTCCGCTACGCTGCGCTCAGAATGACAGGGGAATTGTGGCCCTGCGGGCCACGGGATGGATTCCGGCCTTCGCCGGAATGACGGGTGGGGCTTCATACTGGGTAGATGAGGTTGTTTGTCCTTTTTGTTCTCTGTTGTGTCGTGATGGTTGGGTGCAATGGCAGCGGCACTGCGACGCCAGAGTCGCGGTCAGAATCGTCTCCGGTTGCGGGTGAGGAGACGCCGACGTACGGCGGGGTGTTGACGCTGGCGAATCGGGGGGATCCGCCGGCGGCGTTCGACACGATGCGGACGTCCAGCATCGCGCTGCATCACGTTGGCGGGGCGCTGTTCGGCGCGGGCAACCTGGTGCGGCGGTGCAGGGAGAACATGTACCTTGCTTGCCCGGATCTCGCGTCGAGTTGGCTCGCAAATCCCGGCTTCACCGAGTGGGAGTTCACGATTCGCCGCGACGTGACGTGGCATGACGGCGAGCCGTTCACGGCGGAGGACGCCAAGTTCTGGTTCGATCTGGCGGCGAACGGGTGGGAATCGGACGGCGTCCCGGTCCGCGCGCCCGCCTATTTCCGTGGGGAGCTTGGCGAGATTGAGTCGGTTGAAGTGCTGGAGTTCAACCGGCTGCGCGTGACGCTCGCGGAGCCGAACCCGCACTATCTGTCCGTGCTGGCCAATCCGCGCCTGCGCATCGCTCATCCGAAGCATGTGTTTGAGCCGCTGTTCGAGAACGGAGAGTACAGCGCCGGGCCGCTGGACGTCGGCGTTGTCGGTACAGGGCCGTTCCGGCTGGAGACGTATGAGCCGGGCAGCCTGATCCGCGTCGTCCGGAATGATGATTATTGGGAGCGCGGCGCGGGCGGTGACCTGCCGTACCTAGACGGCATCGACTACGTGATCATGCCGAATCCGACAGCGATGGACGCGGCGTTTCGGACGGGGCGTATCGACGGTGGGGCGCGGGGGGAGGGGCACTACCTGACGCAGGAGCGCAAGGCGGCCATCGATGAGCAGCTGGGGGCGGACGAGGTCTTCTACGGGGAGATGCAGGGCGGGATGTTCCGCCTTGGGTTCAACGTGCTGCGCGAGGGGCCGTGGCAGGACCCGGACGTGCGTCAGGCAATCTCTTTATGGATCGACCGCGAGG
>DAOUKW010000020.1:0-13762 GCA_034420915.1 Dehalococcoidia bacterium
CGGTATAGGCCGCTACACCGCCGCGGCAATTGCGTGTTTCGCCTTTCACCGCTCCATCCCCGTGATGGACACCAACATCCGCCGTGTGCTGGGCAGACTGATAACCGGTCAAAGTGGCGTTGACGCCGATGCGGGTTGGACGTTGTCGGAGGCCGCCGTTCCGCGCGACGGGGCGCGGGCATCGGCATGGCACCAGGCCCTGATGGATCTCGGCGCGACAGTCTGCTCAACTCGTCGCCCCAGGTGCGGCGAATGCCCCGTGAACGACCTCTGCGCGGCAAAGCCGCTCTTTGATGGCGCAAACGAGCCGCGAATCCAATACGCAGAGCTTTCCAGTACGCTGCCGTCGCTCAAGGTCGCCGAGCGCCCTCGGCCCTCACAGCAAGGCTGGATCGGCACGACACGCTACTACCGCGGCCGCATCGTGGAAACCCTCCGCAACCACGCCAACGGTGCAATGCCATTGGATGAACTCGGGCCTCAGGTCAGAGATGAATACACCCCCGCCCAACACATAGAGTGGCTGCGGGAACTGCTGGCCGCACTGGAGCGGGAGGGGCTGGTGGCGCTCAGGGGAGACTCAGCAGCCTTGCCAGAGTAATCCCACCTCCGTCATTCCCGCGAAAGCGGGAATCTGAATCTCATTGGCCCAATCAAATGACATGCGGACAGATTACGTTGTGTGATGTGCCCGCAGCCCCTCGTATCCCCCGCCCGCAAGCCACCCCTGCACATCCGCCGCGAGCCGCAACCAGGGGTCTCGTGCCGGCCTGAGTTCCTCAATTGAGAGTTCGGTGTACGTCTTGCCCAGGGCCGGGATATACCAGAGACCCGCCAGCCAGAAACCCTCAATACGCTTTGCGGATGGCTCATTCCGTATGACGCCTGTCGGGCCCGTCACCTCCCACGTTTGCACGATGCCGGACGGTGAGGCTATCGCAAGGGCTTCGTTCCATGTAGCTTCTCGATCCGCATCCGATTCCAGGTGCGCCATCAGGGCTAGCAGATGCTCGATGTGTCCCTCATCTGTAGCGTCCTCCCCTGCCGCACGCCGTGTCAGCAGGCTGTCCCAGTTCGGGCCCAGCGCGGGAATATCGATGCCGCCGTCGGAAGCGATTGCCAGTCCACCGCTGATCTGCGCCCACGCGACGGCCTTTGCTTCGGCAATCTCCAGGTGCGTGCTGCCCTTTTCCTCCGGCGGCTCGTGCGGCGGCAGTTCATTGACGGTTATGAAATCGAACAACCGGCCTTCAAGGCAGTCGCGGAGGCGGTCAATCTTCGCGGGATTCGTCGATCCCAGCAGGATGCGGGGGGGCATTGTGGTGGTCAATGATAGTAGGAGTAATCAGGCTCATCCGGCTCGTCCGGCTCGTCATCCCTACTCCTTAAGCCGAGCCAGAGGCCGGCGGTAATTGCCGCGCCTGCGAGCAAGGGCGTCCATTCGCGGACGCCCAGCGGCAGCCCGCTGTACCGCAGTCCAAACAGCATGAGGGCCGCTCCAATGATCACCGCGCTCAGGGTCATCAACCGACGCTCCCAGCTCAGGAAGATGATGCCGATGACAATCGCGGGTATCAGCGAGCCGACAAATATCTGGAATCGATTCCATCCGCTGAGCGTCAGTCCCGCGCCGCCCGGCTCCACGTCACCGGATACCAGGAACCAGAACATGGCGCCGATTCCGAAGCCGATCCCTGCGCCGATCACGAAAACGGATGCGCGGTAGAAGACTGATCCGAGCACAAGCAGGATGATTCCCGCGCCGCCCGCCGTCGTCAGCAGCGCCGTTCCCTCCAATGCAAGCAGCTCAGGGCCGGCAATAACCACCACCCCGCCGCCGGACACGCCCGCCGCAAGCGCAATCACCAGTCGATAGGCATAGTACCCGAGCAAGCAGAGCGCGAGACCAAGGGCGGCGGACGGCCATGCGATCCACCACGCCAGGTTCTCCGGCATATACGTCAGAATCAGTTCGTCGAGAAGTGACGCTCCGGTCGCGACTTCAGGCCCAGCAGCTTCAGGCATGGCCGGCTACGTTGTATCCGCCGCAGCGCCTGCGCGTTGTCGGCGTGAGGAACGAGCCATGCCCTTGCTGGCGGGTTTGCCTGGATCTTTGGACTTGCCGTTGCGGCGCGGCGCGCGGGCGGGTTTGCGTCCATTGCCGTTCTGCGCCGTCTCGGTGATGCCAAGCGCCTCCCGCAGAAAGTCGCCTGTATAACTGTCGCCGGCCAGCGCAATCTCCTCCGGTGTGCCCTCGGCAACCAGTTCCCCGCCCCGTTCGCCCGGCCCGGGGCCGAGGTCGATGATCCAGTCGGCGTTCTTAATCATGTCCAGGTGATGCTCGATAAGAAGCACGGAATTGCCGCCATCGACGAGTCGATGCAGCACTGCGAGCAGCATTTCGGCATCGGAGAATGCGAGCCCTGTCGTCGGCTCATCGAGGATATAGAGCGTCTTGCCGGTCGCCCTCTTGGAGAGTTCGGCGGACAGCTTGACGCGCTGCGCTTCACCACCGGAGAGAGTCGTCGCGGGCTGGCCAAGACGCATGTAGCCCAACCCGACGTCCTGCATGGTCTTGAACTTGTTGGCGATGCGCGGGATGGGCTCAAACACCTCGACAGCCTGATCGAGCGTCATGTTGAGAACGTCACCGATGCTGTAGCCCTTGTAGGTGATCTCCAGCGCCTCGCGATTGTAGCGCGCGCCCTTGCACGTATCACACGGAACGGTCACATCCGGCAGGAACTGCATCTCGATAAGTTGATAGCCCTCGCCTTTGCACTCCTCACAACGCCCACCCTTCACGTTGAATGAGAAACGGCCGGGCTTGTATCCGCGCACACGGGATTCCGGCAAGTTCGCGAACAACTCGCGGATCGGCGTGAACGCTCCCGTGTACGTTGCCGGGTTGGAGCGCGGTGTGCGTCCGATAGGCGACTGGTCGATGTTGACGACCTTATCAATGAGATCAAGACCGTCCACGCCGTCGGACGCGCCGGGGATGTCTTTCGCGTTGTAGAGCGTCTGGGCGAGGCGCTTGAACAGCACTTCATACACAAGCGTCGATTTGCCCGAGCCGGAAACGCCCGTCACGCATGTCAGCAGCCCAAGCGGGATACGAATATCAAGATTGCGGAGGTTGTTGGCCCGCGCGCCGCGAATCAGCAGCTCACGCCCATCCTGCGGCTCACGCCGTGCCTCTCTCATGGGAATCTCACGGCGGCCGCTGAGATACGCGCCGGTGATGGAATCCTCAGCCGCGGTTACGTCATCCAACGTGCCGCTCACGACAACCTCACCGCCGTGCTCACCCGCGCCCGGCCCCATGTCAATGACGTGGTCGGACGCGCGCATAACCGCCTCGTCATGCTCCACGACGATGACGGTGTTGCCCAGATCACGCAGCCCCTTGAGCGTCTCGATGAGCCGTGCATTGTCGACGGGATGGAGGCCGATTGACGGCTCATCGCAGATATACACGACACCCATCAGGCCGCTGCCGATCTGCGTCGCAAGGCGGATGCGCTGCCCCTCGCCGCCGGAGAGGGTTCCTGCAGTCCTGTCCAGGGTCAGATACTCCAGCCCCACATTCACCAGGAACTCAAGCCGCGCCGAGATTTCTTTCAGGATCTGCCGCGCTATGGTCGACTCGCGGTTGTTCAGTGGCCCCTTTTCCGTGTCCGCAAGCCTCTGCACCCACTCCAGCGCGCGGTCGATGCTCTGCCCCGTCGCCTCCACGATCGTCTTGTCGTCCACTCGGACGGCAAGCGCCTCAGGCCGCAGCCGCTTTCCCTCGCACGCGGCACAGGGACGGCGGGCCATGAACCGCTCGATCTCCTGCCGCTGGTTGTCTGACTCCGTCTCGCGGTGCCTGCGTGTCAGGTTGGGAATCACTCCCTCAAACCGCGCGCCATAGCGGACAATGCGGCCGCTGCGGGTCCGATGCCGCACCTGGATCCTCTCCACGGTCGTTCCGGCATCCGGGCCATACAGGACAAAATCAAGCTGGTCCGGAGATAGCTCGCGCACCGGCGCATTCATGTCTGCGCCAACCATGGATGTTGCCGACGCCAGCATGGACGTATACCAGCCGGCCATCGTGCCGGACCGCGCCCACGGCAAGACGGCTCCCTCGGACAGCGCTAGATCCTTGTTCGGAATCACAAGTTCGGGATCAATCACAAGCTTGTAACCGATGCCGGTGCACTCCGCGCACGCGCCATGGGGACTATTGAACGAGAACGTGCGCGGCGCTATTTCACCCAGCGAAATGCCGCAGTGCACACAGGCGAATTGCTCGCTGTACAGCTCCTCATCGCCGGAATCCGCGTCGAGTGTCTGTACAACGCCCTGACCAAGCCGCAGCGACGTTTCAACGGAATCCGTCACGCGGCCGCGAATCTCACCGCGGTCCTCCGGGATAACCAACCTGTCGACGACCACCTCGATCGTATGCCACTGCTGCTTGTTGAGGCGTATCTCCTCTGATAAGTCACGTATCTCTCCATTGATTCGCGCTCGAACAAACCCACCGCGCCGAGCCTCATCCAGAAGACCGTAATGCTCGCCCTTCTTACGGCGAATAAGAGGGGCCAGCAGCATGATGCGCTTGCCCGGGTCAGCGTCCATGATGGCGTCCACAATCTGCTGCACGGTCTGGCTCTCGATGGGGCGTCCGCAATTGTAGCAGGACGGATGACCGATTCGTGCGTAAAGCAGGCGGAGGTAGTCATAGATCTCCGTGACGGTGCCGACCGTAGACCGTGGGTTGTGGGAGACACCTTTCTGATCAATGGAGATGGCGGGAGACAGCCCCTCGATATAGTCGACGTCCGGCTTCTCCATGAGTCCGAGAAACTGCCGCGCGTACGCCGAAAGTGACTCGACATAACGTCTTTGCCCTTCAGCATAGAGGGTGTCAAAGGCCAGTGAACTCTTGCCGGAGCCGGAGACGCCGGTGATGACCACGAGCTTGTCTCGTGGAATGGTCACGTCAATGTTCTTGAGGCTGTGCTCACGCGCCCCTTTGACGTGAATGACTGATGTGGACATGAACCGAATGAACTCCCTTTTCAACCCTGTTAGTCAGTGTAGGCGCGGCGGCTGTTAGCCACAAGCGGCGGCTACTCCCCACCCGTCACCCACTTCCACGCGTCCACTACCACATCCACGGCCACATAGTTGTCCAGCCACCGCGCCCCGTGCAGCGCGTATTCCTGGAACTCCTTGAGCGCCGTGAGCGGAATCAGCCACAGAATCGAACGCCGCCACGTGAGTTCGTAGTTGGGAGCGAATAGCATCGCCCCCGCCACGAACACGAACCAGAACTCAAAGACGTTCGGAAAGAACAGCAACACCCACCTGTCGCCGATGACCTCAAATGCAAGAACCCCAACGATGCGAAAGGCGAACAGCCCAATCGCGATCGTGCGCGGCGCGCCCTCCCACCTGAGGGCCACCCACAGGAACGTCGCCATGTAGACCAGGTCGAGCCACTTGTCGAGCGCCTGGTAGTTGCGAACGCCGCCCAGATCGAGCAGGTTCATCATGAACAGGTCCGAGAAGTCGATCAGGATGGCGGCAATCGACCCCGCAAATGCCCACCGCAGGACAAGCAGCGCCCCCGCGATACGCGCCGCCGAGATGATGAGTTCTTCGGTGTTCATGCGTTAGGTGGATTCCCGTGTCAGGCACGGGAATGACGATTAAGGTATCAGCAACAGTTTGCCGGTGGTCTGGCGGGATTCAAGTCGCCGATGCGCTTCAGCAGCATCTTGCAGGGGGAATCGCTCTGTGATGCGCAGCGAGAGCTTGCCGTCCGCGATCCAGCCCAGCACGTCCCCTGCGCGCCATTCCAGCTCGTCTCTTGTGAGCGTGTAGTTGAACAACGAGGGCCTCGTCAGGAACAGCGACTTGGCGTTCAATGCCAGCGGCGCGATCGGCGGCACAACGCCGCTGGATTGGCCATACATAACGAGGCATCCACGAATCGCAAGGCTGGCCATCGAACCCTCGTATGTCGTCGCGCCGACGGAGTCGTAGGCCACCTGGCAGCCCGCGCCCCCCGTGATGCGCATAACGGCCTCCTGGAAGTCCTCCTGCGTGTAGAGCACGACGTGGTCCGCCCCCGCCTCTCGCGCAAGCTCCGCCTTCTCCTCCGTCGAGACCGTCGTGATGACAGTTGCGCCGCGCATCTTGGCCATCTGGATCAGCAGCAGCCCCACACCACCCGCGCCGGCGTGAACCAGCGCCGTATCATCCGGGCCAAGCGGATACGTGGAATGGGACAGATAATGTGCCGTCATGCCCTGCAGCATCGCCGCCGCGCCCTGCTCGGCTGTGATCCCCTGCGGCAGGACGATGAGTCGATCCGCAGGAACGACAACGCGCTCCGCGTACGAACGCGATGCGCCGGTGTACGCAACGACATCACCGACCGACGGCGTCGTCACGTCCGCCCCAACCTCGATGACGGTGCCCGCGCCCTCACCGCCGAGGATTGTCGGCAGGGGTCCCTGCCCATAAAGCCCCGTGCGGCCGTAGACATCCATGTAGTTGATGCCGGAAGCCGCAAGCTGCACGACGGCCTCGCCCGGCCCCGCGGCGGGATCATCAACATCCGCGTACTGCAGAACTTCCGGCCCGCCATACTGCGTAATCTGGACTGCTTTCATGGGTTTTCTGCTCCTTGCGTTCGTTCAGAATCCAAGCATCGCACAAACGATGGAGGAGGTGATGAGAGCAAGTGCCTCTATTCACAGTATTGCAGGCCAAGATACACAAAGTCTCTGTTCCGAACATCTCTCAAGCCGGCGGGAATACAGCCGCTAAAATCGTTTCCAGCGAGCTCTATCTCTTCCAGCGTCAGGTCGCCCAGTTCCTCCGGAATCTGTCCAGTCAATTGATTGTTGGCGAGACTCAAGTACTCAAGCTTGGCCAACATGCCCAATGCCATCGGGATTTCACCAATTAGCTGATTGGTATGAAGGTTCAATTCAGTTAAATTGGTAAGGTTGCCAAGTTCAGGCGGTATCTCGCCACCTAACTGATTTTGAGTCAGTATCAGTCTCGCGAGATTGGTTAGATTACCCAATTGGGGCGATATCGTACCGCTCAATCGGTTTCCATTGAGGTCCAATTCCGTCAGATTGGTCAAGCTCCCCAATTCTATCGGTATTGAACCACTCAATTCGTTCCTTATAATGCGCAATTCTTCAAGGTTAGTTAAGCTGCCCAATTCTGCTGGTATCGGACCATTCAATTGATTGTTGCTCAGCAGTAATTGCGTGAGGCTTGTCAGGTTGCCCAATTCCGAGGGGATCTCGCCGCTTAGCTGGTTGCCATTGAGCCATAACGTTTTCAGATTGGCCAAGCTTCCGAGGTTCGGCGGTATTTGTCCACTCAGTTGGTTGTACCTGAGATCCATCTCTATCAAGTCAGACATTTCACCGAGTTGTGCCGGTATCCCCCCACTCAGTTGATTAGTGTTAAGAAACAAGTAGTTCAACTTGGTCAGGTTGCCAATCTCCGACGGTATATCTCCGCTCAACTGGTTGTGACTGAGGCTCAACAAAGTTAGCTTGGTTAAATTGCCCAGTTCCGGTGGTATCGAACCACTCACTTCGTTTCCGAAAAGGCGCAGCCAGGTGATTTCTGTCAGCATTCCCATTTCGGACGGAAGGGAACCGTTCAATCCATTGCGAAGAAGATCCAGCCTTTTGACCCTACCGCTGTCGTCAGTGCTCACGCCATGCCACTCTCCAAGTGGAGCGTCGGTTAGCCAATTCTCCTTTGAACGCCAATTCGGCCCATCTGTGGCGCGATACAGAGCCTCAAGGATGGGTTTGTCAACCTCGGGCGTTGGAGTCGGCGTCGGCACGGGTGTGGAGGTTGCGGTGGGAGACGGCCGCACATGTGTGGCTGTTGGCATTGCTGTCTGGGTAGGGGATGGGGTGGCCGTTTCGTCAGGAGGCGAAGTTGGTGAGGGGCCGGGTGTGTCTGTGGGCGGGGCCACGGGCGTGTGCGTCGGCAGCGGCTCTCCGCAGGCGACGAGGAACACCACCAAGGTGAGCGTGGCGATCGCCAGCATCAGTACTGCGCGTGTGATTCCGAACTTTGTTACATAGCCCATTGATTGTCCTTGGCACGCAATGTTGTCACGGTGAACTCAGCCACCGCGGCTTGGGCGGTCAAGCTTGAGCGGGGCGGCGGTCTGCCCCGTAGTGTGAATTTGCACGATTGTAGTCGGCCTCAACACCTAGCCGGAATCCCTGATCGCCCGGTACACCTTCTCTGCCGTGATGGGAAGTTGCTGGATGCGCGCGCCGGAAGCCGCGGCGACGGCGTTGGCGATGGCAGGCGAGGATAGAACGATGGGCGTGTCACCGATCCCGCGCACCTGGTAGGGCCCGTGGCCGGTCTCAGACTCCAGCACCACGACGTCCATGCGCGCGCCGTCCTGCTGCGTCTGCAGCTTGTAGTCGGCGAATGAGGGATTGGTGATGCTGCCGTCCTGCTCCACAAGCTCCTCGGACAGCGCGTGGCCGATGCCCTGCACGGAGCCGCCCTCAATCTGGCCCACGAACCCCATCGGGTTCAGAACGCGCCCCGTCTCATGCGCGGCGGTGTAGCGCAGCAGCGTCACCTTGCCTGTTTCGGGGTCAACTCTCACCTCGGCAATATGAGCGCCGAATGAGATATAGGGGCTGCTGTCGCCTTCATCCACGCTGACCTGGCCGCCCACCGGCTCCCCCGCTCTCGCGGCAATCTGCTCCAATGGCACGGCGGCGGCGCGGCCCTCACCGGAGACCTTGCCATCCTCAAACTTGATCGACTCCTCCGTCCATCCGTAGAACTCCGCGGCCAACCGGCGGAGATTGCGCTTGGCCTCCTGGCTGGCCTCAAATGCGGCGCGGCTTGAGACACGCGCGCCCCGCTGGCCGCCGATGCCCCAATCGCGCACGCCGGCCTCCGTCGACCACGCCTCAACAGTGACGCGCTCGATGGGCAGGCCAAGTTCCTCGGCGACAATCTGGGCAAGGATTGTACCCGTGCCAACGCCCGGGTCGTAGGTCATGGTGTTGACGACAACGCGGCCATCGGGGTGGATCGTCACGGCGGCGGGTGAATCGAAGCCTGTATCGCTCTGACCATGCAGGGCGATGCCGCGCCCAACGTTTGGCAGCGGTGGCCGTGAGTACTCTGCCGCCTCAACCGCGGCGCGAAGGATCTCCTCAGCTCGAAGTGCCTGGTAGCCGGGCAAGCCGGGCCGCGTGACAGGGCTCCACCCACGGTCGGGATGTGCCTCGCTTGAAGCGCGAACGATGTTGCGCAGCCTCAGGTCCAGCGGATCAAGATCCAGCCGTGCGGCGAGCTCATCAATGACGGACTCGGAGGCGAAAACGGACTGCATGAGGCCGGGGCCGCGGAAGTAGCCGCATGGAACGGTGTTCGTGTAAACCTGGTTCGAGATGATCCGGACGTTTTCAACCCGGTACGGCTCCACCATGGATGTCCGCAGCAGGCCGCCGTACGCCGGAACTGGCGCGTAGGCGGCGTATGCGCCCGTCGCAAAGAACCCCTCCGCGTCCCACGCGATGATCATGCCGTCGTTCCGCGCGCCAACACGTACCCGCACGACCGACGGATGTCGGGGATTCATGGCGGAGAACTCCTCCGCGTAGTCCATGACCCACTTGACAGGTCGCCCTGTCTGCTTGGCGAGAAAATAGCCTACGGCCACACCTGTCGGATCCATCTTGCCGCCGAACGATCCCCCAAGAGGAACGGGGTGGATGATCACATCTTCTCGCGGGAGACCCATCACGCGAGCGAGGTGGGGACGGCGTCCCGTTGGCATCTGGCAGGACATCCAGATATGGGCGCGTCCCTGCTCATCCACATCGACGACGCAGGCGTGCGGCTCAAGATAGGCCTGGTGAACGCGGGGAGTACGAAACTCGCGCTCGATGATGACATCCGCCTCACGGAACGCGGCCTCTATATCGCCCCATTCATGCACCATGCGCCCGTAGTTATTGCTCAACTCCTCGAGTTGCTCCACTCCCCGATAGGAGTTGTATTCCGGGTGAAGGAGCATGGCGTCGGGCTTGGCCGCCTCTTCTGGGTCAAGCAGAGCCGGAAGTTCCTCGTACGTGACATCGATGAGGGCCAAGGCAGCATCTGCGATATCTGCATCCTCCGCGACAACGGCAGCAACCTTGTCGCCGATGAATCGCACACGGTCAGCAGACGCCAGGATCGGCTCATCCACATAGAGGTTTCCCGCGCGAATATCAGGAACGTCGTCACCGGTCAGGACCCCGTGGACCCCGGGCAGCGCGAGGGCGCGGGAGGCGTCGATATTTGTTACGCGGGCATGCGGGACGGGTGACCGCAGATACTTGAGCCGGAGCGCGTTCGGCGGCGCCATATCCAGAGCGTAACGCGCGCGTCCCGTGACCTTGTCAGGCCCATCGACTGCTCGGACGGATTTGCCGATCACCTTGTATTCGGTCGTCATAGCGCCTCCCGGCCGGACGGCAGATTTATCGCAGCAGCGTTACGCACCACAAAATGAGTCTAGCGCAACAGGGCTGCGCCTTGCGTGGTGATGGGCAAAAGGGGCAACATGGGCGGGCGGCTTCCTTCGGTGGGCTGGAAGAAGGGAGACCGCTACTGACAACCAATAGGAGTGTGGGGGTGCTACATGGCTGACTACGAGGGCATGATTGCGGACATCACGACGATCAAGGGCTATAACGGAGACGCTATCCCGGCATATTTCGCCCGGCCGCTCGGCCCCGGACCGTTTCCGGGCGTGGTCCTGATTCACCACGCGCCGGGCTGGGATGAGTGGTACCGGGAGGCGACTCGCAAGTTCGCCCACCACGGTTATTTGGCAATCTCCCCGAACCTCTATGAGCGTGAGGGGTCCGGCAGCCCGGATGATGTCGCTGCCGCCGTCCGCGCCGCGGGTGGCGTTGCAGACGATCAGGCCGTCGGCGATATCCAGGGCTCGATGCAGTTCCTGCGCTCCCTGCCGCAGACCAACGGTAAGGTCGGCGTCTTTGGCACATGCTCCGGCGGTCGACAGGCCTACTTGGCCGGCTGCGCGGGCGGATTCGACGCCGTCGTGAACTGCTGGGGCGGCCGCGTCGTCATGTCCGACGACGAGAAGTCGGAGAAGATGCCCGTCGCGCCCATCGACTACACGCCGAACCTGAGCGCGCCGATTCTCGGGCTGTTCGGCAACGATGACATGAATCCCACGCCGGCGCACGTGAACGCGCTGGAAGAGGCCTTGAAGCAGCACGGGAAGCACTATGAGTTCCACCGCTACGACGGCGCGGGGCACGGCTTCTTCTACTATGACCGCCCGAACTACCGCATTGAGCAGGCGCTGGACGGGTGGGAGAAGCTGTTCCGCTTCTTCGAGGAGCACCTGGCCGCGTAGAGCAGCAGACCAACGCATCCCCTCTCCCGGCGGGAGAGGGTCAGGGTGAGGGCAAAGAAATATGTGTACCTGGATAGTCCAGACGGCAGAGGTGAACGGCAGTGGGAAGTCCGCGGACGGCTGGATACCGCTGACGAAAGCAAATGTGTGTTATGACCATCCCGCCCACGCGTTCATGGAGCACAGCGTCAACATCGACTTCGTCAACGAGAAGGGCGGGTTGGGAGATCGAATCGCCGTGGAGATCAGCGCGGAGTCGGCGCGGCAGCTGGTGAACGCGATACTCGCCGCACTGGAAGAGGGGAGCAAGGAGCACGGCGACCTTCTCGCCGGCCTCCGTGCCTGAGGAGGCCCCCGGCCTCTCGCCGTTTCCGCGGATTCGTATCATGGACGTACATACTTACGAACCAATCGGTGATCCGTCGACACCGGCGCGAAAGGACAAATGACATGGTGAACGGGAGCGGAGACAGCGGGAAGCAGCTGCAAACGGCCACGCTTGGCGGCGGGTGCTTCTGGTGCCTGGAGGCCGTGTATGAATTGGTGAACGGCGTGGAGAGCGTCGTCTCCGGCTATGCGGGCGGACACGTGGCGAACCCGAGCTACGAGCGGGTCTGCACCGGAACAACCGGGCACGCCGAGGTCACGCAGGTCACCTTTGACCCGTCGGTCGTCTCGCTCAGCCACCTGCTGGACATCTTCTTCACGATCCATGACCCAACAACGCTGAACCGGCAAGGATATGACGTGGGGCCGCAGTACCGCTCCATCATCCTGTATCACGATGATGAGCAGAAGGCGGAGGCGGAGGCCGCGATCAAGCGTGTATCGGAGAAGGGCCTGTATCGAGACCCGCTCGTGACCCAGGTAGAGCCGCTGGACATCTTCTATCAGGCGGAGGACTACCACCAGGAATATTTCCGCAGCAACCCCGGCGCGTCCTATTGCCAGGTCATCATCGAGCCGAAGGTGGCGAAGTTCCGGGACAAGTACCTCGCAGACCTGCGGGTCTAGCAGAAGTTAAGTGACACACTTGGAGAGGCAGAGGAATGAGCACGACAAATGACGCGCAGTATCGCGAAAAGCTGTCGGACATGCAGTATCACGTGACGCGTGAGAAGGGGACGGAGCCGCCCTTCACCGGCATCTACTGGAACGAGCATGAGCCGGGCATCTATCGATGCATCTGCTGCGATACGCCGCTGTTCAGCTCCAAGACCAAGTACGACTCCGGCACGGGGTGGCCGAGCTTCTACCAGCCGCTGGAGGGCGCAGTCATCAAGGAAGAAGAGGATCGCTCGTTCGGCATGATCCGCACGGAGGTCATGTGCGGCACGTGCGACGCTCACCTCGGACACCTCTTCCCGGACGGCCCCGCTCCAACCGGCCTCCGCTACTGCCTCAATTCCGCCTCGCTCAGACTCGACTCCGAGTCTGACTAACGCCGTCCGGCAGGCGATATACTAAACGCGACGGAATCAACTGGGAGGCGGAACGCAGAGCATGGTTGCAAGTCTGAAGGTTCCAACGGCGATGCGGCGCATTACGGACGGCGTCGACCGTATTGACGTGCCGTCCGGCCCGCTGACTGAAGCGCTCGAAGTGCTGGAAAAGCGTTTTCCCGGCATCAAGGCGCGCGTCCTGGACGACGTGACGGGGGACATCCACCCGTTCGTCTCCATCTTCCTGAATGACAACGACATCATGTATTTGCGCGGGCTTGAGACGGAGGTGAACGACGGCGACGAGATCGTCATCGTTCCGGCGATCGCGGGCGGCGCGGCATGATCTACCGAAGGCGCAGCCCTGATATGACACAGACCCTCATGTGGGTCGGCGTTGTGCTGATTGTTCTGCTGCTGATCATCGCGGCATTTGACAGGGGCGATTCCCTCAGCAGTGCCGATTAGCCGGTCATTTGGCTAACTGAACTCAATACGTCAACAGGCCCGGACTCCTTCAAAGCCCGGGCCTGTCATGCGATCGCACCGTTGTTTCGGGCGGTTTACCCGGGCGCTCCTTCTGTTCCACCCGCTCCACCATTCTGACGGCCGTCATTCTGGCTTTGCGCGGCGGGCATTGTGCGGGCGCCACTCACCGCCTTCTTTGCCTCGCTATGTTGGGGTGGCTGATCTGGCGCCGCTCAGCGGCTCAGCCGGTCCTCCCCACAGCGAGGCTCGCGTAAGGGAACTTCCGTGTGACGTATTCCGCGTACAAACGCATCTTTCCGTCTTCCCTCCTTTACGCCGGCTCCCCGGGGGGCCGATTTTTTCGGGGCCGCAACCCCTGTAGACGGCACTCTACGCA
>DAOUKW010000021.1:0-9202 GCA_034420915.1 Dehalococcoidia bacterium
ACGATCCTTGCAGCTTCCGCATGTGAAGGAGCTGCAGGGGCTCAGGGACCCCAGGGACCTCAGGGATCCCAGGGAGATGCAGGAGCGACGGGCCCTCAAGGACCCCAGGGCGAGGCAGGACCGGCAGGACCCCAGGGTGTGGCAGGACCGGCAGGAGCGACAGGCCCTCAAGGACCTCAGGGAGACCCAGGCGGCCCTCAAGGGCCGCGGGGTGCGACCGGGGCGACGGGGCCGATAGGACCGCAGGGTGAGACAGGACCTCAAGGCGAGATGGGACCTCCGGGGCCGATAGGACCGCAAGGACCCCGGGGCGAGCAAGGACCGCAGGGCGTGCAAGGGCCGCAGGGCGTACCAGGACCTCGGGGACCTGAAGGCGGGCCTGAAGGTCCGAAGGGAGACCCGGGACCGGCAGGATCTCAGGGACCTGTGGGGCCACGCGGCGCACAGGGTGAGGCAGGCCCGCAAGGCCCACAAGGCATACAAGGTGATAGGGGTCCACAAGGACTGCCTGGAGCAACCGGACCTGAGGGACCGCAAGGAGAGCAAGGAGTGGCAGGCCCAACCGGACCTGAGGGACCACGGGGTCCGCAGGGCGAGCAAGGGCAGACGGGCCCCGAAGGACCTCAGGGGCCGGAAGGACCGATAGGACCCCAGGGCTCTGAGGGTCAACGGGGACCACAAGGTGAGGCAGGACAACGCGGAGCGACAGGAGCTACAGGAGCGTCAGGTCCTCATGGTCCTCAGGGAGAGCAAGGTGAGCCGGGAATATCCGACCTTCGAATCGCGCGATCGCAAAGCTCGTCGAACAGCGATGCCGATAAGAATGAAACCGTGCTCTGCTCATCGGTTGGCGCAGGCTTCTCTGCCATCTCCGGTGGCGCAGTGGTAGATTCCTCTGCTGGCGGTGTAGCCATAGTAGAAACCCGCCCGGTTGGAGTGGTTGGCGGAGTTCCCACAGGATGGGAAGCAAGCGCCACAGAGATCAATGATGTCACCGGCAATTGGACGCTCACCGTCTACGCAGTTTGCGCCAAAGTAGCAGGGTAAACCGGCGCACTGACAGAAAGAACAACCGCAAGGGGCCGCTCCCACCAATGGGAGCGGCCCCTTCGCTTTGGTTTTACCCTTGGTTAGCTATCTTTGGACAATATCAATCCCCGTCCCAATAAACCCATGTAAACGAGTCCGGCGACGGACATTGTGGCAAACACGGGCGCCAATGCCAGTTCCAATGCGTTGGAATGCCACGCTGCAATGAAAACCACCATTGATGCCACTGCCAGCACCGCCACGATGCCATTCAGCCGAGTGTGCAACTTCGCGCGTGACAACCACGTGGCAATGACAATCGCGGCCATCCTAGCAGAACGCCGGCGTTTCCCAGAATAGGCGGCGTCCGCCTGAATGGACATTCTGTGTTAAGTGCGTTAACATCGGCAAACGTTTGCCTCCTCAATTCCGATTCTCGGCACGACGACGTTTGACTTCGGAAGGGGAGCGATTGGGGGGAATGACAATACCTATGACAAGCAACGGAACGCGCTCGAACGGCAGCCGGCTTCCGGCGGATGTTGGCAAGGGAGACGTGGTCTGCTTTGGCCTCTTGACTCACTGCCTTCTACTCAGGGTCGACGAACTGCCCGAGCACAATGGCGGGGCGCCAATTCTGGACTCAATGGAATCACTGGGAGATGATGCCGCCATCGCTGCAAGCATCTTGACTCGCTGGGACGTTCCAACACGGCTCATCACCTCACCGACCGGCAATGACAGTCGTGGCGAGAAGGTTCGGGAACATCTCGACGCATGGGGTGTGAATGTCCAGCAGACCATCAAGGACGGGTGGCCGACTCCGTTCGAAGTGTCAATTATTGATCCCGAAGGGGGCCGAACGTATTTCCAGCGAAGAGATCCTGCCTCCATGGCTGAACTGAGGCCGCCGGATTCTTCCCAGCTCAAGAACGCGGGACTGCTCTACGTCGATTGGTATGATGGCCCCAGCGTTGTTCATGCGGTGCGGGACGCCGTTTCTCAGGACGTACCCGTTTATCTCAACCTGGAATCCCAATACGATGGTGAATCGTGGATCACCGATCTGATAAGGGAAGCAAGCATCTGCCAGGTTTCGCTGGATGTGCCTGAAGCATCCGGTGATCCGTCCGATATCGCTCGCAGCCTGATTGACCGCGGAGTGGAGATGGCAGTCGTGACCCTGGGCGCTGATGGGTGTGTGGTTGCACAGGGTGAGGAGGCATATCTCGTTAGGCCTCCTCAAGTGGACGTGGTGGACGGCAATGGAGCGGGCGCAGCCTGCTCAGCCGGCGTCATGTATGGGTTGTGGGCAGGTTGGTCGCTGGAGGAAATCGGACGATTCGCCGCCGCCTATGCCGGGCTCAAGTGCGGGATATCCGGAATTGCGGAAGTGCCGGTCAGCGATGTCCAGAAGACCGCCGCATCCATCGAGGCGCAGCCTCTACAACTCTAACGCTGGCGGTTCTAGTTCTTCCTCACCCAGAAGACGCAATAGCGCATCGGCTTGTGGTCGGTGAAGTACAGCAGACCGCCAAGCTTATCGCTGCCTTCCTCCTTAACCAGGGAACAGCCGGACTCGTCAAGGATGCTTAGCAGGCGATGCTCGTCGTAAAGCTGGAATAGCCTGTCCACACCGCCATCCCCGAACGCGCTGTCACTCACCTCTACGATACCTGATCCGACCTTGAACATGAGCTGCAGGACGCCGCCGGGGGCCAGGACCCTGGCAAACTCCGGAATCGTCGTGGACTCAACGTCCTCCGGTGACAGATGCTGGATAACGGCATTGCACAGGACGAGATCAAAGAACTCCGACTCGAATTTCAGCGGCTGCCTCAAGTCGGCGACGCTGATCTTCTCGGCGATTTCCGGGTGCAGCTTCCTGCCGAGATCGATGTTTTCCTTTACGGCGTCGATTCCGTACGCATCAAAGCCGCGGGAATGGAGCAGGGCCACATCTCGGGCCCCGGCGCCGCAACCGGCGTCCAGACTGCGTTTGCCCGGCGCCAGCTCCCTCGCCCTGCGCAGTAGATCCATATCGCCTGTCAACCTGGGATGAGACACGTCGTCGTATAGCGAATGCGAGAATTCATGAGACATCTGGGAGTATCTCTTGCCATGCTCCCTATAAAACTCTAACGACTCAAACTGCATATACGACCATCCTTTCGGATTCGGCGAATGATTGGGCCAGATCAACGATATTAGGCCACCGCTAGATTTTACATTGACTTAACATTCTTGTAAAATCGCTCTTCATCCTTATAGATGCGAAATTGATTACCTGTTCCGTAGCGACCAGGTGCGGGGTGGTGGGGAAGACAAGATGGTTTTAGTTGAATCTGGCGTTCATCAATTATTTGAAATGCAAGCTGAAAGTACCCCGGATGCCGCGGCAATCGTATTCGGCGATGGGCAGATGACGTATGCCGAACTGGATCGATTGACAGACGCCCTGGGAGCCTGGCTTCGAAGCTGTGGCGTTGAGACCGATGATCCTGTGGGTATCTTCATGGATACATGCTCGGATTACATCATCGCTGCCGTTGCAACACTAAAGGCCGGCGGGGCTTTCATGCCCATGGCCGTTGATTCTCCCGAACCCCTGCTGCGGGGCATCGTGTCTGAGGCTCAGCCCAAGGTCGTGCTCACCAAAGAGCGATTCCTGCCCAAACTGGCTGAGTTCAGCGGGACTCGCATACTCCCCGTCGATAGCGACCACTCCTGGCGCGAGCATGAGAGAGGGGATCATGCAACGCGTGCCGACAGCGATGATCTGGCATTCATCCCCTATACCTCCGGCACCACCGGTGATCCGAAAGGCGTAATGCTGAGCGTGGGAGCGATGATGTCCTCCTACGAGGCCAGGTACACGTACAGTTCCTACGACGTGGGAGACAGGGTCGGCTGCAACATCTTCTTCCCCTGGGAGTTCCTGCGGCCGCTGGTGAAGGGCGGGACGGTGTATGTGATTCCCGATGAAGTCATATTTGTCCCTCGCGCGCTCGCCAGGTTCATCTCAGAACACCGGCTGTCAGAGATCCTGTTCACGCCGTCCCTGCTACAGAGCGTCCTGAACTCCGCAGATCGTGATCTGCTGCGGCAACAGATGTCGTCTCTGCGAGTCATCTGGCTGAATGGAGAAGTGGTGCCTGCCAGCCTGCTCAGGCAAGCGCGCGACGTCTTGCCGCCAAACGCCCGCCTGTTCAATACCTACAGCATCAGTGAGACCCATGACGTTTGCACCATCGACCTGACCGAATTGCCACTGGATGGGATGGACACATGCCCGGTCGGTTTTCCGATGGACGGCGTAGAGCTGCGTGTACGCGCTGAGGGCGGCTCCGCCGTGGAGACAAGCGGTGTAGGGGAGTTGCTCATCGGTGGCAAGGGTGTGGCGCGGGGCTACCTCAAGAGGCCCGATCTGGACGCCGAGAGGTTCATCACGCTGGATGGCGAGCGATATTACGCCACAGGAGACCTTGCTGAAGTTGCCCCTGACGGCATGACCACCATCGTGGGTCGGACCGATTCCATGGTCAAGATCCGGGGATACACCGTTTATCTCGGCGCCATTGAAGAGATGCTCCGTAGACATTGTGATGTCGCGGATGCCGCGGTTGTGGTTGAAGACCTGGACGAGACCAACAAGCGCTTGGTGGCCTATGTAGTTCGGGGCCCGAATGCCACATGGAAATTGGACGCCCGAAGCGGAGCGAGCAGGGACTTGAGAAACCTGCTGGAACGATACCTCCCCCTCTATTCCGTCCCATCGCATTTCATTGAAATGGACGTCCTTCCGATAAATCAGCAGACCGGCAAGCTGCAACGGAAGGTCTTACCGTCGCTCCGCAACGGGGCATCGCCGGACAAGCGACAAACAAAGCTCACCGAGCATGCCACGGCAGCGGAGAGACGGGCGGCCCTGCGGGAGCTGTGGGCCGACACGCTGGAACTCAACCTCGACGATCTGGAGGACGACTGGAACTTCTTTGATCTTGGTGGCCACTCGCTGGCCGGCATGGCTCTCACTATCGCCATCGAGGAAACGTTCGGGATCGAATTGAGCGGCGTCGAGGTGTATGAGTACCCGACCATAGGCCAACTTGCGGCACACCTGGAGAATGGTGGGGACGAGGGAGAGGCGTCCGGCGAGATACTGGTTCAAGACGCCAAACTGGATCCCGCAATTGCTCCCCAAGGTGATGTCGGGGTTACGCGATTGAGCGAGGCCTCCGCCATCCTTGTCACCGGAACAACCGGATTCCTCGGCTCATTTCTGCTCGATCAGCTGGTGCAGTCCACAGAGTCGGATACGACGTTCTACTGCCTGGCACGAGACGGCGATGCCGGAGAGGGCGAGCCGTCTAATCGGGTGCTGGAGGCACAGAAATTCTATGGACTCCCCAGCCAATCTGCGGGCGAGCGGATCATCACTGTCTCCGGGGACCTTACCCAGCCGCTAATGGGGCTGGGCGGCGACACGTATAACGAGCTTGCGGAAAAGATCGACCTGATATTCCACTGCGCCGCCTCCGTCAACTACGTCTACCCCTATTCGGCGTCCAAGCCTCACACCGTTGGCGGCACGACGGAAGTGCTCAGATTCGCCTGCGCCGGCAAGCCGAAGACACTGCAGTACATCTCATCCAACGGCGTCTTTCCCGGCGGAGATTCAACTCCATACCTGGAGAACAACGAGATTGACTCCTGGGTTGATCGCATGGAAGGCGGCTATAACCAGTCGAAGTGGGTTGCGGAGCGGCTGGTCTGGCATGCCGTCTCGCGAGGACTGCCGGTCTGCATGTATCGGCCCGGCAACATCGGCCACCATAGCCAAACGGGCACGGGTAATCCCAACGACTACCTGTTGATCATCCTCAAGGCCTGCGCTCGCCTGGGCAGCGCGCCCCAGGCGCCGGACTGGTACTTCGAAATGACCCCGGTCGATTTCCTGGTCTCCGCAATCAGTAGGATTGCCGATGATCCGAACCACTTGGGCAAGGTCTACAACGTTGTCCAGCAGGATCCGACTCCGGCTGACCAGGTCTTTGATTTCATGGAGCGCAATGGACACATCACCGGGCAGATTCCCCTGGCGGAATGGAAGTCGAGATTGCAGGAAGCGGGCGACCAAGATGATGACCTGGAGTTGAAGATGCTGCTGCGCTCACTGGACTCAGTAGAGCCTTATCTGACGGATACCAGCGTCTACGACATGAGCAAGTTCACCGAGGCGCTGTCGGGAATCGGCCTCACAATGCCAAACCTCGGCGCGGACTACGTGACTATGTTCTTGGAGAGATAGCCGCCTGCGCCCCCAAACATGTCATTCCGAGCGGAGCGCAGCGGAGTCGAGGAATCTGAGAACGCGTTTGCTGAGCAAATGTAGACTTTAGATTCTTCGGCTGTGCTCAGAATGACAGCTTGGTAGGCAGTATTGAATTGGATTGCACCCTGGGTTCTGGATTCCCGCTTTCGCGGGAATGACGGAGGAGGCGGCCCCTTACGGCGGTGATGCCTGGCCCTTTTCGTCCCATCCCCAGCAGAGCACGGTCCCGTCGCGTCTCTCACCGCATGAGTGCGCGGAGCCAACGGAGACGGAGGTGAACTCGCCCTCCGGCGGCGTGGCCTGACCACTGGAGTCGCTTCCCCAACAGGCTATTGTTCCGTCTGCCATGACTCCGCATGTGTGGTTGTACCCGCCACTGACGGAGGCAAACTCTCCCTCTGTGGGCGCTGATCCGATGGAGCCCTCGTGGCCCCAACACGCGATGCTGCCGTCCGTCCGCACACCACAGTTGTAACTCGACGCCCCAGCTCCGATGAAGACGAACTTGCCCTCCGGCGCCGTCGCCTGGCCAAACCTGTCGAGCCCCCAGCAGACAACCGTGCCATCCGTCCTCAGACCGCAGGCGTGGTTTGTTCCAGCGGTGACCATAATGAACTCACCGTCCGGTGGCGTGCCTTGCTGGTCGTTGGTCCCCCAACACACCACGGAGGAGTCCGCGGCTACACCGCAGCTGAATCCTCCTGCCGAGACAGACGTGAAGGAACCTTCAGGCGGCGTTGACTCGCCATCGCTATTGCTTCCCCAGCAAGCGACTGATCCATCCGTCTTCACCCCGCAACTGTGTGTGTTGCCGGAGCTAACGGAGATGAAATCGCCCGCGGGCGGCGCAGCCTGACCCGCCTCGCTGTTTCCCCAGCACACGAGGGCTCCATCGTCGCCGACACGGCAGGTGTGCTCCCATCCTGCGCTCAAGGTGATTGTGGGCGGTGTGATTTCATCAGCCGCATCATCACCAATCTCAGTTGGAACCGCGGTAGCAGGCTGCTCCGGGGGCGCGGTGGGCTCCGGTGTCGCTGCCGTTTCCGGCGTCACCGCATCTGCAGTCGGAGGCGCGGTTGGAGGCGCCGCGACAACCGCTGTCTGGGGAGTAGCGTCTGCGGTAGTGTCGACCTCAGCCGTCTCACATCCCAACAGCATGGTCATGATCGCCAGGGCGAACACTGTGAGGAGCCAGCCGGTATGGGAGGGCTTTGTCATTGCAGGTTCTGCTGCAGGATTTCACGGGGAGTCTATTGCAGAGCGCAGTCCCTGTCTATTGTCAAGTTTGGTGGGCGGCGAGGGGCTCGAACCCCCGGCCTTCTGCGTGTAAAGCAGACGCTCTAACCAGCTGAGCTAGCCGCCCATATGTTGCAGAAGTGGCGCGCTTGGCGGGACTCGAACCCACGGCCTCAGCCTCCGCAGGGCTGCGCTCTATCCAGACTGAGCTACAAGCGCGTGTCACACTCATGGCCGTTTTCGACCACTTTTTGTCCAGCCTGTCGTGGTGCCGAGGGAGAGATTTGAACTCTCACGCCCGCTAGGGGCACTGCGCCCTGAACGCAGCGCGTCTGCCGTTCCGCCACCTCGGCCCGAATCTGACAATCAGGCTGTCCGTTGTGCGCTATCCATTATGGCACGGTGCGCCCGATAGTGGCGCATCGTGAGACAGAGCTATTTGGCCTCAAACAACGAGATCAGCCGCTCAAGTCCGGTCCGCGCATCCGCCTCGACGCTCACTCGCAACACTCGCCGCCCGCGTTGAATCAACGCGCCTGCATCGCCCGCGGCCTGCGCGGTAAGCAGCTGCCCGAATGTGTAATCGGTTTCCGGCACGGCAACATCGTTTGCCGTGGCATCGTCCACAATCTGCAGGAAAAGGCCGTTGTTCGCGCCACCCTTGTGGAGCTGCCCCGTGGAATGCAGGAAGCGGGGACCGTATCCGGCAGTAGTTGCGACACGCGCCTCGCTGCCCAGAGTGCTCCTGAGCGTCTGAATCCCTTGCGAGATTTCGTCACTTGGGGCGAGGTAGGCATGGATACCGATGTAGTCGCCGGAGGCCGCTGATGACAGCCAATCTGCCGCCGCAGTTTCCAGGTCGGCATCGTCAATGGAGATGACACGCCCCGAATCCTGAGATGAGCCGCCGCCCGCCATCGCCTCACGAGCCAGATCCTTGGCCAACTGCACATCCGGCTGGTCGAACGGGTTGATGCCCAGCACTGCTCCCGCGGCGGCAGTGGCGATCTCCCACCGCATCATGAGCCTGCTGACCTCGTGCGTATCGTCGATGATCTGGGACACGTGCGCCCACTCGGGCACAAGTCCCCGCACAGCTTCGCGCTTCTCACGCTCTGGCTCAGTACGCAGGCCGATGTAGACCATCACCCTGTCATGGCCGTAGTCGGGGTAGTCCCAGGTGGGTTCCTGGTCGATGGGAACAATGCCCACGTCGAGCTTGCCGGTGCTTTCGGCAATGAGCTGCTCAATCCACGTTGGCAGGCTGCGCAGGCTCGGCGACGTCACAAAGGTCAACTTGTCGCGTCCGGCCAAGGCACATTCGCCGATTCTGGCTCCCAGCCTCAGTGCCTGCTCCAATTCCCCATCCGACGCATCTCCGGCGGAATGGACCGTCGCAAGAAGCTCGCCTACGTCAACGCCAATGAAGGCAGCGGGAACGAGTCCGAATTCGCACAGGGCGGAATAGCGGCCGCCAACATCCTCAGGGGCGGAGAAAATCCGACGGAATCCGCGCTCCTGTGCCAGCCGCTCCAAAGGTGTGCCTGAGTCCGTTACGGCGACAAAGTGCGGCCCGGGGTCGATTCCCGCTTCGGTTAGCCT
>DAOUKW010000022.1:0-7151 GCA_034420915.1 Dehalococcoidia bacterium
GTTTCAAGCCTTCGTGACGTTCCTGCCGCTCCGGATCTCGCCGCAGTCGGGGAGATTGGCCTTACAGGAGACATTCGGCGTGTTCCCCAACTCCAGCGCCGCATCAATGAGGCTGCCCGCCGCGGCTACCGCCGCATTATTGCGCCCCCTGACGCCGCCTCATCCTCTGATATGCCGATTGGCGTCATCCCTGCCTCCACGCTGCATGAGGCTGTAGAGCAGGCTCTCTCCGAATACCCGTCCTCGCAGGAATTTGAAATCCCTTCTCCCCCGGGGAGAGGGTCAGCGTGAGGGTCCAATGAGCGCCAATCTCTCTGCAGCCCCTGAAATCGCAGAAAAGCGCGAGCAACTGCGTGCCCTGCTCAGGGAAATGGGTTCGATGATTGTTTCCTTTTCAGGAGGCGTCGATTCCAGTCTTCTTCTCGCCGAGGCGGTAGAAGTCCTTAAGGAGGACGCTCTTGCCGTAACCGCGCTTTCCCCCACATTCGCTGATTCGGAGGCCGAAGACGCCCGGGACATCGCTGCATTCCTAAATGCCCGCCACGAGTTCTTCTACACCGACCAACTGGACATGGAGGGCTTTGCGGCAAATGATGGCCGCCGCTGCTACTTCTGCCGTGTCGATCTTTTCTCGCAGCTGAGCACGATTGCTGAGGAACGCGGGATACCGTGGGTTATTGATGGCACACTGACTGATGATCTTGGAGACGTGCGCCCCGGTCTAAAGGCAAAGGACGAGCAGGGTGTCCGCAGCCCGTTTGTGGAGGTTGGCCTGACCAAGGACGAGGTGCGCCGACTGGCCCGGGAGCGCGGTCTGCCCAACTGGGATAAGCCCGCTGAGTCGTGCCTCGCCTCCCGTATTCCATTGGGCACGCCCGTCTCGTTCGAGCTGCTCGACAAGATCGCCCGGGCTGAGAAGTATCTCCATGAGCACGACTTCAGGCATGTTCGTGTGCGCCATCATGGAGCGATTGCCAGGATTGAAGTCCCGCCCGAAGATATGCAGCGCCTGATCGCCGAGGATTTGCGCGAGGACCTCATTGATCACATCCGTGAACTGGGGTATCTCTTCGTGACACTGGATCTCGCCGGATACAAGACCGGCAGCCTGAACACACGCAAGGCCGCAATCTCCACAAGCGAAAACGGCTCGGCGGAACTGATCAACCGGAACGGGTAGGGTAAAGCCACATGCGAATCGCGTGGCTGCAATGCGCCAACGGCGTCAGTGGTGACATGCTGCTTGCCGCACTGGTGGACGCCGGCGCGCCTGTCGGCAGTATGAACGAGGCCGTTGAACAGGTCTTTCCCGACGAGACGATCCGCCTTACGCCGGTAGAGACTTCCCGAGCCGGAATCCGCGCAACGCACATTAAGATTGAGGGCGGTGATAACCCTGTCGCCGGCCATACGCCCCTGACTGACCTCGTTGGACGCGTTGAGAGAGCCAATCTGCCGTCAAGCGTGGTTCGACGAGCAGTCGCCGTCCTTCACCGCATTGGCGAGGCGGAAGCGCGTGTCCATGGCGGCAGCGCCGAGACCGTGCAACTCGCAGAGCTTGGCTCACCAGATACGCTCATTGACATCGTTGGCACACTCGTCGGCCTGGACGAACTTGGGATTGAAACCCTCTATTCCACCGGCCTCCCGTTGGCAACAGGCCGCGTGTCTACTCACCACGGGATACTCCCTGTTCCGGCCCCGGGCGTGCTCGAGTTAATGCGACTGGCGGGAGCGCCAACACTGCCGCCGCCCACGAGTGGCGAGGGTCAACAAACAGGCGAATTGGTAACTCCCACCGGCGCGGCCATCATCACGACACTTGCCTCATTTGACCCTCCACCTGCAATGAGCAGGGTTCACTCCGTCGGCTACGGCGCAGGCACGAAAGACCCCAAGGGCAGGGCAAACATTGTCACCCTCGTCGTCGGGGAGGCTGACACAGAGCTGGTCCAAACCTCGCCAATGGTCATGATTGAAACCACCATCGACGATATGAACCCCGAAGTCTATGACTATGTGCGCGAGCGTCTGATGACGGCGGGCGCGCGAGATGTGTGGCTGCAGAACGTCCAGATGAAGAAGGGACGCCCCGGCGTCATCCTGAGTGCCATCGCCGCCCCTGAAGAGCAGGTTGAAATCACCGCCGTCATCCTCCGTGAAACGACCACGCTTGGTGTCCGTGTCACCCCCGTCACCCGCTATGAGGCGGTCAGGGAGTCGGTCATCATCCGGACCCCGCTCGGCCCGGCGGGTGTGAAGATCAAGCGTCTGGCTGCAGGGGGTGAGATAGTTGGTATTTCCCCTGAATATGAGGATTGCCGTCGGCTGGCTGAACAGTCATCCATGCCGCTGAGTCGTGTTTATGACATCGTGCGCCGGGCTGCGGAGGATTCTCTTCTCTGAAACGTGTCGTCTACTTGACGATTGATAGCCTGCAATTCATACTGAACTGGGCTAGCAACCGCTAGCTCCTTTTGTTGTGCCGTAACGGAGAAGGGCCCGGGCCCGAGTGGCGCAAGGGTAGCGCAGCCGATTTGTAATCGGCAGGTTAGCGGGTTCGAATCCCCTCTCGGGCTCCAGCATCATGTGTATGCCGCCCGTAGGCGCGACAGTGTATTGAAGAGGAAGCAGAAATACCGGAAAGGAGAGAGAGGCCCACATAGCTCAGGCGGTAGAGCACGTTCTTGGTAAGAACGAGGTCACCAGTTCGAATCTGGTTGTGGGCTCCAGCTCGAAGGAGGACGGGAGGGAATGGCGAAGCAGAAGTTCGTGCGGAACAAGCCGCACCTCAATGTCGGGACCATTGGTCACGTTGACCATGGCAAGACCTCGCTCACTGCAGCGATTACCAAGGTGCTGAATATCGCCGGCACAAGCGACTTTCGGCCCTTTGATTCTATCGACAATGCCCCTGAAGAGCGGGCTCGCGGCGTGACGATTAACATCGCCCACGTCGAGTATGAAACCGCTACTCGCCATTACGCGCACGTCGATTGTCCCGGCCACGCCGACTACATCAAGAACATGATTACCGGCGCGGCGCAGATGGACGGCGCAATCCTCGTTGTGAGCGCCCCGGACGGCCCCATGCCGCAGACGCGGGAGCACATTCTTCTCGCCCGGCAGGTGGAGGTTCCCCGCATCGTCGTCTACCTCAACAAGGTCGACATGATGGATGATGAGGAGCTTCTTGAGCTCGTCGAGATGGAAGTCCGCGAGCTCCTTTCGCGCTATGACTTCCCCGGTGATGACATCCCGTTCATCCGCGGAAGCGCCCTCCAGGCGCTCGAGAGCGAGGCAACCGATGCGGGCGCAGCGGAATACGCCTCCATCCTTCAACTGATGGAGGCCGTTGACTCCTATATCCCGGAGCCGGAGCGCCCGCGGGATCAGTCCTTCCTGATGCCCATTGAGGATGTCTTTGGCATCAAGGGCCGCGGCACTGTCGTGACAGGCCGTGTTGAGCGTGGCGTCATGAAGGTTGGCGAAGAGGTTGAGATCGTCGGTTTCGGCGAGCAGCACAAGACCGTCGTCACCGGAATCGAGATGTTCCACAAGACCGTTGATGAAACGGAGCCCGGCGATGCAGTTGGCCTGTTGCTGCGCGGCATCGAACGCGATGACGTCGAGCGAGGGCAGGTTGTCTCCCTGCCGAGTTCCATCACGCCGCATACACAGGCGTCCGCGCAGGTGTACGTTCTGACGCGAGATGAGGGCGGGCGTCACACCCCGTTCTTCGATGGCTATAAGCCGCAGTTCTACATCCGCACCACGGACGTCACAGGTTCGGCGCACCTTCCTGAGGGCACGGAAATGGTGATGCCCGGGGATAACGTGGAAATGCGCATCGAATTGATCACGCCCGTCGCGATGGAAGAGGGGCTCCGGTTTGCCATCCGTGAAGGCGGCCGAACCGTTGGCTCCGGTGTAATCACCGGCATCATCCAGTAGAAACGGCGAATCGGAGAGACGCGCTCACGGCCAACGAGGCAACCATGGCAAAGAAACAGGGAAACCGCATTGTTATCACCATGGCATGCACGGAATGCCGTGAGCGCAATTACTCCTCCATGAAGAACCGTCGCAATGATACGCAGCGGATGGAACTCAATAAGTTCTGCCCCCGCTGTCATGGCCGCCGCCTGCATCGAGAAGTGCGGTAGGCGGGTGGTCCTCTAATCCAAATGAGCACGCGTACTCAAACGACAAGCCGGCGCCGCCCAAGTGGAGGAGCCGTAACACGCTTGCCCCGTGAGGTCATCACCGAACTCAGGCGGGTGACGTGGCCGTCTCGGGAAGAGGCCGTCCGCCTCACCATCATGGTGCTCATCGTCTCCACAGTAGTCGGACTATTCCTCGGCGGTGTGGACTACGTCTTCAATTTCCTGATGACTGAGTTCATCCTGGGCGTCTAGGCGTTAGTTCAGACAGGCAAACCATGACCTCCCAGCAGAGCGAAATCCTTGAAGAACAGGTCCATTGGTACGTAGTTCACACGTACTCCGGGCAGGAGGATCGCGTCCAACGCAACCTGGAGAACCGGATCGACTCGCTGGATGTCAGGGACCGGGTCTACCGCGTCATTGTGCCCACTGAAGATGAGATCGAGATCCGCTCCGGGCAGAAGCGCACCGTGACCCGCAAGGTATTCCCGGGCTACATCCTTGTTGAGATGAGGATGACCGACGACACGTGGCGTGTGGTCCGGGAGACCCCGGGCGTCACCGGTTTCGTGAGCAGCGGAGATCCGCCGCGACCGGTTCCGCTGGATGAGAACGAAGTGCGGTCCATCCTGGATCAGATGGAGCAGGAAGCGCCGCGTGTTCGCGTGGGATACCAGAAGGGGCAGAGCGTCCGAATCACGGATGGCCCGTTCTTGGACTTCATCGGCACGGTTGAGGAAGTCAGCCCGGATCGCGGCAAGGTCGTTGTGATGGTCTCGTTCTTCGGACGTGAGACGCCTGTGGAACTGGACTTCCTGCAGATTGAGAAACTGTAACGGTTTCAACCGCTAGTCACTTGATCCTGAATACCACCCAACGGAGCAACAAGAAAGAATGGCACGTAAAGTACGGTCGGTAGTACGCCTGCAAATCCAGGCAGGCAAGGCGACGCCCGCGCCGCCCGTCGGCACCGCCCTTGGCCCCCACGGTGTGAACATCATGGGATTCGTCAAGGAGTACAACGCGCGGACGGCGGATCAGACCGGCAATATCATCCCCGTTGACATCACGATCTATGAGGATCGATCCTTCACGTTCGTTACCAAGACGCCGCCTGCGTCCGATCTCCTGCGCAAGGCCGCCGGTATCGAAAAGGGCAGTTCGGACGTGCGGACGGAACGCGTCGCGACGGTCACGCGGGATCAGGTGCGGGAGATCGCGCAGCTGAAACTTGCCGACCTGAACACGGACAATGTTGAAGCCGCGATGCAGATGGTGATGGGCTCCGCCCGCAGCATGGGCATCGACATTAGCGACTAAGCCACGGATAATCGACAAATGCCAAAACACAGCAAACGCTACGATCAGGCCGCCGACGGGATCGAGCATCTGACTTTCTACGAGCCGGATGCGGCGATTGGCCTTGTCAAGGACTCCGCTACCGCGAAATTCGATGAAACAGTGGAACTGCATATACGCCTCAACGTTGATCCCCGGCAGGCGGACCAACAGGTGCGTGGTGTCGCCCTGCTCCCGCACGGGCTTGGCAAGACAGTCCGCGTACTCGTGTTTGCCCAGGGAGAGGGCGAGCGGCTAGCCACTGAAGCCGGCGCTGACTATGTGGGCTCCGATGACCTCATCGAGCGAATCGAGGGCGGCTGGACGGACTTCGACGTTGCCCTTGCAACGCCGGACATCATGGGCCGCATCGGTCGACTCGGGCGCGTCCTCGGACGCCGGGGGCTCATGCCGAGCCCGCGAGGAAACACCGTTGTGCAGCCCCAGGATCTGCCGCGTGCCATTGAGGAAGCCCGCAAGGGACGTGTTGAGTTTCGCCTTGACCGAACCGGCATCATCCATAGCCCAATCGGGAAAGCGAGCTTTGAGCCGGAGAATCTGATGGGGAATATGGCCGCCCTCGTGAGCGCCATCACGCAGGCCCGCCCGGAGGTGGTCCGCGGTCAATTCATCCGCAGCGTCAGCGTGTCCAGTTCCATGGGGCCCGGTGTCCGCATTGATCCCATTGCGGCAAGCGCCCTCCAACCTGTTGACTAACTGATGTAATCGAAAGACGACGCCATGCCAGCAGCAAAGAAGATTGAACAGGTACAGGAACTCACAGAGTTCCTTGACGGCGCGTCCCTCATCATCGGCGCGGGCCACTCCGGGCTCTCCGTGCAGGAGATGGAAGGACTGCGCGGGGCCCTGCGCATCAATGACACGCGCTACCGTATCGTCAAAAATCGCCTTGCCCTGCGCGCGGCTGAATCGCTGGGGCAGGGGGACGAGATCGGCAGCCTGCTGGATGGTTCCGTGGGCTTGATCGTGACGCGCGAGGACCCGATTCCCGTCATCCAGGCTCTTACGACGTATGTCCGAACGAACCGGATGCAGCTGCGGATTACAAACGCGGTGTTGGAGAATCGAGTCGTCTCCCCAACGCAGCTTGAACGGTTGGCATCACTCCCGCCACGGGAGGTACTGCTGGCGCAAGTGATGGGCGCGATGAACGGCGTGAGCCAACGGCTTGTGAGCGTATTGCATACTCATTTGAGCAGTATTGTGAATGTCCTGGATCAGAGACGCAGACAGTTGGAGGAGAGGAGCTAACAAGATGGCGACAAAGGATGAGATTGTTGCGGCAATCGAGGGCATGTCCGTCCTCGATCTTGCCGAATTGGTCAAGGAGCTTGAGGAGCGGCTCGGTGTGACCGCCGCCGCGCCTGTCGCCGTTGCGGCTGTTCCGGCAGCGGGTGGTGGTGGAGATGCCGCCGCAGCCCCTGCGGAGGAAGAGAAGTTCGAGTTCACCGTGACGCTCAAGGACATTGGCCCCAACAAGATTGAGGTCATCAAGGCGGTCCGTGAACTGGTGCCCGGACTCGGCCTCAAGGAAGCGAAGGAATTGGTGGAGTCCGCTCCTGCGGCAATCAAAGAGAACATCGCGAAAGACGAGACCGACACGATCAAGTCCAAGCTTGAGGGCGT
>DAOUKW010000023.1:0-5975 GCA_034420915.1 Dehalococcoidia bacterium
GACATGGGGCTCACTCTGGCGGGCCTTGTCATGTCCATCACGTGGATTGTCGGGGCGGAAGGTTGGCTCGGGCCGAACGCTTTAGGGCTCATTGGCCCCCCGAGTTCGCTGACGACAGTCGTGCCCGTCGTGATAATCAGCCTGACGGTGGACTACGCTATCCAGGCAATCTCACACTACCGCGAGGTGAGGCTGGAGGGCGCGCCGGTCATTGAGGCAGTCCGCAGAGGCTTGCGGAATGTGACGGTTCCGCTGACGCTGGCCGCCGTCACGACAATGGTGAGCATGTTTGCTGCGCGGTTCTCGCCAATCAGCGTCATCGGAGACTTCGGCATCGTAGCGGGACTTGGCGTGGGAATGGCGCTGATTGTCATGCTGACGCTCCTGCCGGCCGGGCGGATGATTATCGACAGGCGGCGAGAGGCGCGCGGTCGGCTGGGAACGCCACGGACTGTCTCCAATGCCCTTCCCGGTGTCCCGCGCCTGGCCGAAGTGCTGGGCCGAGAACTCACGCGGCGGCCGGTGCCGTATATCATCGGTGTCCTTGTGATAACGTCCGGGCTCGGCTTTGCCGCCACGGATCTCAAGTCGGAATTCAACATCCGAGACATCTTGCCTCAGGACGGCAACGTCATTCGGGACCTCGAGACGCTTGACTCTGCCGTGGGTGGTTCGACGGAGATGACCAGCATCATCATCAAGGCAGAAGCTACGGAAACACGCACACTCCTGAACGTAAACGATCTGACAGTTGGCTTTGAGGATGCGGACACGCGTCCCGAAGCCGCTGCCGGGCCTATCCAGGCATCCTACGAGCTGTTGCTGCGGGACTGGACAGAGGACAGCGGCGCGCCCGGCGACAAGTATGACCCGGAGATGGACGCTCTCTTCCGGGAGGCCCATGCCGGCGTGCAGCTGAACACCGAATTGATGCAGCAACTGCTCGATCGACTCGAAGAGAGAGAACCCGCCTTTTCTCGCCTGATAGTCAACAATCCAAATGGCAGCGACATTATGCTGCTCCAGTTCCCGGCCTTCACAGATGACCTTGCGGTGACGGGAATGCTGCAGGAGGACATCGAGGCGCGCTGGTTCGGCGAGGACGACACGATAACGGCAACGTCGCTGGGGGTTCTTTCCGTGGCGGTGGGAGAACAGATCACGGAGGGACAGACGGGGGCGGTGGGAACGACCGTTGCGGCGGCGCTCATCGTGTTGTCGGTCTTTTTCTGGGTGACGCTGCGGCAGCCTGCGCTGTCCGTTATCGCAGTTGGCCCAATCGTGCTGGTGCTCATCTCGGTGCTGGGCACGATGGCGCTTGCGAACATCCCATACACACTCATCACGTCAATCATCACTGCGTTATCGATTGGCATTGGCGTGGACTACACGATCCACATCATCCACCGTTACAGGGAGGAGTATGCGGCCGAGCGCAACCCGGAGCAGGCGGCGATCAGGACGCTGGCGACAACCGGCTCAGCACTCCTGGGTTCCGCGTTGACGACAGCGCTGGGATTTGGGGTGCTGATCTTTTCGCCGCTGGTTGCGTCGCAGCAGTTCGGCATCACGGCAACGATTACGATTGTCTATTCGTTGATCATTTCCGTCCTGCTGGTGCTGCCAGCGATGGTTGTGTGGGGCTCGTACCAGAACGTGCGCCTGCGCTCTCAACTCGAGAGGATATGGGAAGAGCTGGATGAGGAAATCGACGCGACGTATCGCCGCCACGAGGCGGGAGCCTAGAGTTCGCGTCTCTCCGTCACGACGAGCTTCAGCTTCTTATGCGGCTTGAGCGACGGAAGCGCCTCGATCTTGAGATTTTCCCTGAACTTCGCCGGGGAGACATCAAAGGTGAAGTGGCGGGCGATCAAAAGCAGGTTGACGGTGAGCTGCAACTCCATCTGGCGATTGCCGAGGCAGGTGTGTGTGCCCAAGCCAAAGGGCGCATACCCGGGGCTGTGGTGCTCATTGCGGGGCGGCAGGTAACGGTCGATATCGAACTTGGTGGCATCGGGGAAGACATCGTCCATGTAATGCGCCGCGGTCTGCGCGACGTGCACGCGCGTTCCGACGGGTAGCTCAAATCCTTCAACCACACAGGTGTTCATCACGTTGCGAACCGACATTGGGACGATGGGATAGAGGCGCATGCATTCCATGATGAATCGATGGGTGATATTGATGGATTCGGTGGTAATGTCGTCCCCCTTGGGATCACCGTTTGCAAACAGGGCATCAGCCTCACGCCTTATCTCGGCATGGAGTTCCGGCTTCGCCGCCATGGCATAAAGGCAGAAGCTCATCATGTCGCCGAGATAAACGCTGGCAACCAGCGCTACGGTAAGAACGAAACGAAGATTGGATTCCGGCAAGAACTGGGGATCACTCGCGTGGAGGCTGAGATAATCATCGGCGAGATCACGAGGTTGTCCCGCCCGTTGCGCCGGGGTATGCACACCCTGCACTCGCTCCAACAGCAAATCAACGAGCTTCGCTCGTCGCCTCATGCCCGGCGTTTTCAGCATGAACTTGGGCATGATGTTCATGATGTGAACGCTAAGCACCCGTTCCTTGTACTTCGCAAGATCGGCAATGAGGTCCTGCGATTCGACGCTGATGTGGAACGGAGAGATCTGGGCGTTGATCATCATTCGGGACGTATTGCTGGCGGGAAGGGCGTCTCCAACCTTCCAGTCCGACATGAACGCCCGCGCATTGCGATAGATCATGTCTAATTGACCCTCAAGCCGAGTGCGGGAATATGCGGGCTGGAGGGATTTTCGCAAGCGGAAGTGATCCGCGCCGTCCAGGGAGGGGAGCACACCGGCCGCTCCATATTCCTTCTCAAAGTTATGGAAGTAGTCCCTGGCCCGCAGGTACATGCGCCCCTGCCGATGCGCCCACCTGTTTGTGACGGGCCCGGCCAGGAACAAAAGGGGCTTTACGAATGGGGGCTTGATCTGAAACACGGGGCCATATTCTTCAGCGAGTCCTCCAAACAGCGCCGGAATGTTCCCGCTTCTCAGGTGCTTGTTGAACAGCAGCTTTCGCAGGGGAACAGTCGGAATCTTCTTGGCCAGTCCCGAACGGCGCAGCAGAGGTCCGGCAAGGTTCTGGGAAACGGCCTCCGCGATGGATCGTCCGATGACATCCATCCTGGAGATCTGCGCTATCCGCTCTTCTTCATCCTCTTCGATGGGGAAGATGAAGCGGAAGACGTCACACGTGTTGACGAGGCAGATGAGAATAATATCTCTCGGCTCAGGAATCTCATTGCTGAAAATAACCCTGATGATTCGATTCCTGACGAACTCGGCTGCCGTATCTCTCCACTCGCCGCCGCCAAATTGGACGCCGCGCGATGTGGGAGCCATCGTCCAGAAATCACCGTCGTGATGTTGAAGGATGCCGATCCTGACCAGCCGGGCAAGTGTGTCGTCAATGATGGTTTCTGCGAGCGGCGCGAGGCGCTCAATCCAATACGTCGTACTTCGCTGCTCAGTCTCGGAGGCAATCTCGTCCAGCAGGGTATCCAGGGTGACGTCATCCGTATCCGTCTTGTCCACGAGAATGAGCGAGTCAAGGTCGGTATCTATGCGGCCCAGGAGAGACAGTTCCGCAAGGGCCGCGCCGACGACGACACAGTTCAGGTTCCAGCCGGGCACCTGGTGGAAATAGCCGTCCTCCTCATTGAGGAGGATCAGTATAAGTTCTTCCGGCAGGCTGAGAGTCTGTGTTTCTACACCGTCAGCAGAAGCCGTCATTGACTATGGTCTCCGGCCATCATTGCGCCATCAACAAGATTCAGTGCCGTCTATAAGTATACGTTGGCGCGTATAGGCTCAACAAATACGCCATGCGCCTCGGGTATCTCACCGCGCCGGACGTCTCACATTTCTGAATCGGCGGCCATACATGATACTTCCGTAGTAGTTGAACACCTGCCTCGCCTCTTCATCGTCGAAGGGATAGTCCGCGCCGAGCTGCCGCGCGGCGGCCAGCCCGGTGACAAAACACGTTTCCTGGCTGTTGACGAGTGTATGCGCGCCGCAATGCCACGTTCGCCTCTTGCCCTGGATGAAGCGAAAGAGATTCACAAGCACGGCGATGTGCCTTACGTCATGGATGATGTGCTGGAACGACATAGTCTTGACGATCTTTCCTGCATCAATGGGGCTGACGGCGTTGTAGGTCACGAGGCAGGGTTTATCGGAGCCGTTCGCCCACGGCTGCTGGTTATGCATGATGTACGTGATCTGGTAGTTGTCCGGCTGCTCGCCGTATTGCTCAATGTAGTTGCTCCGCGTCTCCAGGGCCTTCATCTCATCATCCGGCAGCACCGAGGAATCGGCGTGGACCACGGCATTGTGGTGAAGCTCGGTATCGTAGCGCACGGACGAGAGGATGTAACGCTCAAGGCGCGTTGGATTGCCGAGCAGCGCCAGTGATTGATTCGCGTTGCACGCGAGAATCACCTCATCGAATTCTTCACGGACGCCGCTCTCATCCTCGATGACGACCCCGGCGGCCTGCCGGTACACCTTTCGGACAGGACGATTCAGATAGATCTTGTCCCGGAACTCGAGCGACATGTTCTCGTAGATACGGCGAGTTCCCTGATCCCAGGTCTGCATGGTCGTCGCTCTCTCGATATCGAAGAATTCGAGGTACCGGGCGAAGAGAGACGCCGGCATGGCGTATACATCCGTCGCCATCAGGAAATTGACGAACATGGGCTTGAGGATCTTGTACTTGAAGTCATCGGAGAACCTACCGAGCTTGAGAACCCGCCCCATGCTGATGTAGTTGTACGGATTGAGGGCATTGAGGAGCCGGGAGCGGGAACGGGTCAACCGTCCGAAACGGTGGAGACGACGGAGCAGCTTCTGGAACTTCGCAATGTCGTCCGCTAAGTCCCGCCTGAGATTGGAATCAAAGTCGTGCGCGTAGACGCCGTCTCCGTATCTCACGCTGTAGCTGAAGCGTGTTTCCAGCATGTCGATGCCGAATCTCTGCATCAAGAGAAGCACGTGCTGGTAAACGGACGGGATAAGGGCCGTGACGGAGATGTCAAACGGAACGGAACTGCCGTCATCTTGCGGCATGTCAGCTGTTACGGCATTGCCGCCGATCTCCCCACGTGCTTCAAAGATTCGGAGGTCAAACCTGTCCGGGTGGTGGCTCAACCCCCACGCCGCGCCCAGGCCGGAGATACCCGCCCCGATGATGGCTATGCGCCGCACCTCTGCCTTACCCTCGTTGGATGCCATGGGGACCCATGTCCTTGTGCGGCAGGCGGACGGCGACGTTGACGGATATCAGGCTTGATTGTCCGGCTTCCGGACGTGGATGAAGTACATCGGCGTGAAGATGCCGAGCCGACCGGCCTCCGCCATGGCCGCCGCGCAGAGGTTGAGGGTGTCAGAGACGCGTGCAGATCCTTTGGGAGCAATGCGCAACGCCTCAAGCACCCTTAGCGTGCCGTTAGTCATTGCGCGTCCAATTCGTGAACTACGGAAGCTGGCAAATGACAGCCCTGTGCCTGCAAGCGGCTGATACCACGGGATTGACGGCCCCGATTGCTCGGCCAGGTCACGTATTTCCAGCACCTCGAATCCAAGAGCGTGCAGGGCGTCATCGACCGTTTGGCGTTCATCGACGTTGATGAGGCCGCCGCCCAACTCAATGTCCGCCTTGATCTTGAGATGGCGGGGGTTATCGGGTTCAAAGCGATCGGTCATCGCGTATTCGTAGACTGCAAAGTGGGCGCCCGGCTTGAGGAGCCGCTTGATCTCGCCGTAGATGCTCATCTTGTCCGGAGCGCAGCATGTCGCTTCGATGGAATAGATGGCGTCGAATGATTCATCCGGGGCATCAACGCTGAGGAAATCGCAATGGATGAAGTCGGCCAGGTGAGACAGCCCGGCCTGCTCTACATACGAGCGGGCGCGATCCAACTGATAGCCGTTGCT
>DAOUKW010000024.1:0-2864 GCA_034420915.1 Dehalococcoidia bacterium
GCCCGCACGGCCCGCTGTTGCCTGCAGGACCCCACCAGTTATCGGACGCGCCGAACCGCCGAATCCGCTCCGCCGGCACTCCGGTCTGTTCCCACAGCGCCGCCGCCTCATCATCGTCCGTGTAGACCGTCGCCCACAGCCGGTCCGCGCTCAGTCCCAGGTGCTGCGTGCAGAGCTCCCATGCGTGTTCAATCGCGCCCCGCTTAAAATAATCGCCGAATGAGAAATTCCCCAGCATCTCGAAGAACGTCAGGTGCGTCGTATCCCCAACCTCGCCGATGTCAGTCGTCCGAAACGACTTCTGCACCGTCGTCAGGCGGACATTCGGTGGCTCCGACTGTCCCAGGAAATACGGCTTGAACTGCACCATGCCGGCCGTCGTAAACAGCAGCGTCGGGTCATCCTGCGGCACAAGCGACGACGACGGCATGCGACTGTGCCCCTTGGACTCAAAGAAGCTCAGGAACAACTCTCGCAGCTCCGGGCCGGTTCGATATTGCGGCATTTCAGACGTCATAGCGGCAGACAATACTCCAAACGTTTGTGTACGCATCCTATTGTAGCCGAGCATTCCACTTCCCCCGTTCACCCTATACTCAATCCATGAATTACTCGGAGGCCGTCGCATGGCTGCTCGGCATGACCAACTTTGAGCGCCCCGTCGCGCCCTCAGATCCCACTGACGCCGATAACTCTCCCGCCCCCATCGCAACTCGCCGCTGGAATCTGGACCGCGTTCATGAGCTTCTGCGCCGCCTTGATAACGCCCACATCGGCCCGGTCACCCTCCACGTCGCGGGCACAAAGGGCAAGGGCAGCACGTGCGCCCTGCTTGCGGCCGCCCTCACCACCTCGGGCTACCGCACCGGCCTGTTCACCTCCCCCCATCTCCACACCATCCGCGAGCGGATCGCCGTCAATGGCTACCCCTGCTCCGAGGACGATTTCGTCGACGCCGCCCGCACAGTCAAACCTGCCGTAGACGCGGTAAATGCCGACGCCTCTTTCGGTACCATCACCACCTTCGAGGCGCTGACGGCGATGGCGTTCGTTGCCTTTCGAGCGCAGAACGTCGAGATGCAAGTCATCGAAGTCGGGCTTGGCGGTCGCCTCGATTCCACGAACGTCGTCGAACCTGCCGTCACCGGCATCACGTCCATCAGCCTCGACCATGAGGCGTTTCTCGGCTCGACAATCCGCGAAATCGCGACGGAAAAGGCGGGCATCATCAAGGCCGGCGTGCCCGTTGTCTCTGCCCCGCAGGAATCCGACGCCGCGGACGTCATCATCAGCCGCAGCGATGAGCTTGGCGCGCCGCTGACCCTGCTCCGCCGCGACATGTTTTGGCGGCCTGAAAAGGCCACGCTGTCCGGCCAGGATTTCGCCATGTGGGGGCAGATTGGAGACCGCCCAATTGAGCACCAACTCCGAACGAGCCTCCTCGGCGAGCATCAGCTTGAGAACGCCTCCCTCGCCATGGCCATGCTGGAATGCCTGCGCGACCTGCATTACCCCGTTCCATACGATGACATCTACACGGGCTTCAGCGGCGTCTCGTGGCCCGGCCGGATGGAGATTCTCAGTGAGTCTCCCCTGATCGTGGCGGACGGCGCCCACAACCCGTATTCAGCGGGGCGGCTGGCTGAGACAATACGCGAAACGTTTCCGGGGCGTGAGGTGTAGTTGGTGCTCGGCGCGGCATCGGACAAGGACGTGAGCGGCATTGCGCGTGAGATCGGAGCGGTCGCATCGGGCGCGTTTGCCACAAGCTCCCGCAGTCCGCGCTCCATGTCCCCGGATGACATAGCGGATACACTATGGGAGGCGGGAGTGCCCGTGCGGCCGGAGAACACAGTCGCGGCGGCCATTGAACGGGCGAAACTGGAGGGCAGCCCCGGAGCGCTCATTCTCGTCACGGGGTCATTGTTCGTCGTGGCTGAGGCGAGGGAACACGTGCTCGGCGTCAAGCCGGACGAGTCCGCCTACTGAGAGCCGATAACCCGGCAGACAATGGACGGAGAGGAAGGAGTAGCAGGAATGGCAGCGCAGGATCGCACGGCGGATCAGCGAGTGGTCGTAACGGGCATGGGCGCCCTGACCCCGCTCGGCAACTCAATCGACGAATACTGGAACGGCCTGGTCTCAGGAACGAGCGGCATCAACTATATCGAAAGCTTTGACGCATCCGAGTTCCCTTGCGTCGTCGCGGGTGAAGTCCGTAATTTCGATGCCGGCGAGTACATGCCCGCCAAGCAAGTGCGACGCCTTGCCCGCTTTTCCCAGCTTGCAGTCGCGGCCTCACAACAGGCCATAGATGATGCCGGTATCGACCTCGAAACCGCGGACGTGGAGCGTATCGGCGTCCTCCTCGGCAACGGCATCGGCAGCTACCCGGACACGGAGGAGCAGAGCAAGGTCTTCTATGAGCGCGGGTGGAGCAAGGTCAGCCCCATCTATATGTCCAAGATGCTCCCCAACATGGCCGCCGCGAACGTGGCCATGGCGCTCGGCCTCGTCGGCTACAACAACACCGTCATCACAGCTTGCGCCGCCGGAACGCAGGCCATCGGCGACGCTGCGGACATGATCCGCGCCGGGCGCGCAGATGTCATCATTTCCGGCGGTTCTGAGTCCTCCATCTGCGCCCAGGGCCTTGCTGCGTTCTGCGCCATGCGCGCGCTCTCCCAGCGCAAGGACGATCCTCACGGCGCGTCCCGCCCCTTTGACACGGACCGCGACGGCTTCATGCCAACGGAGGCCGCTGGCATCCTCGTACTTGAATCGCTCTCTCACGCGCAGGCGCGCGGCGCGAGCATCTACGCGGAGGTCGCAGGCTACGGAGCGTCGAATGACGCCTTTGATTT
>DAOUKW010000025.1:0-3872 GCA_034420915.1 Dehalococcoidia bacterium
TGAGTACACCTAGGCAAACTGACGAAGCAGCTCAACAGGTCGAAAAGCTGCGCGACCTCATCCGCCGTCACGACCACCTCTACTACGTTCTTGACAGTCCCGAGATCTCTGACGGCGAATACGACGGCCTGCTCCGTGAGCTTCGCCGTCTTGAGGAACTGCACCCTACCCTCGTCACACCGGACTCCCCCACGCAGCGCGTCTCCGGTGAACCGTCCGAGCGATTCCAAACCGTCCGCCACCCCGTGCCTCTCCTCAGCCTCGGCAACGTCTTCAACGATGAGGAACTTGAGGCATGGGAGCGCCGCGCCATGAACCTCATCCCCGGCGAAGCCATCGACTACTACTGCGAACTGAAATACGACGGCTTGGCCGTCGCGCTCACGTATGAAAACGGCGTGCTGGTCCGCGGTGCCACGCGTGGCACGGGTGTCGAGGGAGAGGACGTGACTCCCAACCTCCGCACCGTTCGCAGCATTCCCCTCCGTGTGAGCGGAGAAAACATCCCTGCCCGCTTTGAGGTGCGCGGCGAGATTCTTTTTCCCATAGACAAGTTCGAGGAACTTAACCGTGAACGCGAGGAGCGCGGCGAGCGCACATACGCCAACCCCCGCAATACCGCCGCCGGTTCCGTTCGGCAACTCGACCCGCAGATCACCGCATCCCGCCCCCTTGATATGTACGTCTATTCGCTCGGCTGGGCGGAGGGCGACGTGCCCGAAACGCAGTCCGCAACTCTCGAATGGCTTGGTCAACTGGGTTTCAAGGTCAACCCCGACAATCGGAAGGCCGCAACACTTTCTGAGGCCATGCGGTTCTATCAAAACGCCCTTGAGCAACGGGAGTCTCTCAACTACGGCACGGACGGCGTCGTCATCAAGGTCGACTCATTCCGTCTCCAGCGCCTGCTCGGCGTCGTGGGACGTGAGCCACGTTGGTCCATCGCCTACAAGTACCCCGCGGAGCAGGCCACGACCCGCCTCAATGAGATCGGCATCAACGTTGGACGTACGGGCGCGCTGAATCCCTACGCCGTTCTTGAACCCGTGCAGGTCAGCGGCGTCACCGTCAAAATGGCCACCCTCCACAACGAGGACTATATCCGCGAACGCGATATCCGCATCGGCGACATTGTCACCGTGCAGCGCGCCGGTGAAGTCATCCCCCAGGTTCTGGGCCCGGTCATCGAGGCCCGCACTGGGTCCGAAAAAGTATTCACCATGCCGTCAAAGTGCCCTGAATGCGACGATGACGTCGTGCGGCGTGAGGGGGAGGCCATCCACCGCTGTGTCAACCCAGCCTGCCCCGCCCAGAGCTACGAACTCATCAAGCATTACGTCAGTCGCCCCGCCATGGACATCGACGGCGTTGGCGAATCGCTCGTCAAGCAGTTTCTGGAGGCCGGTCTCATTCGTGACTCCGCTGATCTCTACACACTGACTGTCGAACAGCTTGCCGGGCTTGAGCGCATGGCTGAGAAATCAGCGCAGAACGCCATTGACGCCATCAAGCAATCGAAGGAGCGTCCTCTCGGCAACGTCATCTTCGCGCTCGGCATCCGCCACGTCGGCGCGGAAACCGCCCGCATCCTCGCTGAGCGCTACGGCGACATGGAAGCCCTTGCTGCCGCCACTCAGGAAGAGCTCACGGACATCTACACCATCGGCAGCGTCGTCGCTGAGAGCGTCTATACGTGGTTCCGCGACGAGGAGAATGTGCGCCTCGTGGAAAAACTCCGCGATGCTGGCGTGCGGATGCGCGAAGAAATCGTTCGTCCCGTCGGAGACCTGCCGTGGACCGGCCAGGAGATCGTGTTGACCGGTCGACTCACGGAATTGTCGCGCCCGCAGGCGGAGGAGATCGTGCGCAGCCTGGGCGGCAAGGCGGGACGCAGCGTCACAAAAAAGACAACGCTTGTCGTTGCGGGCGAGGAGGCAGGCTCCAAGCTGGAAAAGGCACAGCGCCTAGAGACACCCGTCATTGACGAGGGCGAATTCCTGCGGCGTGTGGAAGAGGCACGGCAGGGCGTCGGTGAAACGACGAGCTAAGACCGCGCATGAGTTCCTCCGACCGCCCCACTCCGCCCCTCCTCATCTTTGGCCTCCGAAACCCCACGGCGCGCTACGCAAACACTCGCCACAACGCGGGCGCTATGGCCGTGCAGTTGTTGGCGAAACGCCACAATATCGAGTTCCAGCAGAGGTCGAACGGCACGGTCGTTGGACGCGGTGAACTATCAGGGCGCGATGTGCGGCTCATCTTGCCCGGCACATATATGAACGTCAGCGGCGATGCAGTTGCCCCGATGGTGCGCCGCTTCGGCAAACGGCTTGATTCGGTTCTTATCGTCATTGATGAGATGGACCTGCCGCTAGGAACCATTCGGCTGCGCCCGTACGGCAGCGCGGGCGGTCATAACGGGATGCGCTCGATCATCAACGCGCTGGGCACCCAGGATTTCCCGCGTTTGCGCATCGGCGTTGGCAGGCCGTCTGATGCCGGTTCCGATCCCATCAGGCACGTGCTGTCGCGCTTTAGGCCGGATGAAAAGAAAGCCCTCGACGCCGCGCTTGACCGCGCAGTCGATTGCATGGAGCTGCTCATTAGAGACGGCATCGATGAGGCCATGAACCAATTCAACGGCAGGCAGGACGAGTGACGCATGCTGCGCGGTTCCGTCGACTGATCCCGTCCGCACTCGTTGCGATCCTCATCTTTGCCACTGCGTGCGAGGCGGACCCAACACCCGTGCCCAGCGCCACCCCCACACCGCTGACAACACCAATCATCAGCATCGCCCCAACGCCGACTGTCACCTCTACCCCGCTACCGCCGGATACCGTGCGGCTCGCCCCAATCAATGACGGCCAAACCCTGACGTTCGACACACAACCTGAACCAACCCCGCTGGACGTCTACGCTCTTGCGCGGCAGTTCCTCCCGGGCGCCGATCTCTCCCCGCCCAGCACGCCCCGCGATGTAGTCGGTGATACAAGGTCCTTCTCCGTGTACAACCTCGGCGGTAATTCGCGGGTTTCCATTGATGCGCGCCTCTGCGCCTCGACGGAGCACATTGACTTTTATTTGGCCGGAAATCTCCGTCTGACATGCACGGCTTTCAGCGATGACGTGACGCGTCATATAGAGGAGACTGTTCGCCCGTCGGTCATCACCAACTTCGCTGCCCATCCCGCATTGGCGCAGGACACGAGAATTGCCATCGTCCACGCAGACCTGCCCGGTTTCGGAGGCTATTTCGACGCCTCAGACCTCTACCCGACAGACATCAACCCCTACGCAAGCGGACGAAGCACCATCTACCTCAATGCGGCAGGCGGCGGGGCCGGCAACCCGCGCGATGAAACCTATGCCGCCCTTGTCGCCCATGAGCTCCAGCACGCCATCCATCAACTCTCTGACCCGGATGAATCGACGTGGGTAAACGAAGGTCTGTCCGTACTTGCCGAGGAGATCGCCGGCGCATTTTTCCGCGCCACCGCCTTTATAGTCGCCTGCCCGCCAACGCAGATCATTGCATGGCCCCCCACTCCCGGCGCCGCCGGCTGCAACTACGCCGGGGCGGGACTCTTCATGAGTTACCTCCATGAAAACTACCCCGGCCCTGACGGCACCCTCAGGCAACTCGTCGCCCATCCCGCCAACGACCTACGCGGCATTGACGCCTACCTAACCGCCATCGGCGCGGACGTGGACGTTCTCCAACTTTTTGCAGAGTGGGGTGTCAACAATTATCTCGATGACCGCTTCGGAATCGAATTTCCTGGGAATTTCAATATTCGCCCGTCTCCCGCATCGCAGCTTGACCAGAACGGGAGACTGTCCAATTTCTTCACCCAATTCGCGGCAGAATA
>DAOUKW010000026.1:0-2022 GCA_034420915.1 Dehalococcoidia bacterium
TTGATATCGACGCCGCCACCGGCCACGGTGTCATTGTTGTGAACGCCCCCTCCTCCAACACCATCTCCGCCGCTGAGCACACACTTGCGATGATGCTCTCCGTCGCCCGTCACGTCCCGCAGGCCCATTCATCGCTCGCAGGCGGCGAATGGAACCGCAGAAAATTCCTCGGCACGGAGCTGCGTGGCAAGACGCTGGGCATCGTTGGACTGGGACGTATCGGGTCCGAAGTTGCCCGGCGCGCCGCCGCCTTTGAGATGCGCATCCTCGGCTATGACCCGTTCGTTGCCGAGGAGCACGGACGCCATCTCGGCGCGGAGATCGTCACCCTCCCTGCGCTCTTTGAACAATCGGACATCATCACGCTCCACACTCCAATGACGGATTCCACGCGCCGTCTTATCGGCGAGCCTGAACTTTCACAGATGAAGAGCGGCGCGATTCTTATCAACTGCGCGCGCGGCGGCCTTGTGGATGAGGACGCCCTGCGCAGCGCCATCGAAGACGGACGCATCGGCGGCGCGGCGCTGGATGTGTTCATCACGGAGCCGCCGGAGGACAGTCCCCTCTTTCAACATCCCAACGTCGTCGTGACCCCGCATCTCGGCGCATCCACCGAAGAGGCGCAGTCCAACGTGGCCCGTGAGGTCGCGGAGCAGATGATCGATGTCTTTGAGGGCCGCACGCCCCGCTACGCCGTCAACGCCCCGCTCGTTCCGCCGGAGACCGCCGCCGAACTCGCCCCCTATGTTCCGCTCGCGCTCGTCGTAGGCCGTTTGGCCTCGCAGCTCACGGACGGCCAGCCGGAGCGCCTGTCCATCTCTTTCCGCGGCGCGGTCGGAGAACTCGCCACGGACATCCTCGCCGCCACCGTGCTCAGCGGTTTCCTCCAGACCGGCACGGAAACACGCATCAACATCGTCAACGCCGGAACGGAGGCGCAAAGGCGCGGCATCCATGTACAGCAGAGCAAGGATGCCGGCCAGACGCCGCCGTACACCAACCTCGTCAGCCTTGATGTGTCGACAACGGCGGGCGAAACGACCGTCGGCGCGACGCTTACCGAGCGCGGCCAGACGGAGATCGTCCAGGTAAACGGCTATCAGGTCGGCATCATCCCCACCGGCGGCCATTGGATGATCATCAGGCACACGGACCGCCCCGGCATGTTGGGCAGAATCGGCACGGTCACGGGCGAGAACAACATCAACATCGCCTCTCTCCACGTCAGCCGTGAGTCCATGCGCGGCCCCGCCCTCACCGTCGTTAATGTCGACGAGTCCCCCGAGGAGCAGCACATCGACGCCATTCTCGGCATCGATGGCGTCGACGCCGTCCGCGTGGTGAATCTGTAGCCTCCCCGTTCACCCTGAGCCTGTCGAAGGGTCCTACTGTCATTCTGAACGGAGCGTTAGCGGAGTGAAGAATCTTGAGTACACCTAGGCAAACTGACGAAGCAGCTCAACAGGTCGAAAAGCTGCGCGACCTCATCCGCCGTCACGACCACCTCTACTACGTTCTCGACGCCCCCGAGATCTCTGACGGCGAATACGACGGCCTCCTCCGTGAACTCCGCCGCCTTGAGGAACTGCACCCTACCCTCGTCACGCCGGACTCCCCCACGCAGCGCGTCTCCGGTGAACCGTCCGAGCGATTCCAGACCGTCCGCCATCGTGAGCCTCTTTTGAGCCTCGGCAACGTCTTCAACGATGAGGAGCTTGAGGCGTGGGAACGCCGCGCCACGAATCTCATCCCCGGCGAGGCCATCGACTACTACTGCGAATTGAAATACGACGGACTCGGCGTTGCCCTCACATATGAGAACGGCGTGCTGGTCCGCGGCGCAACACGCGGCACGGGTGTCGAGGGGGAGGACGTGACTCCCAACCTCCGCACCGTTCGCAGCGTTCCCCTGCGCGTGAGTGGAGAGAACATCCCGGCCCGCTTTGAGGTGCGCGGCGAGATCCTTTTTCCCATAGACAAGTTCGAGGAACTGAACCGGGAACGTGAGGCCCGAGGCGA
>DAOUKW010000027.1:0-24144 GCA_034420915.1 Dehalococcoidia bacterium
GATACACCGTTTGCAGGAAACGACTGTGCCGTCGCCCTGCTACCGTTGTGTACGTGAGTATGAATGACGCGGCCAGCGAGATAGACACAACGGCAGCTATGCCCCTGCTGCAACGGTGGGCCGGGCAATTCGGCGCGCCGCTGACTGACCACCAGCTTGACGCCTTCCGACTCTATCGGGACGAATTGCTGGCCTGGAACTCCTCACGCGCCAACCTGACCGCCGTCACGAATCCCGATGCGGTTGAATCACGCCTGTTTCTCGAAAGCCTGTGGTGCGCCGCTGCATCCCCTCCGACGGACGGCGCGCGGCTTATAGACATCGGCTCCGGCGGCGGCTTTCCCGGCCTCCCCCTCGCCATCGCCTTCCCGGAGATGAATGTCACCTTATTGGAGGCGACTCGCAAGAAGGTTGATTTCCTTGAGCACATCATCGAGCTGCTCGGCCTACCGAATTGCCGCGCCATTCATGGCCGCGCCGAAGACTTCGCCCATGACCCGGAGCACCGAGAAGCCTACGCCGCCGCCACGGCCCGCGCCCTTGCGCCCCTCCCCGCGCTTGTGGAACTCTGCCTGCCCTTTGTAAAGGTAGGCGGCGTCCTCATCGCCCCCAAAGGAGCGGACGCAGAGCAAGAAATCTATGACGCGTCGAACGCCCTCTCGACCCTCGGTGGAAAGGTGGAAGAAATCATCCTGCCGCAGCCTGACTCTCCCATCCCGGCAGACCACCGGCTCGTGGTCATTCGCAAGGTTGCACCGACACCGGAGACGTATCCACGCCGCGCAGGCGTGCCAACGCGCAGGCCGCTCTAGGAACCGTGTCCTCCTCGCCCGCCTCTCAGATAATCGGACTGCGCCGCCGTATCCTCCATCCGGCCACGCTCATCTCGTTCGGCGTCGCCATCCTCCTGCTGATTGCGCTGGCGCGAGGCTTGGACGTCAGTTTCACGGACATGGCCCGCGCGATTGGGAATGCCAACCCCCTCCTCATCGCCGCCGGCGTTGTTGCGTATTATGTCAATTTCCCGATAAGAGGCATCCGATGGCGGCTCCTCATCGAGAACGCGCAGACGGAGACCGACGATTCGGTCCCGCTGCTATCGGCACGCGCCTTTTCGGAGATCATCCTGCTCGGCTGGTTTGTGAATGCCGTCGCATGGCTCCGCATGGGGGACCCGTACCGCGCCTACCTCGTCTCTCGCCAGCACGAGAATCAGTCTTATCCCCGGATTCTCGGCACGGTCCTTGCAGAGCGCGTCCTGGACGTGGTGACGTTCGCCGGCATCCTTCTGCCCATCGGCGCTCTCCTCTGGGTGGACGCGCGGGGCGCAACCGCGGCCATCATCGGCCTCACCGTCATCGTTGGGGGAGGAGGCATCTTCTTGGTGGTCGGCATGGCGCTCTTTGGACAGCGCGCCACTGCGCGACTGCCGGGGGCAATTCGAGATTGGCTGGAGCGGCTCCGCGTCGGCGCTCTGCTCAGCCTCAGAGGAAGGCTATGGCCCGTCACCATCCTCAGCATCGGCGGGTGGGCGGCGGAGGCTGTGCGTCTTGCGCTGGTCGCGTGGGCGCTTGGTCTTGACGTGCCGCTGCCCGTGATTGCCTTTGTCGCGCTGGCACACAACCTCATCACAGCGATCCCGTCCACCCCGGGCGGTCTTGGCGTCGCGGAGGCGGGCATGGTGGGACTGCTGCTGCCGTGGGTAGCGCTGGAGGACGCCGCCGTGCTGACGGCGCTCGACCGCTCGATAACGTGGTTCAGCGTAATCGTATTCGGCGGACTGCTATTCACCTGGCGAGAGGGCGTCCGCCGCGGCCGATTCTAGCGCCCGCCCAAGAGTACGTGGCTACGCCGTCGTCCGCCGGTACACGATGGCGGTGAGTAGATACAGACTAGCGCTCAGCCTGCCCGTTGCAGGAATGCGGAGGCGGCGGCCACGAGGATGGCAAGGCTCGCGAGTTGCAGGCCAATCATCCAGCGCAGGTGCTTGGCCATTTCATGCGTGAGTTTCGTTTCGAGGTTGGCCAAGTCCGTTTTGGTTGCCAAATGCGCGAACTGCCCCTCCAAACACCGATCCTCAACCGTCGTCATTGTCGGCCTCCACGCACGCCGGGCCTCACTGCCTGCGTGGCCTTATGTTCATCCACTCAGTCGCAGGACGGCAAACGTGATTGAGGATGCTATTGCTGCTGACCCTAGAGCCGCGCTAAGCGTGATGCCTATCATCCATTTGATGAGGCGTGTTTCCATCTGGGCAAGGTCTTCCTTAGTCGCGTAGTGTTGAAGCTCACGATGCAGATCCTGCATCGTGATTGTTTGCGCTGCCATTGAGTCCTCCTCCAAGTTCCTTGCCGGCTCCATTTTGCCATAAAGCCGGCGAGGGCGGTATTACGCCGTCGTCCGCCGATACATAATCGTCGTCACGGTCAGCATGACAATCGTCATCACAATCAGAATCGAAACGCCCGGCAGGATATGCTCCCACTCCCAGCCGGTAACCACGACCGCGCGAATCGCCTCCAGCACGTAGTTCACGGGGTTGAGCGAGACGGCCACCTGGAACCAGTCCGCCATGAGCTCCTTTGGCATGAACGCGGTCGTCACGAAGACCGCCGGGATGAAGAAGATGAACATGGATTGCGTCACCTGGACGCTCCGTGTCTTGATCGCGATGATCAGGCCCAAACACGACCACGCCACGCCGAACATCGTTCCGAGAATCAGGATGGCGAGTAGGCCGAGCCATCCCGATTCCGACGACGCGCCCATGATGACGCCCACGATGACAATCGTCACGCCCTGGATGAACCCCCGCGTCGCTGAAACAAGCAGCACGCCGAGCAGGATGGAGATGCGGTAGATGGGCGCGAGCAGCAGTTTGTTGAGATAGCCGGAGAGGTCGTCCGTCAGAAGGTTGAATCCGGCATCGATCCCGCTGAAGATCATCGCCTGAACGATAATCATGGGCATCAGGTACGTGACATAACTGTCGGTGGGGAACCCCGGCAGCATGGAGACATTGTCGAATGCCGCCACGAACACAATCATGAAGAGGATGTTGATGAAGACGGCCGGCAATATCTGGCCCGGCTGCGTCACCCAGGCGCGGAAATTGCGCAGGTAGATATACCAGGTCTGCAGAACGAGGCTGATCATGGTCGCCTAGCGCCCGTCACTCAGCCCCAACCAGGGCCGGAATGCATTGTTCATCTCATCGCCGCCCGTTTCCTCATCGCGAATGGTGCGGCCGGTGTGCTGTAGGAATACATCGTCGAGCGTCGGGCTCGCCACGGACAGGTTGGCTACGGGCACATCATTGTTGGCGAGCAGCTGCATCAGTACCGGCACTGCCGCGCCCCCGTTCTGCACGGTCACGGCGATGCCGTCCTGCACGCGGGCTGTCGCTGACACATAGTCTTGCTGATCGGCCAGTTCCTGCGCCTTTGCGATGAGCGGTTCACGCTCCTCCGCCGTCTCCGGGCCCGTGATGATAATCGTGACAACGTCGCCGCCCACCTGCTCCTTGAGGTCGCGCGGCGAACCTTCGGCAACGATCTTTCCGTGGTCGATGATTGCGAGCCGCTCACAAAGACGGTCCGCCTCATCCATCATCTGGGTGGTCAGGATGATCGTGACGCCTTCCTCAGTATTGAGATGGCGGAGGTGGTCCCACAATGTGTTGCGGCTCTGTGGATCGAGACCCGTCGTCGGCTCATCGAGGAAGAGCACCTTCGGTTCATGGACAAGGGTCGCGACCAGATCCAGCCTCCGCCGCATCCCGCCGGAGAACGTGCCGATCTTTTTCTGGGCGACGTTCGCCAGTCCGATGAACTCCAGCAGTTCCGCAGAACGCGCCCGCGCATCTGAGCTCCGCAGCCCGTAGAGGCGGCCTTGCAGGGTCAGGAAATCATGCGCTTTCGCCAGGTCATCGAGGCCGGCCGTCTGCATCGCGACCCCGACGCTGCGTCGGATCTGCTCGGCGTGATGATCAACATCAAAACCGGCGACGCTAACCTGCCCGGATGTCTTCTTGAGCAGTGTTGAAAGAACCTTGAGCGCGGTGCTCTTGCCCGCGCCGTTCGGGCCGAGAAACCCGAAGAACTCGCCCTCATGAACAGTGAAATCGATGCCGTCGACGGCGCGTGTCCCACCCGGATAGACCTTTACGAGATCACGAACGTCAATAACGGCCTTCCGGCTCTCCGACACCCCACCTCCAAACGCCCCTTGGGACAGCTACTAAGATTTGGCTAGTACCGCAATCCATACTACGGAAAATCCACCGCTTGTGAAGGCTTGCACAAAAGAGCGGCGCAGCTGGGGCCTTTTACAGCGGGGTCCAATGCTTCTGCAGGCTTTTATTGCCGGTAGCGAGCGACAATCAGCGTGATGAGGGCCACAAGGGAGATGATGAACTCCTGAATCGCGCGGCGGCGACGGACGATCAGCGCGATGAGAGCCGCGATGGCGAGGAGGATGCCGAGCGCAAAGACCCAGGCAGGCAGCCCGTCCGACTCATCGGACGCTGAGAGTGCCGGCGTAGCCGTCGGCTCGGGAGGTGGCGCCGGTGTCGATGTCGCTGTTGGTGCCGGAGTGGGCGTCGCCGTTCGCTCGGGCGTTGGTGTTGGCGTCGATGTCGCCGTTGGCACGGGTGTCGATGTTGCTGTTGGCTCCGGCATTGGGGTCGCCGTTGACTCGGACGTCGGTGTGGCTGTTGGGGTTGGCGTCGGTGTGGCTGTTGGCTCCGGCGTCAGCGATGGCGCGACGGTTGGCTCGGGCGTCGTCGTTGCCTGGAGCGCTTGCGTCTGCGCGGGTGCCGGAGAACGCATAACCGTCACCCTGTAGGTACGCCGGGTGTCGTCCTCTGCGGTAACTCGTATGCGAATCCGGTTTTCATCCACCCGGAGCTGAATGGGCGCGCTGGACCGGCCGCTCCGTACCTCATCGCCTTCCACTTCGATGTCCGCGTCCGAATCGTCCGCTTTGGCCATCACCGTTGCGCTGTTCACATCATGCGGAACGGCGGCGGTGTAGCGATCCTCACTGGGCGAGAACTCTGGAGACAGGTCGATTGTGGCGCCGTCCGCAGTTTCAAGAGCCAACCCCCGGAGATCGGCATTGTCGGAGAGTTCAGGCGTCGGCGTTGGCGTTGGCGTGGATGTTGCTGATGCTGTTCGTGGCCGATCTGGCTGGGGGCTGTTGTCCCGATAGCAAACCTCCCGCGGGCTAAGCCTGAGAGGGACGGTTCTGCCCGCGGAGAAAGCGAGATGCCCCGCGCCGAACCAGTGCATCGTGCTGCGATCATCGCCTGAGTTGAATCTCGCGCTGTCAAAGGTCAGCGCATCCGAGGCGCCGCCGACGCATAGCCCGGTTCCCCTGAACGAGTCCGGGAGGCTCGAGTCGAACGTAATGAAGACGTTTTCATCGGTCTTGTACCCGGAGTGCATGGGATCATCTATCTCGCCGGGTTGGTAATACAACTGCGTGATGTTGTAGTTCGTCCCGTCTATGACCAAATCGTCTCCGGTCAACGCCGCGCTGCAATGCTTCGTCGGCTCGTCGTGGGTGTTGTCGCAGCCCAGTCGCTCGCCATCCGTCGATTCGAGTTGGTGCACCGTCAGCCTGGCTGACCAGTCCTGGATGTTGGACGCGGCGGACACGGGTTGGGCATCTGCTCCCGCATAGATGACGGCGAGCAGAGCCCAAACGAGCAGCAGGCCCGTCAGCAGAAGAGGACGCATGATGCGGATCCCGGCGAGGGGGGTTGCCAGCCTTGAAACGTGCTCCATAACGCATTGCCCGTCCGGTGTCGGGCAAGTCTCTCATATAGAATTTTCGAACTGGGTCTAAAACATTATATAAGATTTGTACACCCTTATCATGGTTTCCCCGCCGATTATCCATTGCTTGTCGCACTCCTTTGCCGAGTCCGGGGGATTTGCGCCCATTATTGACTCCAGGCTCCCCATCCTTGCCCCTCTATTGCTGCCGCCCCTATACTGTCAAACACTATGCCCAAGCGAACCTATCAACCCAAAGTGCGCCGCCGTAAGCGCGTCCACGGCTTTCGCCACCGCATGAGAGAGCCCGGCGGCAGAAACGTTGTTGCGCGTCGACGCGCCAGGGGGCGTCACCGTCTCAGCGTCTAACATCTCTGTCATGCCCTCGATGACGGACCACCGGCTGCGGCGGAGTTCCGATTTCGACCGCGTCTCCCACATCGGCAAGGGCCGCGCTAATGACCTTCTCGTCCTCCGCTACGCGCCGAACGACGTGAACGCCATGCGCGCCGGCTATGCCGTCAGCAAGCGCGTGGGTGGCGCAGTCACGCGCAACGCCGTCAAAAGGCGACTGCGCGCCGCGGTCCGCAAGCTGGGGCCACGCGAATCAGGAGTCGACCTCGTGTTCATCGCCAGACCGCAGATCACCCGGGCGGACTACCGCCGCATCGAAGATGCGGTCGCCGATGTCCTTAAACGCGCCGGGTTGCAACGCACATGAAGTACATCGCGCTCGGCCTCCTGCGGCTGTACAAGTTCGTCCTCTCGCCGCTGCTGCCCGCTGCGTGCCGCTATCAGCCCACGTGCTCCGAATACGCCCGCGAGGCGGTTGAGAGATACGGCGCGCTGCGCGGCACGATCCTGGCGGCGCGGCGCTTGTCACGATGCCATCCGTTCCGGGAAGGGGGCTACGATCCTGTTCCGTAAGCTCTCACCCTCCAACGACACCGAGCCGCGCCATCGTGATTCGGCACGACGCGTCACGGCGCCGGTGCTTCTGCTCGTCGCCGTACTTGCCCTGCTCGCCGCGGGCGGCTGCACGGCGGGCAGCCTGTACGATCCGAAGCCATGGGCCGCGCCCGTTCTTCTTGGCGACGAGACCATCGTCATCGGCACCGACACGGGACACATCGTTGTCGGCAACATCATCACGGGACGCGAATTGGGACGGTGCGAGACAGGTGAGGGCCGCAACAGCGTCCGCGCGATCTTTGGCGCGCCCCTGCTGCATGACGGGCGCATCTATGCGGGCGGCTTCGACGGGGTTTTGTACGCCGTAGACCCCGCTTCGCTGTTGCCTGAATCCGAGGCGGAGTGCGTTCCGTTCTTTGAAGCCGACTCCCCGATCGTCGGCGGCCCGGCACTGACGCCGGACGGCGTCCTCCTGGTTGGCACGGAAGGCACGACGGACACCCGGCGCGGCACGCTGTACGCAATCGATATCCGAAACGCATCTACGCTCTGGACGTTTGAGGCCGACTCCGAGATTTGGGGCACGCCCATCATCGGCGATGGGTTGGTGTACATCGGCACGCTGGGCGGCACGCTGCACGCAGTTCACATGGACGAGAGCCCCGGCACCGAGGCGTGGCGGCATCAGGCCGAGGCCGGCATTGGCGGCATGACCCTGCATGCTGGGGTCCTCTACGCCGGCGCGCTCGACAACAACCTCTATGCGTTGGACGCCGCCACGGGAGCGTCTCACTGGCCAACACCGTTCACCGCAGACAACTGGTTCTGGGCCGCCCCACTCATCATCGGTGACCGCCTGTTCGCGCCGTCTCTTGATCACTCTCTATACATCCTCGATAAGGACACCGGCGTCCAGGTGATGGATCCCGTGATGACGGGCGGGGCAATACAGAGCAATCCGATCCTGACGGGCAGCCACATCAGTATCGCCAACGAAGAGAAAGAGACGTGGTGGATCGATCCCCAGACCGGCCAGGGCATCGTCGGCGGGAAGCTGCCTGATCCCGTGTACGCGCCAATCGTGTCGTTCGGAGAAAGCGATGCGCTGTTCTTTACCCAGGACGGCATCATCTATCGCGCGTCGCCCTCATTGAGACAACCCGTGCGGGTATTCCCGGTGGACAGCTAGGCAACAGACATGGAAGTCGTCGGCGATATTTTCATCTTCCTGCTTATGCAGCCGATGCTGAACGGGCTGGTGCTGCTCTATGGCCTGCTCTTTGACAGCATGGCGCTTGCCATCATCGCCCTCACCGTCGTCGTCCGCGTGGCTTTCTATCCGTTGACCATCAAGCAGTTGCAGTCCTCCGCCAGGATGCAGGCCCTTCAGCCGCAGATGCAGGAGATCCGCAACCGCTACAAGAACAACCCGCAGCTCCAGCAGCGCGAAACGATGAAGATGTACCGGGAGGCCGGTGTCAGTCCGCTCGGCTGCCTCGGGCCGATGGTTGTGCAGTTCCCGATCTGGATCGGTTTGTACTGGGCAATCATCAAGGGCTTGGGCAACCTGCCCGGCAGCTTTGTCTATCTCTCACAGCGCCTCTATTCATGGCTGCCCGTCGGCGGTGAAGTGCTCCCGTTGAACACGGAGATGCCATGGATCATCGGCACGCTGGACCTCTCCGCTCCTGATCCCACGCCCCTCATGCCCCTGCTTGTCGCCGCATCCACGTGGGCCCAGCAGCGAATCATGCAGCCGCCCGCCATGACTGACCAGCAAAGGCAGCAGCAACAGATTATGTTGTTCCTGTTCCCCATCATGCTTGGGTTCCTTGCCTTTACTTTCCCATCGGGCTTAGCCCTATACTGGTTCGTCTCTAACTTCATAACGATTGGTATGCAAGGGTTCATGTCCGGGTGGGGGAACCTGATTCCTGGTCGGCCACGGGTCACTGCGAATGCCACTACCCCTCCAGCTCCTCAGGTGGAGACGAGGTCAAATGATGAATCAGAGTCTGGAATGGACGGGGAGGACCGTCGAGGAAGCAATTCAGCGAGGACTAGACGAACTCGGTCTGGATCGCGAAGACGTCGACGTCGACGTAATTAGCGAGGGACGCTCCGGTCTGCTGGGACTCCGATCAGAAGATGCGCGGGTGCGCTTGCGCGTTCGGCAAGAGGATGATGACGACCAGTACGCATCCTTCGCGTCCCTCTCCGCGGATGCAGACAGCGCAAGAGAGATCCTCGCCGAACTACTCCGATACATGGACGTTGACTCTGATATAACCGTATATGTTCCCGGAAGCGACCCCACCCGTCCCTTTGAACCCGGAGACCCCATCGTCCTCGATGTCGAAAGGGAAGACGCCGGTCTGCTGATTGGCAGACGCGGGCAAACGCTCCGTCACGTCCAGATGCTCCTCAACACCATCGTCTCGCGTTCTGTTGGGCACTACGTCCCCCTCCGCATTGACGTGGAGGGCTATCAGCAGCGCCATATCTACCGCCTCCAACAGATCGCCCTCCGCGCCGCGGATCACGTTCGCAGGCGGAGGCGCCCCATCACCCTCGACCCCATGTCGCCCGCCGACCGCCGCATCATCCACATGACCCTTGCCAACAATCCGGCCGTCATCACGGGCAGCACGGGCCACGGCGAGAATCGACGCGTCACCATCCAACAGGCCCCGCGTGGCGGCGGTGAACAGCGCGGCGCTGCCCCGGCCTCACAGGCGCTTCCTCCGTCATCACCCGCGGTCAATGAGGATGACTACGAGGACGATGACTACATTGAGGACGAGGATGAGGACCTCGATGAGTACGACGACGAAGAGTATGACGATGACGACTACGATGATGAAGACGAGTACGACGATGAGGATTATGACGACGAGGACTACATAGACGAGGACGAAGAGGAAGAAGACGAGCCTCCCCCTCGGTAGTCGTGGCTTCCAATAATCCTGATTTCGTCGCGGTGGGCGGAGCCGGCTCGCCCGCCGTCTATGCGGCGTTGGCCGCCGCCAAACTTGGCCGTTCAACCGGACTGCTGGCCAATAACACCCATCCGACGGATCTGGCCGGCGTTCAGATTGTCGCCGCAGACACACCGCGCATCAGTTCGGAACACGTGCCGTACACGTGGCTGGATACCGAAGTCCTCCTGGCTGCGCCGGAGGGCGACGAGGTGGATTCCGCCACGTTGGGACGCTTCAGCCGCTCGCTTATCGGCCTCGTGGCGCGTGCGTTCCTGCAGAACGGCTCGCTGTCCCTCATGGGGGGCGTTGTCCCGCCCGGGGTCGGCGCGCTGTTTCTCGATGAGGACGACTTGCCCTCGCCATCCACGATCGTTCCGGCGCCCATCGCGTTTTCAGTTGGGCCGGATGCGGGCGTCCGCCTCTGGTGGCAGGGAGGTTGGCAGGTCGTTGGCGCCGCGCGTCCTTCCGATTCGCGCATCCTCTCCGCAGTAGCAGCGATTTTCCTGGTTCGCCTCACGGAAACGCGGGACGCCTTGTCAGCAGCAAGGTTCGCGGCCGCCGCCGCCACGCTGCTGCCGGCGCCCTCGGAGTTCTCAGTAGAGAGCCTCCCCGCCCGTGAGGCCATCGTCGCCGCTGAAACAAGTCCCTGATTCGGGGACTCGCGCCGCGTATGATATGACGTGGTCGGAGGAGACAGTTCTATGAATCTGGGCTTGACCTTACTGCTCGTGGGCGCCGTGATGATCGGCGGCTACGCGGCATATGCCCTTATCCGATTCATCGTCCTCGTGGACGAAGTGCCCATCATCATCAGGATCGGCCTGCCGACGTTCGTGGTCGGCGCGCTGGTGCTCCTGGTCAAGGCCATCTGGGACAGGCTGCGCGAGAGAAGCCGCTCCGACGCGCGACGATATGAGGAGGCAGAACCATGATCACCGTTACTGCAAATGACATTCCCGGCAAGACCATCACGGAGACCAAGGGCATCGTCTATGGCAACTCCGTCCGTGCCCGCAACGTGGGGCGTGACATCACCGCCGCCTTCCGCAACATCGTGGGCGGAGAGGTGCCGGAATACGCCAAGCTCATGGCGGAGTCCCGCGCTGAAGCCCTTGACCGAATGAGTCAACGGGCCGAGGAGATGGGCGCGAACGCCGTCATCGCGCTGCGGTTCTCCACGTCGATGGTCATGTCCGGCGCGGCTGAACTGCTCGCCTATGGCACCGCCGTCGTTGTTGAATAGGAATCTCCACCGTGTCTGAGGCCGTCCTCGTCTTGGTGGGCCTGCTGGCCTATGTGGCAGTTCAGATTGCCGTTCAGGTTGCCGCGGGACGCGATCTCGGCAAGCGCAAGCGGGTGCGCGGCGGCAACCGTTGGTTGTGGGTGGTTATCATCCTGCTGCTGCTCCCCGGTGCGCTGGCCTACTTCGCCTTCGGGCGCTTGCCGGACGAGGAACCGTCAACCCCGCCGCCACAACGCCCCGCAACGTGGTAGCGTAGTCAGACAATGGGCGTCGCATACAGCCCAAACATCCACAGGTAGGTAGACGGCACATGCCTTTTTCGCCGGTATCCAGCAAGGTCTCGTTTCCGGACATGGAACGGGACGTTCTCCAATTCTGGAAGGACAAGGACATCTTTCGCCGCTCTATTCAGGAGCGCGAGGACAGGCCGATCTTCACGTTCTTCGAGGGCCCGCCGACGGCCAACGGCGCGCCCGGCGTCCACCACGTCCTCGCCCGCGTCTTCAAGGACGTCATTCCACGCTTCAAGACCATGCAGGGCTACCAGGTGCCCCGCAAGGGCGGCTGGGACACGCACGGCCTGCCGGTTGAACTCGCTGTCGAGGCAGAACTCAACCTCTCCACCAAGCGCGACATCGAGGCCTACGGGATTGCGAAATTCAACGAGAAGTGCAAGGAAAGCGTCTTCCGATACGTGCAGGACTGGGAGTCCCTGTCCGAGCGCATCGCCTTCTGGGTCGACATGGACGACCCGTATGTCACCTACTCCAACGAGTACATCGAGTCCGGTTGGTGGATTTTCAATCAGCTTTGGGACAAGGGCCTCATCTACCAGGGCTACCGCGTCACACCGCACTGCCCGCGGTGCGTCACGTCCCTGAGTTCCCATGAGGTCGCGTTGGGCTACAAGGACGATGCAGAAGACCCCTCCGTCCACGTCAAGTTCCGCATCCAGGACAGTGAAAAGGCCCGCGAACTGCTGGGCTCTAATGACTCACCCGCCTACCTGTTGGCTTGGACAACGACCCCATGGACGCTGCCCGGCAACACCGGCCTCGCCGTCGCCGTCGGAGCGCGCTATGTCATCGCGGAGGGCCCGTGGGGCAAGGACGGCGGCAAGGAGCGGCTGATCGTTGCAGATGCGCTCACCGACCAGGCGCTTGAGGGCGACTACGAGATCGTCGGCGAGTTCTCCGGCAGAGACTTGGTCGGCCTCACATATGACCCGCTCTTTGATTACGCTGTGCCGGACGGCTACGCGGGTAAGGTCGTCTCCGCCGATTTCGTCCTGCTCACCGAGGGCACGGGCATCGTCCACATCGCCCCCGCCTACGGCGCGGAGGACCTGAGTGTCGGCAATGCCGAGGGCCTGCCCGTCGTCCACACGGTCAACATCGACGGCGCAATGCTCGATTACGAAGGCATCCCGTGGTCAGGAAAATTCTTCAAAAACGCCGACCCTGACATCGCCGCGGACATGGATGAGCGCGGCCTGCTCTTGCGCGGCGGCGCCATCGAACACACCTACCCCTTCTGCTGGCGCTGCGACGCGCCCCTTCTCTACTACGCCAAAGAGTCCTGGTACATCCGCACCACGGCGCTCAAGGATCGGCTCATCTCCGCCAACCGCGAGATCGGCTGGGTGCCGGAGCACATCGGCGAGGGCCGGTTCGGCGAGTGGCTGCAGAACAACGTGGACTGGGCGCTCTCGCGTGAGCGTTACTGGGGCACGCCCATCCCGCTGTGGCTCTGCGACGGCTGCGACGACCCAACGCCCATCGGCAGCATCGAAGAACTGGCCGGGCAGCCGGGCCTTGAGGGCTACAGCGAAGGCATGGATCTCCATCGCCCGTTCATCGATGACGTGACGTTTGCCTGCGGCTCCTGCAGTGGCCGCATGCGCCGCATCCCCGAGGTGATGGACGCGTGGTACGACTCAGGCGCGATGCCCGTCGCCCAGTGGCATTACCCGTTCGAGAACACCGATGCCTTTGAGCAGCAGCAGATGGCGGACTATATCTGCGAGGGCGTCGACCAGACACGCGGCTGGTTCTACACGCTGCATGCGCTCGCCGTGCTGCTCTTTGACCGCCCCGCCTACAAGAACGTCCTCTCGCTCGGCCACATCCTCGACGGTGAGGGTGAAAAAATGTCCAAGTCGCGCGGCAACGTTGTCGAGCCGTGGGACATCCTTGAAGCCCGCGGCGCGGACGCCCTGCGCTGGTATATGTACACCGCCTCCACGCCCGGCAACGCCCGCCGCTTCTCCGCCAACTTAGTCGGGGACACCGTGCGCCGCTTCCTGTTGCCGTTGTGGAACACCTACAGCTTCTTTGTGACGTACGCCAACGTGGACGGCTTTGACCCCGCCTCCACGCCCGCGCCGCCCCTTTCGGATCGTCCTCTCCTTGACCGCTGGCTCGTCTCCCGCCTTCAGGGGCTCATCGCCTCCGTAACCGACGCCATGGAGCGATACGAAGTGATGGAAGCGACCCACGCGATTGAGTCGTTCGTGGATGAACTGTCCACCTGGTACGTCCGGCGCAACCGCCGCCGATTCTGGAAGTCCGACAACGACACCGACAAGGCCGCGGCCTATCACACCCTGTATGAGGCGCTGACGACGCTTTCACGGCTGCTAGCCCCGTTCACGCCCTTCGTCGCGGAGCACATGCACCGCAACCTGGTCTCCTCCCTCACGGAGGATGAGCCTGAAAGCGTCCACCTCGCCGAATGGCCGCAGGTGGACGACGGGCTGCGCGATGAGACTATCGAAGCGGACGTTCGCCTCGCCATGCGCCTGTCCAGCCTGGGCCGCGCCGTGCGAGGCCGAGCGCAGATCAAGGTGCGCCAGCCATTGCAAGAGATGCTGGTCATGCTGCCCGGGCGCGCCGACCGCGAATCACTGTCGCGCATCGAAGATCAACTGCTGGAAGAGTTGAACGTCAAGGCGGTGCGCCCTGTTGATGACGAGTCGGCTTTCCTCTCCATCCGCGTCCGGCCCAACCTTCAGAACCTTGGACGCCGCCTCGGTGGAGATTTGCCGAAGCTGACCACCCATATCGAAGGCCTGTCCGATGCCGACCTCAACACCGTCGCCGCCCGCGTTCGTGATGAGCAATCGCAGCAACTGGCCGGTTTCGATCTGTCGCACGACGACCTGCTTGTCGATACATCCGACCGCGAAGGATTCATCTCCGGCTCGGAGGGCATCCACACCGTCGCGCTGAACACGGACATCACGACCGAGCTTGAGCGCGAAGGGTTGGCGCGTGAACTCGTGCGCCATCTGCAGGAACTGCGCCGCACCGCCGGCCTGGATGTCTCCGACCGCATCACCGCCTATGTCTCCGGCGACGGGGATGGCGTGGCAGGGGCGCTGTCCGACTTCGGCGACTACGTCCGGCAGGAAACTCTCTCCGTGGACATCCTGCAGACCGCCCCCGGCGACGGCGCGGCCACCAACACCGTCAAGCTCGACGAAGCCACCGTCACCATCGGCGTAGAGAAGGCATAATCACGCTGATGACTCTGTCATTCCGACTGACGACTTTGTCATTCCGAGCGCAGCCGAGGAATCTGAATTCTCCATTTACTAGCTCGGCAGCGTTGCGCCGATAAAGTCCGCGCTGCCTCGCGCAAAATCCCGGGCGGGCATTGTCCGCCGCCCCTCCGCCTGCACCTCAAGCAGCTCCAGCATCCCCTCGCCGGTGCCGATAGCGACACCCATGCCGCCCCCGTCTTCTGAGCGCCTTAACCGCACCACCTGCCCGGGGGCGGCGCCTCTCGGATCGTATTCCGGCGGCAGGGCGATGGCGCGCCGGATATTAAGCCGCTTGCCGGCAAGCGTCGTGAATGCGCCCGGCCACGGCGTCATTGCCAGCACGCGCCGCTCAAGCTCCTGCGCGGGGCTATTCCAATCGAGTGTGCCGTCCGCCTTATCCAACATGCGTGATTGCGTGGCCATATCGTGGTCCTGGGCCTCGGGCGTTATGGACCCGTCAAGCCAGTTCGTCAGCGTCTCCACCAGGAGAGACGCGCCCAACTGCGAAAGCCGTTCAGTCAGCTCCCCCGCCGTCTCACCGGATCGAATCGGCACCACGCGCTGGCTCAGCAGCGGTCCGGTATCAACACCCTCCTCCAGCAGGAATATGCTGATGCCGGCGTTCTCGTCGCCCTCGAGCAGCGTCCAGACCACCGGCGCGGGCCCCCGATGACGCGGCAGGAGCGACGGATGGATATTTATCGCGCCGCGTGGCGGGATGTCCAGCACGTTGCGTGGGAAAATCAAGCCGTATGCCGCCGTCACGATGACCGTCGGCTCAAAGGCTCGTATACGTTCGGTTTCTTCCTCCGAGCGGAGCGTTGTTGGCTCCAGCACATCGAGGCCATACTGCTCCGCGCGTTCCTTCACGGGCGATTGCCGTAGCCGTCTGCCGCGGCCCGCCGGCTGGTCCGGGCGCGTCAGCACGGCGACGGGCCGATTCTCCGACGTCATCAGCGCGTCAAGCGTCGGCACGGCGAACTCAGCGGTGCCGCAAAAGATAATCCGGGAATTTTCTTTCATTTTTCTCCGCCGCAGACGGGTTCCTCAGTACGGGCACCCTCGAATTATTGAGGTATTGGGAGCCTGCCGCAATGGCGCGGATACCCTCCTTATTGACTCAGTCGTGGGCACCATGACGGTTTGCGTTTCTACCGTCTCGACGCCCTCCTCTTGCCGGGTGCTAACGTAGGTTCTTGCGGCTCGATGCGCCAGAGACACTACCCGTCTACGGCGTGCCCTCCATGCTCGCTGAGGGTTGTCCCGCGGACGATTGAGACCGCTCCTGTTGGGGGAGAGGACAGCATTTTGATGCCTGATCAGCCTGTGCGCGACGTGTGGGAAGAGGCCCTTGGCCGCCTGCGCAAGCAGATGAGCGCAGCCGCGTACAACAACACGTGGCTGCCGGCCACGGTCGGCGTTGCCCTCACGCATGATGAACTCACCGTCTCCGTGCCGAGCGAGTATGCGCAGAATTGGATCCAGAGCTCCTTGCTTCCACTCATGGAGCGCAGCGTCTCCGATGTCCTCAAGCGCCCCGTCACGGTCGTTCTGCAGGTGGCAACCGATGCGCAGCCCGCTGAGCCGGCCGGTGCAGTACGTTCCGCCGCGCAGGAATCGGCAATCGAGAGGCCCGCGCGCGGCACATCCGCCTTCGCCATCGGCGCGCGACCGGACCCGCAGCTCACCTTCGACCGTTTCGTCGTGGGTGAGAACACCAAGCTCGCCTTCGCTGCTGCGACGAAGGTCGCCAACGATCAGAACGGCGACTACAACCCGCTTGTTTTGTACGGCCCAACGGGCCTCGGCAAGACGCACTTGCTCCACGCGATCGCCAACGAGGCGCAGGGACAGGGGCGCACCACGCTCCTCGCGCCGGCCGAGCAGTTTGTCCACGACTTCGTTACGTCCGTCCAGAAAAAGACGACGGCGGGCTTCAGGGAGCGCTACCGTTCCCCGGACATTCTCATGATTGACGATGTCCAGTTCATCTGCGGCAAGGTCAAGAGCGAAGAGGCCCTGCTGCACACCTGCGGAGCGCTCTTGCGAGCAGGTCAACAGATCGTGGTCTCTGCCGACAGGGCGCCGGACGCCTTGAATTTCAGGAGCCCCCGCCTTGCCGCCCGATTACTCGCGGGCCTGCCCGTCGATGTCAAGCCGCCAAACAGGCGCACGCGCCTCAACATCCTGGCCTTCAAGGCAGCGCGCTATGACCTCGACACGCCGGATGATGTCCTCTCCTACCTCGCCACGCGGCAGTTCTCCAGCATCAACCAGTTGGAGGGAGAGCTTACCCGCGTCATCGCCCAGGCAACTCTGCTTGGCGAGCCGCTGACGCTGGAACTCGCCCGCCAGGCCCTCTCCGCACCGTCGACAAGCCCGGATTCTGTTCCTCTCACAATCGAGGCCATCATCCGCACAACAGCAGCCTATCGCCAGTTGACCCCGGCAGACATCACCGGACGCAGCCGCGCCCGCCCCGCAGCGGAAGCCCGGCACCTCGCCGTCTTCCTCGCCAGTCGCCACACGGACCACTCTCTGGCGTACATCGGCAAGGCATTTGACAACCGTGACCACACCACCGTCATGCACAGCATCAAGCGCATGGAGCACGCCCTCGCCGCAGACGCAAAACTCCGCGCCGCCGCCGAAGCCATCATCCAGACCGCCTCCTCCACATTCCCCACCCACTAACCCCCTCCGTCATTCCCGTGCTTGACACGGGGGCCACAACCTCCACTCCCGTCCGTCATTCCGGCGTAGGCCGGAATCCATCGCGTGGCCCGCAAGGCCACAACACCCCCGTTCACCCTGAACCTGTCGAAGGGCCGCCCCCCCTTTGCCCGCCCCACCTATCATGGAACTACCACTAACTCCTCCACCGTTTCCCTGCCCGTCACGCAACCCTCCCGGCCGTTCCCTCTGCGACCAGCCTCATTCTCGCCCCCTCCGTCATTCCCGCCCTCCTCCGTCATTCCCGCGAACGCGGGAATCTGAATCCCATTGCGCCAACCCAACCCCGTACCGCCAACCAACCGCCCAACCCCCCCTTCGGAGCGCATCACCGATTCCCGTTGACAGCCTCCCCGGTGGCTAGCAGAATGAGCGAGTCAGAGGAGCGGCGGTTTACTTCCAAACCCGTCTACGCAAGCCGTTTTTGCATTGCGGCAGGGATTCCCCTGTCCCCTTGCGGGCTTGCGTAGATCGTCGGCTCCTCTGACAAGAAGTCCCGGTCGCCATGCCGCAGGGGGGCACTCAGTGAACAGTCGGCTCCGTTCCACGATACCGACACCTGATACCCGTTTCCGGCGCACCCTCTACAGCGACGATTGCCTCAACGTTCTGAACGACGAGTTGGCATTGCCAACGGGCAGTGTTGACCTCATCTACCTGGACCCGCCCTTCAACTCGCGGAGCGTCTACAATCTGCCGTTTGTGGGCAAGGACAAAGACACGCGGCCTGTTGAAGCGTTTCACGATACATGGACTTGGGGGGCGGACGAAGACGCGATGCTTGCGGATTTAGAAGCTGGGCCGGAGACGCGCAACCTCGCGGACATCGTGAAGCTGGCACGGCTTCTAGACCCACAGGGACGCGGGCGCAGCATCGGCCTCCCTGCCTACTTGGTCAACATGGCCGTCCGCCTCATGCCCATGCGCCGGGTGCTTGCCCCCAAAGGCTCAATCTATCTCCACTGTGACGATACAGCCGTCCACTACCTGAAGCTGTTGATGGATGCCATCTTCGGGCAGGGGCTGTTTCGTACACAGATCGTCTGGAAGCGCAACAGCAGCCACAATGACAGCAGGGCATGGAGGCGCATCACCGACACCATCCTGTTCTACGGCGAGTCCATCGACAAGGATGCCGTGCGCGTCCCGCTCGATGAGGACTACCGCGAACGGGCATATCGCTATGAGGATGAGCGCGGGAAGTTCCGAATTGGCGATTTGACAGCCAAGGGCCTGACGGGAGGGGGGTACTTCTACGACTTCCACGGACACCCCGGCCCGTGGCGTTATCCGGAAGAGCGGATGCAGGAGATAGAAGAGGCGGGATTGGTCTACCTGCCCAGCAAACCTAACGGCGTCCCAGCGTTCAAACGGTACTTGGACACTAACAAGGGGCAAGTACCGCCGAACCTATGGGCAGACATTCCAAAGCTGGAAGGTTATATGCGAGAGCGCCTAGGCTACCCAACGCAGAAGCCGGTGACGCTCCTGGAGCGCATCATAAAGGCGTCATGCCCGCCGGATGGCCTTGTGCTTGACCCCTTCTGTGGCTGCGGCACGACCGTTGACGCTGCGGAGTCGTTAGGCCGTCGCTGGATCGGCATCGACATATCACGGTACTCCGTCGGCCTCATGCAAGACCGCGTGCTCCGCAACTTTCCGCAGCTCACTGTAGGCGACATACGGGTGCGCGGCGTTCCTATCGACGTTGCCGGCGCGGAAGACTTGGCGGCGCGGGATCCGTTTGAGTTTGAGAAATGGGTATGCGGTGCCCTCGGCGCGGAGGGGATGTTCCGCGAACCAGGCGAGCGCGGGGCTGACGGCGGCGTAGACGGAGTGCTGCGCTTTTATCCCCTGTTCATGGGGGAGACCGCCAAGCCTGCCTACGCCATTGTGCAGGTAAAGGGCGGGCGCGTCACCGCCGACGCGGTGAAGGCCCTCAAAGCCACTGTAGACCGCTACGGCGCGATGGCGGGCGTCATGGTCTGCTTTGAGCGGTTCATGCGCACAGTGGAGAATCAACGCGACCATTCAACGTTCAGCGACGATGCCGACACGTACCCCGTGATTCAGGGATTGAGCGTTGAGGCGTTGCTACGCCGTGAACCCTTGCACCTGCCGCTCTACGGACGCTTTGATGGGCGGCGGCGGCGCAAGGGACGCGCAAGACAACGGCGGCGCGGGACGAGCGATGCACAGACTACAATGCTTGATGACGGGAGGGGAGATGAGCAACAAAGACAATGACAAGCAGAAGCACGAGAAGCAAGAACGGCACCAGTATCCACCTGCGACTGCGGCAGACGGCTAACTGAAGGGAGGTCGCCATGCCAAACAAGAAGAAAGAGCGTCCCCGAATGCCTGTTGGCCCAAATGCGGTCGAAATCAGGGGCACCGGACCCAGAGTGCGCCCGCCGAAGCGAGACAACTCCGACAAGCCGCCAGGCGGAGAATCTGCCCCGTCCGAAAGTTCGAAGTCCGATTCGAACAGCAACTGAAAAACACCTTCCACCTCCCCCCACTTTTCCACCAACCCCCCAATCCCCCCCGCGACCTTTCCACCGCTCTTCCACATCGATTCCACCTGGAATCCACCACTTATCCCCTTCCTGGCTCAATCACGCTTCCACCACCTCCACAGCCTTAACGGAGGTATGACAAGCCATCTAGATATATCCTGAGAGAATGATTGACCAAGCTCAGATTCACGTCCGTGGTGGAAACGGTGGCCGCGGCGCGGTGTCCTTCCGCCGTGAGAAGTACGTTCCGTTTGGCGGACCTGATGGTGGTGACGGCGGCGAGGGCGGCAGCGTCGTGTTCCGAGCCGACGAGAATCTGATGACGTTGCAGGACTATGGACGCACCCTTCGCTATGCGGCGCAGAACGGAGAGCCTGGACGACGTAAGAAGCAGACCGGGAAGATGGGCGGAAATCTAACCCTGATGGTTCCTGTTGGAACGATCGTGACGTGGACCGGTGAGAAGGGCGCCGGCACGGTGGATCTTGAGTCTGATGGTGCCAGTGTCGTCGTTGCAAAGGGCGGGAGTGGAGGCCGCGGCAACACGCGGTTCACCAGCTCGACGAATCGTGCGCCGCGCTTGGCGGAGGGCGGTGAGCCCGGCGAAGAGGTTGACGTCCAGCTGGATTTGAAACTCCTTGCGGATGTTGGCCTCGTCGGCCTCCCCAACGCCGGCAAGTCCAGCCTCCTGGCCAGTGGCTCCGGCGCGAATCCGCGTGTCGCCTCGTACGCATTCACCACGACGGAGCCGAACCTTGGCGTTGTGGACATCGGCTGGAGCAACTTCGTCCTTGCGGATATTCCCGGGCTCATTGAGGGGGCGCATGAAGGCAAGGGCCTCGGCGACCAGTTCCTCCGCCATGTGGAGCGCACCGCCGTCCTCATTCACATCATCGACGGAAGCCTGCCCGATGTGATCGACGCGTGGCACAGCATCAACAATGAGCTGGCCCTCCACGAGGCCCGGCTTGAGGAGAAGCCGCAGATCGTCGCAATCAACAAGATCGACATGCCCGAGGTCCAGGAGCAGCTGTCGGAGCTCAGAAAGGCGTTCACCGCGGAAGGTGTCGACGAGGTATTTGCGGTGTCCGCCGTCACCGGCGAGGGCGTGACGGAACTGATGCGGGCCGCGTACGCGCGTGTTGAAGCCGAAAGGGAGGCGCGCAAGCAAGCGCCCGCGCTGGAGATAGACGAGCCGGAGGTCATCCTGAGACCCGAGCCTGATCGCATCATGCCGGTCGTAGAAGTGGAGGAAGAGGGCGTGTGGCGGCTCAAGCACCCCCGGATTGAGCGGCTCGCCGACGGCATCGACCTTACGGACATGGCCGTCGCTGCCCAGTTCTGGCGGGAACTCGGTCACATCGGCGCGATCGATGCGCTGGAGCGGGCAGGGGCGGAGCCCGGCGACTGGGTGCTTATCGGCGACACCGAGGTGATGTGGCGGTGAGTCGAGTCGGCATCCTGGGCGGCAGCTTTGATCCGCCGCACGCCGGCCACCTGATGATTGCGCGTGAGGCCCGGGAGCGCGTCGGCCTTGATAAGGTGCTCTTCATACCTGCTGGCGAGCAGTGGCTCAAGGAAGGGCAGGACGTGGCCCCCGCAGCCCACCGCCTTGCCATGACACGCCTGCTGATAGGCTCAGACGCCGCGTTCGCCGTGTCCGACATGGAAATCACGCGCCCCGGCCCGACGTACACGGTGGATACGCTCCGGGAACTCCGGGCGACGTCGCCGCCGGACACGGACTATTTCTTCATCCTGGGCGAGGACTCCGTGGCGGATCTCCCACGCTGGCACGAACCGGAAGAGCTCGTGACCCTGTGCCGCTTCATCGCCATGCCCCGCGCTGATGCCGAGGGACGCCCTGATCTGACCGCGGCCTACGACGCCATCCCAGGCCTGCGCGAAAGGGTCACCGTCCTTGAGGACGCTCCCCGCATGGATGTCAGCTCGTCGTCCGTCCGCAGCATGGTGAAGGCCGGGGAGGACTTAAGTGGCCTTGTCCCGGACGAAATCGTGGATTATCTCACTGTGCATGGACTATACCGCTGAAAACAAACGATCATGTCACCCCGCCGCCGGCAAGACGTGGATTATCTGACTGTGCATGGACTATATCGCTGAAAGCAAGCGATCATGACACCCTTTCAGCGGCAACATCGTGAATTAATTAACTAAACACGAACTGTGCGGCTGAAGCCGATTTCCTATTCCTCCAGCGTCCTGAGAAAGCGGTCGTCACGTCGCCACCGCGGTTTCGTGCGCGCCCACAGTGACAGCATCACCGGACGCCCCAGCAGCTCCTCGATGAGCGGCCTCACCCGCGTGCCCACGTCCTTCAGCGCCTTCCCCCCCTTCCCCACAACGATCCCCCGCTGCGAGGTACGCTCAACATAAACGCTCGCCTCAATAAAGTCCTTGTCGCCGTGCTCCGGATCCTGCGGCACGTGCTTTTCCACCTCTACGGCGGTGGCGTAGGGCACCTCGTCGCCATAGACCGCGAACACGCCCTCCCGTATCAGTTCGGAGATCAGGAACGCCTCTGAACGGTCGGTGAGAGTTGACGGATCGAAGAGGGGTTCCTGCTCCGGCAGGTTGGCAATGATGCGTTCCAGAAGGCTGTCCAACCCGTCACCCGTGCGAGCGCTGACGGGCACGATGTCCCGAAACTCCGTATACAGCTCGTTGTAGTCCTCGATGACGGGCAGCAAGTTTCCCTTGCGCACGGTATCCAGCTTGTTGATGGCGACGATGGCGGGGAGGTTCTGCGCCTTTATCTCGTCGAGTAGCGTCTCTTCAACGTCTCCTGCCGTGCGCGGCGCGGATACCAGCACGGCCAGGTCCGCAATCTCCAACGCCTGCCGAGTCTCGCGCAGCATCCGGCGGCTCAGGGCGTCAACACGCGGCTCAGCCGGACGCCCCGGCGTATCCAGCAGCCCAACCTGGAAATCATCCCCGTGCAAGACGGCAAGGATGCGGTAACGCGAGGTCTGCGGTTTCGGACTGACCGCGGCAAGCCGCGTCCCCACAAGTGTGTTGACCAGCGTCGATTTCCCGACGTTGGGACAGCCAACGATGGCGACATACCCGGCGCGAATCATAGGAGACAGTTGCCTTGCTAGCCTTCCAGCGCCGCTCGCACGAGCAAGCTCAGTTCATTTGCCCTAAGCATTCACGCACCGCTGTGCCGCGTCGATTTCATCGTCGAACTGACTTGCAAAACCGTCCCCGCCTCCCGGCTTGTCCCAGATCGAGAATTCTTGGGCCAACGTGTCCGCAGCGACAATTAGAGCATCGCTGTTGAGATCAAGTGATGCTGTAGCCCAGACGCCCGTATCACCGTCGAACCCGGGTCCTTCAAAGCGTGCGCCGAAGAAGCGCCACGGCCGATCGTTATTGTTTTCAACCATCGAGACGTTAACCACTCTGGTTTCACCAGCGGCGGTCAATCCACTGTTGATCTTGTCAATTATGGCCTGCGGAGCCGGAGTGCATCGTTCCTGAATGTCTGTATCCTCCGTCGCGCATGCCATAAGGATTACGCAGACTGTAGCAAGAAACACTACTACGATTCGCATGACGCCTTTCGCCATCCGTTTATTGCTTACATGAATCAAGTTCATGGTTTCTGCTCCGAATCTGCTAACGCCGCCCGGACCGCTGCGATCAGCTCATCGTCCTCTTCAGGTAGCACGGTGCGTGGATCAAGCAGCAGGCGATCATCCTCGATGCGGCCAATGATGGCCGGATGGGAACCTGTCATGCGCAGCCGTTCCGCCAGCGCATCCGCGTTTGCCCGCGAAGGCTCTATGGCGAGCGCCCGCGTCGGCAGTGTCCCCCCCGGCAGGCTTCCGCCGCCGACCGCCGTTTCCGCCTCCACGAGGCGCAAACCTTCACCGCCGATTTCCTCTTGCCACCGCAGAACACGCTCATCGAGAGCCGCAACGCCCGCGGAGATCATGCGCCACACGGGCACCTCGTTTAGCGCTGCGCCGCGCGCGTAGGCCTGCAGGGTCGCCGTCAATGCCGCGAGGTCCAGCTTGTCGATTCGAACGGCGCGGGCGAGCGGATGCCCCTTCATCTTGTCGATGAGTTCCTTGCGTCCCACGGCGATGCCGGCCTGCGGCCCGCCCAGCAGCTTGTCGCCGGAGAACATAGCGATGTCTGAGCCCTCACGCTCCAGGGTGTCCCGAACCGTCGGCTCCGGCGCAAGGCCGAACTGCGCGGTGTCCAGCAAACAGCCCGAGCCGAGATCATTGATGAGTGGAACGTTGCGAGCGTGCGCGATTTGCGCGATCTCCGCCGCGTCCGGCGTGCTCGTGAAACCGACAACAAGGAAATTGCTTCGATGCACCCGCAGCAGCGCCCCCGTATTGTCTGTGATGGCGTCTGCGTAGTCGGACGCATACGTGCGGTTCGTCGTTCCGACCTC
>DAOUKW010000028.1:0-18383 GCA_034420915.1 Dehalococcoidia bacterium
GGGCAATCGTGGATCAGCTACGGGTAAGATACGTCGAACTCGCAGACAAACTGCGGGACGCGCAGCGTGACATGCTCGGCCCGATGTCCGTCGGCGAAGGGATGAGCATCGTGAGGGAAATCCAGGATTTGGAGAAAGCCACTGTTGCACAGCTTCGCTAGCAATAGCTGCCGGGCGATGGGCACGCAAGCCGAATGACGACGCACGGGGGTTCGGTTCCGACCCAGCAGAATTGCCCCAACTGCAATGCTCTCGTGTATTACGAAGGGCATAGTGAGTTGCCGTCGAATCTTGTGCCGCACCGGTTTCATTGCCATGCGTGCGGGAATGTGTACCTCGTGCGGTCGACCTCGCACAAACCGCCGCGCTTTCGCATTACCATGCGGCACGCGGCGGCCGGGCCGAATGACCTCGCCACGGCGGAGGCAATCGCCCACCAGGGCCATGATCATGGAGACGAGCCCGCCCTGGCAGATGATGGCGACGGCGAGTCTGAGACATCTGATACAGAGGATCGAACGGAGTAAGACAACGCGATGCGCGTGTCGCTCAAGTGGCTGCGAGAATACGTCGATTTTGACCTGACGCCTGAGGAATTGGCGCATCGGCTGACCATGGCCGGTCTTGAGGTCGGCGGGATCGAGCGCGTCGGCGGGGATTGGGATAACGTCCTGGTCGGTCACGTTGAACGGCTCGGCCCACATCCCAACGCGGACCGCCTGAAACTGGCCACCGTGGACACCGGCTCTGAGCAGTTGGAAGTTATCTGCGGCGCGCCGAACGTAGAGGGCGGTCAAAAAATCGTCCTGGCCCGGGTTGGGGCGACACTGACAAACCCGCAGACGGGCAATCAGGAGACGCTCAAGGCGGCACGTATCCGCGGCGTTGTCTCGGAAGGGATGATCTGCTCAGAACGGGAACTCACGCTTGGGGATGACCACGAGGGGATACTTGTTCTGCCGGACGATGCTGTCCCCGGCACGCCATTGGAGGACTACCTGGGTGATGTCATTCTCGACGTTGAAGTCACGGCCAACCGGCCTGACTGCCTCTCCATGCTCGGCGTGGCCTGGGAGGTAGGCGCCCTGACCGGCAATCCGGTGCGTGTGCCGTCATTGGAGTACGCGGAGGATGGAGACCCGATAACAACGAAGGACCTGGTTGACCTGCGCGCGCCGGAGTTCGCGCCGCGTTATACGTCTGCCTTAATTACGGGTGTTTCCGTGGGCCCTGCGCCCGGTTGGATGCAACTGCGGTTGAAGTCCGCCGGCGTGCGGCCGATTTCCAACGTGGTTGACATTACGAACTACGTCATGTTGGAGATTGGGCAGCCGCTGCACGCATTTGATCGGGACACCATCGCGGGCGGCAAGCTCATCGTCCGCCGCGCCGCACCGGACGAGCCGCTCATGACGCTGGATGGCCGCACGCACTCCCTCTCGACCGAAGACCTGGTAATTGCGGATGAGAACGGCCCCGTGGGGCTGGGCGGCATCATGGGCGGGGAGAACTCGGAAGTCTCGGATTCCACCACGGACATCATCCTCGAGTCTGCGTCATTCGGCTTTGCCAGCACACGCCGCACGGTGCAGAGACGGCGCATCGAGGTGGGCGGCAAACGCGGCACGGAAGCCTCCCAACGTTTTGAGCGGAACCTGCCGATAACACTCCCGCCCATCGGCCTCCGCCGCGCCGCCAAGATGCTGGTTGAACTCTGTGGCGGAACGGCTGCAAAGGGCATCGCTGACGACTGGCCTGACCGCCAGGACCCCGCAGTGGTCACCATGACATCGGAGCGCATGAAGCAGGTGATGGGCAGCGACCCGGGGCGAGGGGTCTCAGAGCGGACGCTGCGCTCGCTTGGGTTTGAGTTGACGGCCATGGACAGGCCGGATGGCGAATACACCATCGATGCCGTTGTCCCTTATTGGCGGACGGACATCGGAATTCCGGATGACCTGATCGAAGAAGTGGCGCGGATCGTCGGCTATGATGTCATCCCCGTCACCCTGCTTCCCTCAACAGGAGAGCCTGACCTGCCGGATTCCTTGACGCAGCTCAAGGACGATGTGCGGGACGCCCTCGTTCGGCTTGGTAATCGGGAGACTATCTCCTACCCACTTGTTCCGATGGATCTGCTGCAGGCGACGATTCCCGGAGACGCGCCGCAGGACCCGCTGCGTGTCTGGAATCGCATGTCGCCTGACCAGGAGTATCTGAGAACAACACTGCGGGGCAGCCTGTTGAGAACGCTCGCGAATAACGAGCGCGGCATCGGCAGGGAGTCGTACCGACTCTTCGAGATCGGGCAGGCGTATCTCCCGCACGGCCCGCGCCATCAGCCGGAGGAACGGACATATGTAACCGGCGTGCTGGCGGGAACGCGGGCGAATCGTTCATGGATCGGCGGCAACGATGTCGACTCCGAAGAGATGGACTTCTTTGACGCAAAGGGCCTTGTCGAGAGTCTGCTTGGCACGATAGGCGTCCGCGCGGTGTACGAGGCCGCTGAAGACCGCATCCTGGCGCATGGGCGCACGGCTCACCTGGTGCCCGAAGAGGGCGGCCGACCATTCGGAACCATCGGCGAGGTTCATCCCGATACACTGGCTGCGCTGGATATCCGTACCCCCCGCGTCGTGCTTTATGAGATTGACCTGCACGCCGCCCTCCACCATCGCCGTGAGGTTGAACGGACGTGGCAGTCCGTTTCCCGCTACCCGGGTGTGCTGCGGGAGCTCTCGCTGCTCATTGATGACGGAGCGCCGGCGGGGATGGTGAGCGACATCATCCGGGGCTTTCCTTCCGTCGTGCGTTCATCGCTTGTGGATGTCTACCAGGGCCCGCAGGTGCCCGAGGGCAAGAAATCTCTCGCCTTTTCGCTCGTTTGGCAGTCGCCAACGCGCACACTGACGGATACTGAAGTGGATGTCGCAGAGACGCAGTTGCTGGATAAACTGCAACGAGAGACGGGCGCGACTCTCCGTTCAGAGGCATGATGGGGATGCGCCCTTCAAGACGAAAGGCGCATTGAGGCGATGACGACAAACACCGGCATGATTCTCGTGGAGGAGGCGCTTGAGCGCGTCCTGACCGACATTCGGCCTCTGCCGCCCACGCGTCTCCCGCTTGCCGACGCCAACGGCCTTGTGCTCGCGGATGACGTACACTCCGCAATCTCCATCCCGCCGCTCCCGAACTCCGCCATGGACGGTTATGCCGTGCGGGCGGAGGACGTGGCCGGGGCAGCACAGGGCTCGCCCGTCGTGCTCCCTGTTATCGGTGAGATTGCGGCAGGATCGCCCCCGGAACCCGCCGTCACTGCGGGCGCCGCCGTGCGCATCATGACTGGGGCCCCCATCCCGCCCGGCGCGGACACCATCGTGCGGTTCGAGGACACCGACGAGGAAAGCCGTCGAGCGAAAGGACAGCCGCTGGACGCCATCACAATCTACGCCTCCCCCCGGGTTGGCACTTCCATCCGTGCCGCCGGTGAAGACGTGCAAGCCGGAGAGATGGTGCTGGCCAAAGGCACGGAATTGACCCCTGCGCGGCTTGGCGTGCTGGCCTCCGTGGGCATGGCGACCGTTCCCGTCTACCCACGTCCTGTCGTTGCGATTCTCGCGTCCGGCAACGAGATTGCCACGCCCGGCGAAGAGTTAGGCGTCGGCCACATCTATGACATCAACACATACACAGTGCAGGGACTCGTTCAGCAGATGGGTGCAATAGCACGCCCGCTGGGCATCGCCCGCGATACGGAGGAATCGGTTCGGACACACGTCGAGCAGGCTCGGGAAGCCGATTTCCTGATTACGTCCGCAGGCGTTTCCGTCGGCTACTACGATCTGGTCAAGCTGGTGCTGCAATCGCTGGGCGATTTGCGCGTGTGGGCGGTGCGGATGCGCCCGGGCAAACCTGTTGTATTCGGAATACTGCGTGGCACTTCTGACGCGCCATGGGGACGGGACGTCCCCCACCTTGGCTTGCCGGGCAACCCTGTGAGCGCAATGGTCGTCTTTCACATGCTTGCGCGTCCTGCGCTGCGCAAGATGATGGGACACGAGAGGTGGGAATCTTCGTCCATCACTGCTGTGCTGGATGATCCAATCCACAACGAAGACGGCCGCCGGGTGTATGCACGCGCCCATGTGTATCGCGGTGATGACGGCCGCATGCATGCGCGTCTCTCCGGCCCGCAAGGCTCCAATATCCTGACGGCGATGGCGCGGGCGAATGGACTGGCGATCTGCCCGGAGGACGTGAAGCGCCTTGAAGCGGGCGACGAAACGCGCGTGGAGCTGCTGGGGGAAACCGGAATCTCCGGCGGCGCTCCTGAGGACGAATGAGCCCCTTCCTTTTAGGCCGCGTTCTGATGGCGGCCCTGGGTATCATTGTTGCCCTCATCGCCATCATCTCCTGGACGATGGTGTCGCAGGCCGTGGTTGCGGAACGCGAACCGGTCGAAGTCACCCCGCTGGACTACGGCATGATGTATGAGGACATCGAGTTCCCGCCACGCATGCCGGAAGAACGGGCGGAGGACGAGCCGATAACGCTGAGGGGCTGGTGGATTCCGAGCACCGCCCAGTCTGTTGGTTCCGATTCGGCGATCATTGTCGTTCACGGTCTGGACTCAAACCGCGCTCGCGACCCGGATCTTTATATGCCGCTGATTCGAGACCTCCGTGACAGGGGCTTTTCGCTGATCATGTTCGATCTGAGAGCGCACGGGGAGTCGGACGGTGAGATAATGTCCGCCGGTTATTTCGAGCGCTACGATGTGCTTGGCGCGATGGATGTTGTTGAAACCCGATACGGGATTCCGGCAGAGCGCATCGGCGTGCTGGGATTTTCCATGGGAGGAGTTGCCGCGCTGCTGGGGGCTACGGAGGAGCCGCGGCTGCGCGCCCTTGTCGTCGACAGCGCCTTCGCGAACATCGATGACTTGTTCGCGGTGGAAGTGGCTGACCGGACGCCACTTCCGGAGTGGACGGTAAATGTAGTGAAGCCGGGTATGGAGATCGTGGCCCGAGTGCGGTACGGAATATCGCTGTCGGCCCTCAAGCCTGAGGAATTCGTGAGCGAGCTCGATGTCCCTCTGTTGCTCACACACTCGGAGGACGACGACAGGATCGCAGCTGATCACTCGGAACGAATTGCCGCGGCATCCACGCACCCTGAGACCCGCCTGCAATCGTTCCCGTCCGGTGGCCACAGCACAGCGTTCAGCGACCACCCGGGCGCGTATCTCGACGCCGTGACGGAGTACTTTCAGTGGCGGTTCGACGGCGCGTGAGCCAATTGACACTTTTGCCCGTCCGCGCCTAGAATAAGCCGCCTTTAGCGGCTTCGGTGGGTTGAGTTTTTGGGGGTTAAAGTGACCACACGCGCTTTCATACTGGTAGAGACTTCCGTCGGCAAGACGCAGGATGTTGTGGAGGAACTCAAGAAGGTTCCTGAAATGACGTCCGTTGACGCGGTGACGGGCCCGTACGATGTCATTGCGACGATTCAAGCAGAGGACCTCAATACGGTCGGCAGCCTCGTTGCCAGCCGCATCCATACGATTGGAGGTATTCTGCGTACCGTCACTTGCCTCTCAGTCTCGCTTTGATCTGACTCGAACACGGCGCGGCAACGCGGTTGTGTTGCGCCGATAGTTTCCTGATAGAGGACGTAACTGAGCAGAAAGCAACGCGTCAAGAGACCTGGGCGCGGGGAGAACGGCGATGGATTTCCGATTTTCTCAAGAGGATGAGGCGTTTCGCCAGGAAGTGAGAGAATTCGTCAACGCCGAATGGGATCCAAAAGGCTATGACTCAGTCGGCGCGTCCATCGCGTCCTATGACCTCCACACCCATGAGGCGATAGACCTCGTCAAGGAATGGCAGCTCAAGCTCGCCGACAAGGGTTGGTGGACGCTGCACTGGCCCACTGAGTTCGGTGGGCAGGGCGCGCCCATCTCCCGCCAACTGATCTACCGCGAGGAAATGGCCTATTGGGGCGCGCCCGCATCCGGCGCAAGCGACCTCGTTGGGCCCGTCCTGATGTACCACGGCAATGAATGGCACCGCGACGATTTGCTGCCCCATTACGCCACCGCCGAGATTGAGTTCTGCCGCCTGCTCTCCGAACCGGGCGCGGGCTCGGACCTTGCAAGCGTGCAAACGCGGGCCGTGGAGGACGGGGATGATTTCATCGTCACCGGACAGAAGATATGGACGTCCATGGCGGAGATGGCGGACTACGGACAGGCGCTCGTCCGTACGGATCCTGAGGCTGCCAAACACCGCGGCCTGACCTATCTCATCATCGACATGAAGTCCCCCGGCATCATCCTTCGTCCGTTGTATGACATGCTCGGACGCCGCCGCTGGAGCGAGGTCTTCATGGATGAGGTTCGCGTGCCCAAGCGCAACATGGTTGGCGAAGTTAACCGTGGCTGGTACGCAACCATGACGCACCTCTCCTTCGAGCGCTCCAATATTGGCGGGCCGGCGCGCATGCTCCGCACGGTTGAGGAGTTTATCGATTACGCGCGTGACGCCAAGGTAAATGGACAGCCTCTGCTGGATGACGTGCGTGTGCGGCACGTTCTGGCCGACATGCGGCTGCAGGTTGAGGTGGCTCGGATGATCTCCTACCGCGTGGCGTGGATGCAAACGCGAGGCGAGATTCCGGTCAAGGAGTCCTCGCAGACCAAGTTGTGGGGAGATACTCTGCACCAGGGAATCTATCGGGGAATCGCCTCGATCCTGAATGACTATGGACAACTGCGTCCGGAGGACAAGTGGGCGCCCGCCGGCCGATTCATGGGCGTAAACTCCATCCTCGCGACGGGCCTCAGCATCGGCGGCGGCACGCGAGAAGTGCAGAAGAACATCATCTCCCAACGGGCGCTGGGGCTGCCGAGGTAGGCGCGCGGCGCCATCTCTACTGCTACCCGCGTGGTATGCTGACAACGATTCTGAGCAAGTAGAGTTCCGTATTTGGCGGTTCGAAAGTGACGGCGCCCCTCAAAGGTGCGCCGGTGGGGAGGCAGACTACAGTGGATTTCACGTTTGCGCCAGAAGATGAGGCGTTTCGACAGGAAATTCGAGAGTTCGTCCGACGGGAATGGGATCCCAAGGACTACAACACTGATCTGAACGTCTTCGGCTACGACTTTGATAGTGCCGAGTACCGCGAGGATGCCAAGGCCTTCCAGAAGAAGCTCGTTGAGAAGGGCTACTGGACGATGGCGTGGCCGCAGGAATACGGCGGGCAGGGCATTCCATTGTCCCGGCAGGTTATCTACGCGGACGAGCTTGCTTATGCGGGCGCGCCGCAGGGCAGCCCAAGCGCCAACATCACCGGCGCAATGATGTACCACGCTGAAGACTCCATCAAGAACGAGTTCCTGCCCAAGATGGCGCAGAACGAGATCGACTGGGCGCAGGGCTTCTCCGAGCCCAATGCGGGCACCGACCTCGCAAGCCTGACCACGCGCGCCGTTGAGGATGGCGACGATTTCGTCGTCACTGGCCAGAAGATATGGTCGTCCGGCTCCCACTACGCCAACTGGTACCACGTGCTTACCCGCACGGACCCCTCCGCACCGAAGCATCGGGGCATCACGTATCTGATCATGCAATTGAAGGACGATGACGGGGCCCAGATGCCCGGCATCACGCTCCGGCCGTTGTATGACATGTTTGGCCGCCGCCGCTGGAATGAGGTCTTCATGGATGAGGTCCGTGTTCCCAAGCGGCAGGTCATCGGCGAAGTCAACCGGGGCTGGTACGCCGCCATGACCACGCTCAACTTCGAGCGCGCGGGCGGCACAGGGGCAAGGAACGTTGCTGTACTCGAGAAATTCCTTGACATGGCGAGGAACCTCAAGTTCAACGGTGAGCCGGTCCTGAATGATCCCCTCGTCAGGAATCAGCTGGCAGACCTGCGCATCCGGGTTGAGACCGGCCGCATGCTTTCGCTGCGCCTCATCTGGCTCCAGTCCAAGGGAGAGGTGCCGCAGTCCGAGAGCCTCATTGCCAACCTGTACGGATCGATGATGCAGAAGTTCAACTTCTGGCCCGCGCTGGCGCAGATCATGGGGCCCTACCGTGCTCTCCTCCAGGGTGAGAGTCGCTCCCCTGACAACGGCATGTATGGCACCAACTATGCGCTTTCGATGGTGACGGGCTATGCGGGCGGCGGCGGAATCCTTCTCGCCCCGGGCCTGATTGCGCAGCGCGGCCTTGGGCTTCCGCGGTAAGCGTATCCCAACGCGGACCAACGTCATGTCGAGCCTCGTGGTATAAGAGCCCGGGCTTGATGAGGATTGCATCATGTCGACGATGAGCGGCGGCGAAGCGCTTGTCGGGTCCCTGGTTCGTCATGGTGTAGAGGTTGTATTCGGCATACCGGGCGTTCATATGTCCGGCATCGTCGCCGCCATGCGTGACGAGCCGTCTCTACGGCTGATTACCACTCGCCATGAGCAGGGCGCGGCGCATATGGCGGACGGCTACGCGCGCGTGTCCGGCAAGCCGGGCGTCCTCCTTGTGGTGCCGGGCGCTGGCGTCTATAACGCCGCATCCGGCCTGGCGACGGCCTATGCCCGCTCCTCTCCTATTCTCACCATCGCAGGGCAGATACCGAGAGCCATGATTGGCAAGGAACTGGGCGCGGTTCATGAGGTCTTTGACCAGGCCGGAGTCGTTGCGCCGGTCACAAAGTGGCGGCGGCAGATTCTGCGTCCAAGAGATGTGCCGGCCGCTGTGACGGAGGCATTCCGACAGATGCGCACGGGCCGCCCGCGCCCGGTTCTTATCGAGATGCCGCCGGACGCAGGGGTTGAGCGAGAAGATGTAACGCTGCGCGATCCTGCTCCCGTATCCCATATCGTGCCGAGCGCGGAGGACTTGCACAGGGCGGTGCAGGCCATCATGGATTCCCGTTTGCCGATTATCTATGCGGGCGGCGGGGTGGCGCAGTCCAATGCGGAAGATGCTCTCGTGCGGCTTGCAGAGGCGACGAATATCCCTGTCGTTACTTCAAGCGGCGGCAAAGGGACGATTCCGGATGACCACCCCTTCTCCTACGGCTCCTGCTTCGGCCCGCGCGCCGAGATGGACGAGATGAACCAGATTTACGAAGTGCTGGCCTCCGCTGATCTCGTCATTGGCATCGGCGCGCGCTTCTCCATGGGCAATCCGGCAGGAGAGTCGTCCACGCTTATCAACATCAACATCGATGATTCGGAGTTGACGCGGATCCAGGCGAATACGATCCCCCTGCACGGAGACGCGGGCGCCACGATTGAAGCGCTGCTGCCGCTGCTTGCGGAGGCGGGCGCCCAGGACCGCCCGTCCCCGGAAGAGGCCGTCGAAGTGACGAAGAGGCTTATGGCCTACTACGACGTTCGGGAAGAGGAGCCGCAGTATCCAATCCTGGAGATGATGTGGAATACCTTGCCTGAGGAAACCGTCATTGCCTGGGACGTTACGCAGTTCGGGTACTATGCGCGGTCCCACTACAGGGTGAATCGACCAAAGACGTACATCGACTCCGGCTATTCCTTCAATTTGGGGTATGCGTTCCCCACAGCCATGGGCATCAAGGTGGCACGTCCGGATGAACCGGTGGTCTGTGTGACGGGAGACGGCGGCTTTATGTTCAACGCGGCGGAGTTGGCAACCGCCGTGCAGTACGGCATCAATATCGTGACGGTCTTGTTCAGGGATAACGCATACGGCAACGTCGCGCGTGATCTTGATAACTACTTCGGCGGCGCATACGGCACCGAACTGCTCAATCCCGATATTGTCCAGTTTGCAGAGTCGTTCGGGGCGGTCGGCCTGCGGGCGAGCGATCCACAGGAGCTTGCGTCGCTCCTGCCTGAAGCTCTGTCTCGAAACGCGCCGGTCGTGATCGACGTGCCGCTAACGGATATATCACTGCCTCGCGCCAAGATGTTCGCCGGCCAGATGCAGCCCCCGTGGACTATGCCGCAAGAGGGTCTGATAGACAGTTAGCGTCATACGTGTCGATAAGAAGCATTGCAGCTTCGGCTGTTCTCGTTTTTCTTCTTGCCATCGGCAGTGCAAGCTGCTCGACCGGCTTTGTGGAGGGCCCGCCGGATGACAACGTGGAGTCATCTTCAGCAGCTCTCATTGAGGCGGGGATGCAGGCGTTCACCGCAAACTGCGCGGAGTGCCACGGGGGCGCGGGGCAAGGCCATCCCGACTGGCAGGTTGCAAACGCGGACGGCACACTGAACCCACCGCCGCTCAATGGCGATGGCCATACGTGGCATCACTCTATGGTGTTCTTTATCGGATTGTGAGGGACGGTGGCGCGATTCCGAGTCAACCGGACTTCAAGAGCGGAATGCCGTCCTTTAGAGACAAATTGACACACGACGAAATCGTTGATGTCCTCATGTACGTCAAGACCCTGTGGGACGGAAAGACCTTCGCAGATGTATCCATCCTCGAACTGCAGGAACGTCGCAGCACTGCTGATCCGTTTCCCGCTTCCGGCAACTGAAGCCGGAGAAGATATTCGCCGTAGTTACCCGTAAATGTACGTTGCGGGGTATCATGACCGCGTAACGTCGCGAGTCGGCGAAAAGGTGAGGGGGTACACGCCATGGATTTCAGGTTCTCCGCAGAGGATGAGGCTTTCCGACAGGAGGTTCGCGAATTCGTCCGGCGGGAATGGGACGACCGCGGCTATGACCTCGTCTCCACGATGAACACGTCGTGGCATCTTGACGACAACGCCGCCCTCGCTTTACAGCATGAATTCGAGCAGAAACTTGTCCAAAAAGGCTGGTGGACGATGCACTGGCCCAAGGAATTCGGCGGCGAGGACGCCGGCATCGAACGCCAACTCGTCTACCGCGAAGAGATGGCCTACCAGGGCGCGCCGTCCGCGCAGGGCGGCGGTCTTGTCGCGCCTCTGCTGATGATTCACGGGCAGGATTGGCAGAAAGAGTATTTCATACCGCGACTTGCCAACGCGGAGTTTGAGTTCGCGCAAGGGTTCTCGGAGCCCAACGCCGGTTCAGACCTCGGCTCCCTCACAACACGTGCCGTCGCGGACGGCGATGATTTTGTCATCAACGGCCAGAAGATCTGGACCTCGACCGCTCATCACCCTCGCGCCAAGTGGGGGCACATCCTTGTGCGCACGGACCCGGACGCCGCCAAGCACCGCGGCATCTCGTATTTCCTCATCGACATGGAATCCCCCGGCATCTCGCTCCGGCCGCTGTACGACATGCTTGGCCGCCGACGCTGGTCGGAGTGGTTCCTTGAGGACGTGCGCATCCCCGCGCGCAACCTGATTGGTGAACTCAACCGCGGCTGGTATGCCGCGATGACGACGCTCTCGTTCGAGAGGGCATCGGTCGACATTCCCGCAGCGTTGCTCCGCGAGTGGGAAAAGATCCTCGACTATCTCCGCACGACAAACATCAACGGTGAACCGTTTACCGCCAATCCCATCGTGCGCAACGAGATGGCGGATTTGCGGATCTATGTCGAGTTGGGGCGGATGCTGGCATACCGTGTCGCGTGGATGCAGACGAAGGGTGAGATGCCACAGGCAGAGGGATCGCTTGCCCGCGTGTGGGCCGGCGAGGCAACGCAGCGCATATTCCGCACCGCCGCGCGCCTGATGAAAGACATGGGCACGCTCATCCCCGGCGGTCCGGCTCGATGGTCGCCGATGGGCGGCTACATCGGCGCCAACCACTACCTCTCGACAGGGCGCACATTCGGCGGCGGCACCAAGGAGATCCAGCGCAACATCATCGCGCAACGGGGGCTGGGCTTGCCGAGGTAGGGTGCCGGAATCATCCTGGACCAGGACAGGACAACGCCGCCATGATGGAGCGCGAATGGACGCAGTGCGCGTACTGCGCCGACCCGTTCACCGATTATGGGCCCAAGCCCAACTGGGAGCATGTGATCCCCCTTGATCGCGGCGGGTGCGATCACCTCGCCAACCTTGTGCAGGCATGCCCGGACTGCAATCGCGCTCTGACGGGACAGAATGAGCGCGGCACGTTGACGCCTCTTGAATGGTGGGCGCGCCAGGAATGGTTCCGCGACGGGCCTGAGGACGTGACGTCGTTCGACTATGCCGGGTGGACGCATGACCAACGGCAGGAGGCGCTGAAACGGGCGGCGTACTGGGAAGCCCGCGCCCGCTGGCACCTCCAGTTCGAGTGCTCTACCAACCCGCACTCGCAGATTTCCCCCTTGCATCACGACTAACGTGAGCAAGACCATATATGGACGCTATCCGAACCGTGGAGCGGGACGGGTGGTATTTTGTGCGGCAGAGAGGTAGCCACCGGCATTTCAAGCATCCCATCAAGCGTGGCACAGTTACCGTTAGTGGTCAGGGCAGCCAAGTCGTGCCGAAAGGGACGTGGGCACGTATAATGCAACAGGCAGGGCTAAAGGTGAAGTGGTGATGAAGCGAACGTACCTGTGCCTCTTTGTGAAGGATCACAAAGTTGGCGGCTTTTCTGTTTTGACGCCAGATATCCCTGGCTGCGCCAGTTCGGCCGACACCATGCCGCAAGCGCGAAAAGTTGCTCAGGAGGTCATCGAGTTTTGCCTAGAAGGAGCTGTAGAGGACGGCGAACCGATTCCTGAACCAAAAATGTCCACATTCGCGGAGGCGCTTGAGTGGTTTCGGGAGCTCATGAGTTACGAACTTGAGGGCGAAACAGAAGAGGACCACGCCTTCAACGAAGATGATCTTCATATCGAAATGATTGAGGTTGAGGCGCCGGTGGCGAAAGCTACTGCGCGATAGGTGGTGGGAGAGGAGGCGCTCCGATGGATTTTCGGGAAGACCCACAAGATCAGGCATTTCGGACCGAGGTGCGTGATTTCATCAATAAGAACTGGGACGAGAAGGGCTTTGACGGACACAGCATGTCCGTCCGCTCCTGGGACTTCGATACCGTGGAGTCCCGTGAGAACGACAAGGAGTTCGTGAAGAAGCTCGTCGACAAGGGCTGGTACACGATGACCTGGCCCAAGGAGTTTGGCGGCGGCGACTATCCCATCGCCCAGCAATTCATCTACAAGGAAGAGCTGGCCTACGCCAATGCCCCCAACGGCTCGCCCCAGTCCAACATCACCGGCGCGCTCATGTTCCATGCCTCCGATGAAGTGAAAGACGAGTTCCTGCCGCGCATGGCGAACGGCGACATCGAGTGGGCGCAGGGCTTCTCCGAGCCGAACGCCGGCACGGATCTCGCATCCCTCCAGACCCGCGCCGTCGAGGACGGCGATGATTTCGTCATCACCGGCCAGAAGATATGGTCGTCCGGCGCGCACCTCGCGGACTGGTACCACGTTCTCGTCCGCACGGACCCGGAGGCGCCCAAGCACCGCGGCATCACGTATCTGCTCGTTAACCTCAAGGATGAAAACGAGAATCGCCCGGATGGGCTGACGCTGCGCCCGCTGTACGACATGATGGGCCGCTGGCGCTGGTGCGAGGTCTTCATGGACGGCCTCCGCGTGCCGAAGAAGTACGTTCTGGGAGAGGTCAACCGCGGCTGGTACGCCGCCATGACCACGCTGAACTTCGAGCGCACAGGCACAGAGGGACCCGTTCGCCACATCGGCATTCTGGAGCGATTCATCGATCTGCTCAAGGAAACGACGTTCAATGGCGAGCCGGTGCTCAGTGATCCGATGGTTCGACACAAGCTGGCGGATCTACGTGTGACGATTGAGGCCGACAGGCAGCTCGCCAACCGCGTTGCGTGGATGCAGGCGCGCGGCGACGTGCCACAGCATGAGGGCGCAATCTCAGGCCTTCGCAACCAGGTGACGGCCAAGCTGCACTTCTGGCCCGTGCTCGCCAAGATCATCGGCGATTACGGCATCCTGAATCGGGGTGAGGGCAGGGCGCCTCACAACGGCTACTACGGCGCCTACAACGCTATCTCGCTGTCGCTGGGATTCGGTGGCGGCGGCGGCATCCTGCTCGGCCCGAACATCATCGCCCAGCGAGGACTGGGGTTGCCGAGATAAACAGTTTTCGCGTTCCGGATTGGATGCAAAGAGCCCCCCGTGCCATCTTGATGGTGCGGGGGGCTTAGTCGAGTGGCGTGACAGTGGCGCGACGAGCCCCGGCTGTTGTCCTGACCCTTGCCATGGCTCTCACGATCCTTGTTGCCGCATGCAGTGCTGATGCGCCCGCGCCCACTGCCACGTCTGTGGGAGTGGGCGCGGGCGTCGTTGCACCCCCTACCATGGTTGCATCGCCAACTCCGGGGGCAACACCTTTCCCGATGGAGATGCCGACGGAGCGCATCGGTCACCAGGCCATTTTGCTGCGGGGTGGCCGAGTCCTCTTCGGCGGCGGATACCTCCCGGAAGTAACTGAGACCGGCGTACTTCATACTCGACCTCACCCATATCTCGAGATTTACGACCCTTCTACTTACGATTGGTGGCGGATTCCACTCCCCGCGTCGGGGCTGGCCGACGTCAAGCTCTCATCGATGCCGGATGGGAAAGTCCTGATCGTTGGCACGAATCAACTTTTTACCGTGGGTAACCGCTCGATGCCTTCAGGGTTGCCTTTGGAAACTGTGCCGTCCACTTACAGGCTTTTCCTGTTCAATCCTGAATCCACGGAATTTACAGAGTTGCCCGCGACCACTATCCCCCGTTTCTCCCCACAGTTTGTGGTTATGGATGATGGCGGAATCATGTCGATTGGCGGGATGCGCCATTTCGATACGGAACAGCAATCCGGGTACGGAATCTCATTGGATGCCGAGATTCTCGAACCGGGCAGTGTCGAATGGGTTCGCGAGGAGAGTCCCGGATTCGATTTCGAGAACGTTCTCAACAGCGAGAATGGAAATATCTTCCTGCAGGAAGCCTTCCCGATCCCAGGTGGCGTGGCGATGGCTCTCTTTGCTGACGTGGGCGAATCGAGTCCGGTGGGGGCAATAGCGGTATATGACGCGGCAACAGACTCATGGCGTGAACCACTGGAAATCGACACCCTGTTCGGTATTCCCTGGCGCGCAATGGCGGGGCAGGACGGACGGGTTCAACTTGTCTATGGAAGTCGGATAGAGAGCTATGACCTGGAAACCGATGAAATACTAATTGGCTATAGTGGCGCGGAACTGATTAAGGGCGGCGGTCTGGTCCACACCGCAGACGGCCGGGTGTTGTTTGCGGGAGGGAGCGTGGGTGATGTGTTGACAACAGTGTCTGCAGAGATGAGTCTGTACGATCCGTTAAACCATGCATGGGTGTCGGCAGGAACTCTTCCGCAGGCCAGGGCTGGACATTCCGTAACGTCACTGCTTGATGGTAGCGTCCTGATCCATGGAGGCCTGATCAACTCTCCAATGGCTGAACAGGACCCGCTGCCGACAAATTCTCCTGAAGTTCTGTCTGCGGACATGCTGTCAGAAATCAATACGCGGGATGTGCCTTTCCAACGCATTCCGCTGCCCGATCTGCAGGCACGATGTTGGAACCTGAGCGACATTGAGAGCCTGCCTGCTTCCAGCTCCGATGGTGATCCGCCAACAGAATCTGCGGAGGAGCTATTGGACATGGCATTTGTTACCATGGATCGACTGGATTCCTACGCAACATCAACCATTAGTCATGCCTACTGGTATGCCTTCTATGCAGAGGAGCCCGGTAGCGAACTCTTTTGTGAATACACTGACGACCTCTACAAGTCTGCCGGAAACGCTAGCTCTCGATCCCAGTCATTTGATCCGACAAACCCGTTATACCACTCTTTCTTCATCATCTTCGACGGTGATGTATTCGCTTATGAGATGGAATCCGAAACGTGGAGAGAAAGAGTGACTGAGGACTACGTTCTACCACAAGTGCCGCACCGCACACTGCTGAGAACCCACCGCGGTGAACTCGACTACATCGGCGTTGAAACCCTCGGTGGCGCTGATGTGTACCATCTTCAGGAAAAGTCATCGCTGGCTGCAGGCAGAACATCCTACTGGATTGGCGTCGATGACCTGCTGATCCGGCGCATTCATTACAGGCAATACAGGGAAGTCACACCGGAGATCGAAGCCGAATTCGAAGAAAGAGGCGAGGAGGAAGTGTATTCACCTCGATTCAACGTTCTCACGGAATTCCACTCCTTCAATGAGGACTTCAACATTCAACCGCCGCCGGAGGGCCAGATGGCGCAATAGCGACGAAATGGTTGTGAGCACTGTCCCCAAGCATGGACGGGTGGGGCATCAGAAAGGACTCAGAATTGAGCAAACTGCCGAGTAGTATCCGAGTGCGGCCACCGGCGTTGATCCTGTTAGCGTGCGCGGTCGCCGTTTCTATCTTCGGGGCGTGCGCGAATGAGGAGCCGACGCCGGGCGGGCGAGATGCAGGACAGCCTCTGCCTTCTGTCAGTGTCATTGCTCCCACTGCGACCATCACACCCATACCCACGCCAACCCCCACGCCGGATGCCGATGCGGGGCTTTCCGTCCCTGATCAACTGAAGGCGAATGCGGAGCAGTTTGCATACGTTACCGGCGAATACGGAGGAGAAATCACTATCGCAACGATTTCCGATCCGTTGACGTTCAACCTGGCGATTGCGAAGGACGCCTCATCGTCCGGGGTCCTGGGATACCTTTTTGAAGGGCTCACCGAGACCTCGTGGCTGACCGATCGCGTCGAACCGTCACTGGCCAGATCCTGGGAGGCATCAGAGGATGGAATGACCTGGACGTTCCATTTGCGAGACGATGTGCAATGGCACGACGGCACGCCGTTCACGGCTCGCGATGTTGCGTTCACGTTCAATCGGATCATCTACAACGATGACATCCCCGCGAGCGCGCGTCCTGCCTTCAATTTCCGCTACCTGGATGAGGAAACCGGAACATGGCAGGAAGCACCCATGACCGTCGAGGCCGTGGACGAGCATACGGTTGTGTGTACCTTGCCGCAGCCGTTCGCGCCCTTCCTGCGCAGCATGGGCACGGCCATCTACCCCAAGCACATCCTCGAGAAGCATGTGAACGACGGCACGTTTGTGGAGACGTGGGATATCAACACCGCCCCCTCGGACATCATCGGGACGGGGCCATTTACCATTGAAACCTATATCCCGGGCGAGCAAGTCGCCATGGCGCGGAACCCCGACTACTGGCTGAAGGATGACTCCGGCAACAACTTGCCGTACCTGGATCGGATCGTGCATCTGATCGTTCCCGAGTTGAAGGATGAACTTGCGTACTTCCTGTCCGGTCAGACCGATATTCATGGGGTACTCGGCGAGGAATACGCGCAGTTGGAACCCCTGCAAGAGCAAGGGAACTTCACCATCTACAAACGCGGCCCCACCTTTGGCACGACTTTCCTGGCATTCAATATGAACCCCGGGCAAAACCCCGAAACCGGTGAGCCGTACATGGACCCTCGCAAACGTGAGTGGTTCAGCAACACACAGTTTCGACAAGCCGTCGCGCACGTCATCGACAAGGAACGCATCATCGATGAGGCACAGCACGGATTCGGCTATCCACAGTGGTCGTCCATCAGCCCGGCCGCGGGCGATTTCCATAACCCAAACGTCCGGCAGTACGAATACAGCATTGATAAGGCGAATGAGATTCTTGACAGCCTCGGGTGGATCGATACGGACGGCGACGGGATTCGTGAAGATGGGAACGGAGAGAACATAGCATTCCTGCTGACAACGAACCAGGGAAATAATGTCCGGGAGACCGTCGGTTCAATTGTCCAAGAGGGAATGCAGGAAATCGGTTTGGACGTTGACTACACCGTAATCGACTTTGGCGAAATCGTGGGCCAACTGACCACCACCTACGATTGGGAAACAATCGTTATCGGCTTCACGGGCGGGACGGAGCCCCATGGCGGAATAAACCTCTGGCATAGCAGTGAAGGCTTACACCTCTGGAATCCCAACCAGTCGGAGCCTGCCACGGAATGGGAGGCTGCAATCGATGAACTCTACATCAACGGCAGCAAGGAATTGGATCGCCAAAAGCGGGTGGTGTTCTATCACCGGGCGCAGGAAATAGCGGCGGAAAACGTGCCGATCATCTACACCACGCTGGGAGAGAGAATCGCCGCCGTCCGCAACGTCTTTGGGAACAGCACGGCCACGCTTTACGGCCTGTTTGACGTGCGTTACGTGTATCGGACGGATTAAAAGGGCCAGTGTCCATTACACTTTATGGCGTCAGCAGTGGCAGTAAGGACACAGGCCATGGAATTCAATACGGATCTGAACTATATCGGGATTATTGCCGCGACGATTGTGGCGTTTGTGATTGGCGGGGCGTGGTATTCGCCGATTCTGTTCGCCAGGCCGTGGATGCG
>DAOUKW010000029.1:0-2275 GCA_034420915.1 Dehalococcoidia bacterium
ATCCGGATGAGCGTGTCGTTCTCGCCCGCGTAGCGCTCCTCAAGCGCGCTCCCGTCCGCGGCCGATTCTGCTTCGTGTTCCTGGTGTGACATGCGACTTCATATCTCCTTGAGCTACTCCTATCTATAATGACGGTTGACGCGCAAAGCGTGAAAGAGGCTGAGTACGTGACCGAAGAGAATTCACCGGAAACCCACTCCCGCCAACGCCAACTCCTTGAAGAGTTGTCCAACGCCTTCGGCCCCACCGGCCATGAGGGCCCCGTCCGCGCCATCGTCCGACGTGAGCTTGAGCCACTGACCGATGCGCTCGAAACCGACGGCATCGGCTCCCTCATCGCCCGCCTTGGTGACGAGGCCGACGACATACCCCGCGTCATGCTCTCCGCCCACATGGATGAAGTGGGCCTCATGGTCCGCCAGATCACTGCGGAGGGTTTCCTGACCATCCAGACCCTCGGCGGCTGGCTTGATCAGGCCCTTATCAATCAGCGGTGGGTCGTCATGACCCGCAACGGCCCCATCCCCGGCCTCACCGGCATCAAGACTCCCCACGTTATGCAGCCGGACGCCCGGAACCAGGTCTTCAAGAAAGAGGCCATATTCATTGACATCGGCGCCAGGGACAAGGAGGACGCCGAGCAGCGTCTCGCCATCCGCCCCGGCGACCCCGTCGCGCCTGACAGCGGCTTCCAGGAAATGGCGGGCGGCGAGTTGTATATCGGCAAGGCGTGGGACGACAGGGCAGGGGTCGCCGGACTGATCGAAATTGCCCGCGCCCTCCGTGAATCCGCTGATCCACTCCCCGCCACCGTCTACCTTGTCGCCACCGTCCAGGAGGAAGTCGGCCTCCGCGGCGCCCACACGAGCTCCTTCCACGTCATGCCGGACATCGGCATCAACCTTGAATCCGGCGTCGCGGGCGACTACCCCGGCATCACCAAGGACGAGGCGCAGGAAGAGCTTGGTAAGGGCCCGACCGTCTTCCTCCATGACAGCTCCATGATTCCCAACCTCCGCCTCCGCGATTTCTTTGTCGATACGGCCGCCGAACTCGAGATGCCTCTCCAGTTCAACGTCCTCAGCGGCTACGGAGAAGACGGCGCCGAGATGCAGAAAGCGGGCTCAGGCGCGCCTTCAATCAACATCGCCGTGCCCACCCGCTATCTCCACAGCCACAACAGCGTCATTCAGCGCGATGATTTCGCCCATGCCGTCCGCCTCGTCACTCAAGTCGTCCGCCGCCTCACCCCCCAAACCGTCTCAGCCCTAACCACCTTCGACTAACTCCTAAAGTCTCCTCCCCCCTTGTGGGGAGGGTTAGGGTGGGGGGTGTCATTCCGAGCGCAGCCGAGGAATCTAAAGACGTATTGACCCAATCAGACTCCGCTATGATGAAGCCAACCTCGCTACTGGAGTTTGACAGTGCCTCTCATTCCCAAAGTGATGAGCACCCAGCACCCGGACAACGCTGCGGCGCCTGCCTACGCCGTTGACGGAGTCATCAAGGGTGACGGCGAAATAATCGAGGCCGTCGACGCCTTCGGACTCGGCTGCGATGAGCAGATGTGGGACTCGGAAGGCAAGGACACTGATACCCACGTCATCCAGAAGCTTCTGAGCAACTACTCCGACTTCTTCCGCGAGGAGCGCCGCTTGGGACGCGACACCGTCATCACACTGCGCGTCCCCAACCCCGCCATCGAAGTTGAGATGCGGAAACTGATGGTTGAGGCGCTGCAGGGCATCCCCACCGCCTTCGATGTGGCCCGTGAGTTCTATGGCGGCGACCCGGAGCCGCCCATACAGGAGATCATTCTCCCCTTCACCTCGTCCGCCAACGAACTCTCTCGCATTGTGGCGTACTACGAGAACTTCATTGTCGGACAAGAATCACGCGCTCTCCTGGGCGACGTATCCGTTGGCGACTGGATAGGCGAATTCCTCCCGAAGCGCATTCGCGTTATCCCGCTCGTTGAAGAGCGCGATCAGATGCTCCACGTCGATGACATCGTCCGGGAATACGTGCAAGAGCGTGAGGAACCCTACCAGCGTGTCTTCCTGGCCCGCAGCGATCCCGCCCTGAACTACGGCATGGTCGGCGCGGAAATCCTGCTCAAGGCCGCCCTCTACCGCGTTGACCGGCTCGCGCAGGAGACCGGCATTCCGATGTATCCGATTATTGGCGCCGGCTCCGTCCCGTTCCGTGGACACTTGAAACCCACCAACACCGCGCGGGCCTTCCGTGAATACCCCAGCGTCCACACGCTCACCGT
>DAOUKW010000030.1:0-4595 GCA_034420915.1 Dehalococcoidia bacterium
CATTTCCGCTAACCTTCGTGCTACGTCTTTGTCGAGCATTGCGAGCCTTATGACATTCGATACCAGATTGATGGACACGGCCTCGCTAAAATGTTCAGAAGTTGCCCGATACGCTGCAGGATACGTGGAATAGAGTTCAATCACCCGGGAAAGCACGTATTCGTCGTGTCCGCCCCTGGCATCCGGCATCTCCTCACCGAATATTCGAACGATGCTTGACTCATCATTTGCCCTCATGTACCAGTAGTACACCTCGAATATCCCGTCGCCGTCACTCAAGCCGTCGTTCGCAATGACGTAATCCAGAAAAACGCCGAGAGACTCCTCGTCGGTACCCGTCACGTAGCTAATCCCCTGCAGAAGAGTCGCTTCATCACCGTCCAGGTTGTCAAGGAACGGCATGGCCAGAACTCTGACCACCGATTCCTCGCTGCCGCCCTCTTCCTTGACGGCCAGGATCGAATGCACCACATCGCTAATGGGACTCAGGCTCTCCGGAATATCCCCCGGGTTCAGCCAGCTCTTCTCAATCAGAGCATCGAATAGAAGCGGGTATGCCACGGACGCATCGATAAGCAGCCGGACCAAGTTCGCCTTGGCATCCTGATCCGTGCCCTCGTCTTCGTACCAACCCAACTCCCGGATTTGTAGTTCAGCTGCCGTAGGCGTTGGTGTGGGTGAGGGCGTCTCCGTCGGTGTTGGTGGCACTGGCGTTGGTGTTGGCGGCACCGGAATGGGCGTTGGGCTTGGAGTCGCCATTGGCGGCACCGGAGTGGACGTTGGAGACGGACCTGCTGTTGGCTGTTCGACAGCGGGCGAAGGTTCCGGTACGGCCGTGCTCGTCGCCCTATCGCACCCCGCAGCCAACAACAATGACGAAACGATCGCCAAGCCGGCAATCCAGGTCCATCCCTTGGACTTCATCAGACCAACCCTTCCCCAATTTCAGATCACAGCCTGTCACGAATACCGATAAGTAACTCGGTGAAGAATAGGCGTCGGACACGACTTCCGCAATTCTGCCACCCCACCCCCCAAACCCCGTACAATCAAGCGAGGGGGGACGGAATAATGACAAACAACGGAGCATCCGGCGAGCAGCAGGGAGCGCTCAGCCACCTGAGGATCATCGAGTACGGTGATATTCCCGCGTCATATGCCGCCCGATGGCTGGGCGACCTCGGCGCGGACATCATCAAGGTGGAGCCGCCAGGCGGCGATCCCAACCGTCACCTGCCGCCCTTCGCCGGAAACGTCCGGGACCCGGAGCGCAGCCTCGCGTTCATCAACGCCAACCTCAACAAGCGTTCCATCGTCTTGGACATCATGGACTCCGAGGACGACCGCCAAACGTTCGTCGATCTGCTAGTAGGCGCGGACGCCCTCATCGAGGCCACCCACCCCGGCACGCTTGAATCTATCGGACTCACGCAGGAGGCCCTGCTTGAGCGCAACCCTTACCTTGTCACCACCTCCATGACTCCGTTCGGCCAATGGGGTCCATACTCCGACTTCAAAGGCGGGCACGCCGTCATTGAGGCCCTATCCGGATTCATGAGCGCGCACGGCGACGATACGATGCCGCCGGTCGCCACGCCCGCTCACCAGACCTACCAGGTTGCCTCCGTCCACGCCGCCTATCTCACGCTGGCCGGCATCCGCCACGCCCGCCTCACCGGTGTGGGACAGCGCATCGATCTCTCCATCGCAGAGGCCACAACCTACATGGGCTCCAGCGCCATCGCCCGCTACACCCAGCGGAGCGAGATCGTGGAGCGCAACGGCGCAAAGCCCCAGGGCGGCGCGTCCAACATCTTCCGCTGTCGGGACGGCAAGTACGTCTATCTCGCCATCTACATCCTCCCCCACTGGCATCTCCTCACTCGTGAATGGATGGAGGACGCGGTTCTCTCCGCGCCGGAGTGGGATGACCAGGAGTACCGCGGTGAGAATGATGATGTTATCAACGCTATCTTTCAGTCGTTCATCGAGCAGTTCGATGCCGACGAGTTTGTTGAGGAATGCCAGCGGCGCGGCCTGCCCTGCGCTCCCGTGAACACGCCCGGCGATTTCCTCACAAGCCCGCAGCTCACCCACCGACAATGGATCCAGGAGCTTGAGCACCCCGTCATCGGCAGCTACCGCGCTCCCGGATTCCTTTTCAAGATGTATGAAACGCCCATGCGCGCGTGGAAGCACTCCCCCAGACTGGGCGAGCACCAGCAAGAAATCCTGACCGAAGCGCAAAACAGACGGCAGCCCGTCGCCTCTTCCGCCTCTCGCAACGGCCACGCACAGGATGAATCCATGCTCGCGGGTGTCCGCGTCGCCGACCTTACCCGGTTCTTCGCCGGCCCCATCGGCACCATGTTCCTCGGTTTCTACGGCGCTGAAGTCATCAAGGTTGAGTCGGAGCTGCTTGTTGCCAACCGTGACGCCAACAGCCCCCTCTACCCTGATATGAACCGCAACAAGCTCAGCGCAACCATCGATCTGCGCCATGAGGACGGCAAGAAACTCATGGACAAACTGCTCAAGGAGAGCGATGTCTTCGTTGATAATTTTTCTCCTCGCGTGATCGACCGCCTCGGCTTCGGGTGGGAGCACAACCGGGAGGTCAACCCCGGCGTTGTCCAGATCACCGCGCCCGGCATGGGGCTGGACGGCCCGCTCACTTCATGGGTCACATGGGGCAATCAGCTTGTGGCCTACACCGGTCTTTCCTACATGTGGGGCTATGCCGAATCGGAGATGGCGGCGCACGGCAAGCTCGTCATCCCGGACTACCTCGGAGCGAGCCTCGTTGCCCTGTCGTCCATTGCCGCGCTCGAATACCGCGATCTCACCGGCAAGGGGCAGTTCATCGAGCTCGCGCAGGTTGAGGCGCAGGGCGCGATCATGGGCCCCGCCATCCTGGACTCCACCGTCAACGGTAACGAATGGGAGGCGATGGGCTACAACGAGGTTCTCGGCAGGCACTACGCCCCTTACGGCGCATACCCGTGCAAGGGCGACGACGAATGGGTGGTAGTCGCCGTTGAGACAGACGAGGAGTGGCAGGGATTCGTGAACGCGATGGGCTCACCCACATGGTCGCAAGACCCGATCTATTCCACGCACTCCGGCCGGATCGCCGCCAAAGACGAGCTGGACGCGCAGATTGGCGAATGGACGCGCGGATTCACAAAGCGACAGGCCATGCAGATCCTCCAGAGGAACGGCGTGCCCGCCGCCGCCAAGTACACCGGAGAAGACCTCTATTCAGACGTCCATTTCCGACAGCGCGGCCACATTGTCGACGTGCATGAGCCGCCGTGGGGTGATCTCTCCCACCAGGGTCTGCCGGGCATTCCCTCGCTAGCCGAGGCGCACGGCGACGGCCCCCCGCCCTGGATCGGCGTCCACAACGACTACGTCTTCAAGACCCTGCTCGGCCTCACCGACGAAGACTACGCGGAAGGCCAAAACTCCGGCGCCATCCGGTAGGGGCGCGGCGGGGCCGTTTGGTCTTCAGTCTCCGGTTTTCTCCTTTGTGGTGATTCGGGGTTGGGGACTTGGGGAACGCATCCGCTATCGGTTCCAGGGCTGCTCGTTGCTGCGGCGCGGGTTTCGAGCTCGGGTCGGTTTTCGCGGGAGGGGGACTGTCCTCATCGCAGGCGGGCTGCGTTGCGCCAACATAGACTCGCCAAGTTGGCGCGGGCCGTGGTCGTGACACCGGCGCGCGCCAAGTCTTTCGGTTCACGCCCCCGGCGCGGCCGAAAGTTGGTCCCATGCGCGGCACACGGGGATGGGCCGCGCGGTCGGTCCGTGCTCGCCCGTTAACGCTGTCACGGCGTTATCGGGCGCCATACGCTCCACTTGCCTGAGACAACGTTGGTCTCGACCCGTGTGGAACACGTTTCTCTCTCAACGTCCCCGCTCGGGTCGCGGCGTTGGCTTGGGGGCGTTTCGAGGCATCTGCACGGGGCGCTGCGGCTTGTGGTCGCCGTGGCGACGGTTCGGCAGCGTTGACCCGCAGGGGTATCCGGGACTCTCGCAATAGCGGATGCGTTCCTTGCAGGGAGCGCCCTCCTTTTTTGCGCTCCCGGGGATAGGTGACGGCGGGGTTGTCGACGTTCCCCGCCACCGGGGTATGGCGTGATGTGGGTGACTTTAAGGGAGGGGATTTGTTAGGGGCAAGGGGGTGGTGGCACATTCGGGGGGTTCACCCTTCGACAGGCTCAGGGTGGGCAATGCCCCGGCGCGATTATCCTTGACCTGCCATACCGCACCTTATCGCGCCTAACCATGCTCTGCCGCGCCATACTGTACCAAGCCTTACCGTGCAATGCCCCGCCGTGATTATCCTTGCCTTGCCTGACCTTGCCATGCGGTGCCGAGCCAGGCGCTGCCACACGCTACCGTGCCGAACCCAACCGCGTCTGAAGTAGCTTACCAAGCCTTGCCATGCCGAGGCACAGCGAACCACGCGATGCCATGCTCCGCCAAGCCACTCCCTACCTCGCCATATAACCCCGCTTCACGTTCTCCCTGCAGAGGCTGGACAACGTGTAGATATTCGACTTCAGCTTGTTGCACGGCCCTCACAGCAATAC
>DAOUKW010000031.1:0-4773 GCA_034420915.1 Dehalococcoidia bacterium
GTCATGTGGATGTGCGCCGGTTTCACCATGCTGGAGGCCGGTTCCGTCCGCACGAAGAACGCCGCCATGATCTGCATGAAGAACATCGGCCTCTACTCCATCGCCGGACTCGCCTACTACATCATCGGCTACAACCTCATGTACGTGGACGTTGGCCGTGACCTGAGCATCTTTGGCCTCAACGTTGGGGAACTCATCGGCACGTTCACCCTCACCTACGGCTCGTCCGCGGCGGAGGTGGCGCTGCTTGAGGCTGAAGCAGGGTCCTCGGCGGAAGCTGTCCTGGAAGCATCCACCTACGCCTCGATGTCTGACTGGTTCTTCCAGATGGTCTTCGTGGCCACCACGGCCTCCATCGTCTCCGGCGCTCTCGCCGAGAGAGTGAAGATGTGGTCCTTCTTCATCTTCACCCTGTGTCTCACGGCCTTCATCTACCCGCTTATTGGCGCGTGGACGTGGGGCGGCGGCTGGCTCAACGATCTCGAATTCACCGACTTTGCCGGCTCCACCATCGTCCACGGCACCGGCGGCTGGGCTGCGCTTGCCGGCCTCATTGTCGTCGGCCCGCGGCTGGGCAAGTTCCGCCGCGACGGCAGCGCGCGAGCCACGCCGCCCTCCAACATCATCTCCGTCACGTTGGGGGTCTTTATCCTCTGGTTCGGATGGCTGGGATTCAACGGCGGATCACAGCTCGCCCTTGGCAGCGCCGTGGATGCCGTTTGGATCAGCATCGTATTGGTCAACACCAACCTTGCCGCCGCATCCGGTGTGCTGGTCGCTCTCTTTACGTCCCGGTACATCCTGGGGCGCACGGACCTCATTGCCGTTCTGAACGGCGCGATCGCGGGGCTGGTTTCCATCACCGCCGCGCCCAACTTCGTCGACCACTATTGGGCCATCATCATTGGCGCAGTGGGAGGGCTTGTCTGCACGGTCGGTCTGCGGCTGCTTGAACGCGTCAAGGTTGACGATGTCGTCGGCGCAGTCCCCGCCCACCTCTTCGCGGGCATCTGGGGAACGCTGGCGGCAAGCATAACGGTCGGGGCGCAGCTCCACATCCAGCTGCTGGGCATCGTCGTCATCGGCGTCACGGTCTTCGGCATCTCCTGGCTCGTCTGGAAGGCGCTAGACATGACGCTGAGCGCGCGGGTGTCTCGACAGGTTGAGGAGTTGGGCCAGGACGCCGGCGAACTCCGCATGGAGTCATACCCCGAGTTCATCCTCATGCCCGAACCGGACTACGACGACGACCTGGACCCGGAAGCAGCGAGGAGGAGCTAGACCGCTGGGCCCCCGCCCCCAAAACCACCCCGCCCCCCTCTCATGTGAGAGGGGGGCGGGGTTCTCTGTTCCGCATTCAGTCAGCAAAGGCTAACGGGTAAGCCTAATCACTCCCCGGGGAAAGCTCGCTCCTGCCCTGGTACATCCCGAAGCCGATGATGAACAGCGCCACCGAGCCCAACAGCAGGGTCGCGTTGTTGACGACCAGCAACGTCTGCAGATCCAGATCAGTGAGGTGCATGCCCGCCATGAGGACCACGAAGATCACGACTCCGACCAGCATCAGCGCATAGCTGGCGATCTTGTAGATGTTCATCTCCTTCATGTATAGCATCAGGCCCAGGCCCATCAGGAATGATCCAAACGGCAAGATGAACAGGGACGCGAGAAACGCCCCAACCATGTCCGCGTATCCTCCTATTGCCAGCGTCTCAAATTGCGCCATCCCCTCAGCGCCAAGGGTGTCCTCGCCGCGCTGCAGGAGATGGAGCAGGAGGTGCCGCTCGGCGTGTCCAAGGACAACCAGAGCCCACTCAATCACGGTCAGGATGATGCCGAACCGGAGGATAGGACGGGCCAGAGCCCCTTCGCCCTCGGATAGCGTGTAGAGACGAATCACCCCTCCAATCATCAACAACATGCCGATAATCGACGCTGTCGAAGACAGGTGGCCAAGGTTCGGATAGTCTCCCAGTACAGCGACAGTAGCGACGTAGTCCGCCGGATCCGTGTATTCAACGAGGAATCCACCCGGAAGCAGGAATGGCGCAACCATCGCAATGATGACTCCGACCATAAATGCCAATCCCGCCGCCCTGGTTTTCTGCCTAGCCCGCTCCTCAGTACTCATAGCGCCTCCCATCTATGATTCCGGCCCTACCGTTTCCACACGCGGCTACAGTAGTCCACCACCATAAGGGATAGCAAGTAAGCGACGGTCCTGGTCAATGAGCGCTATACGGGCGGGAACCTCGTCCCCGGCACTGCGCGCATGGCCCGGTACACAACCTCCGGCGCGGCGGGATGCACGTAGATGCCCTGCGAATACACGTCCGTGGTCAGGCCGATCCGCATCCCGTTCGCGATGTCCTGGATCAACGTCGCCGCGTCCGACCCCATGATGTGCGCGCCCAGGATCTCCCGCGTTTCGGCGTGCGCGATGATCTTCACGAAGCCCGTCAGATCCCCGATCGCGATTCCGTGCGCCGTCCACGCGTATTCATACGTCCCCAGAACGTACGGTACGCCCTGCTCGCGCGCCTGCTGCTCCGTCATGCCCACCGCGCCCACCTGTGGCGAGGCGAACACGGCATGCGGCATGGCGTGGTAGTTCACCGCAGCCTTCGGCCCGCGATTGAACATGTTGTGGTCGGCGTACCACCATTCCCAGTTCGCGTTGTGCTTGAGCTGGTAGCGCCCCACCACGTCGCCCAGCGCCCAGATGCCCGGCTCAGTGGTCTCCAGGTATTCGTCTACAACGACCAGCCCGCGCGCATTCGTCTCGACACCCGTCTTGTCCAGGTCGAGCCGATCTGAGTTGGAACGCCGTCCCGTCGCGAGCAGCATCGTATCGCCCGTGATGGTCTCATCACCGCTCGGCGTCGTGATCTCCAGCGAGATTTCGCCGTTGTTGTGCGACACGCTGCGCGTCTCGGCATCGAGAATCACGCGGTGCTTGCGTCCGAACAGGTCCGTGAACCGTCGGGACACGTCCTCATCCTCGATGGGGAGCAGAGTCGGCCCGCGCTGCACGATGGTCACGTCCGTCCCAAGCGCGCCGTAGAAGTGCGCAAGCTCGATCCCGACAAACCCGCCGCCCACGACGATCAATTTTTTCGGCTGCTTGTCATATCGCAGCGCCTCATCGGATGTCAGATACGGCACATCATCGATGCCGGGGATGGGCGGCACAATGGGGCGGCTGCCCGCCGCGACCATGATCATCGGCGCAGTGATGCGCTCCCCGTTGACCTCCATCGTCTTGACATCGACAAAGCGCCCCTCACCCCTGAATATCGTGACCCTGTCGTTTCCGTGATAGCGGGATTCGATAGTCTGGGCGGAATTGTCCGCCTCGGACACAACGCGGCTCACGATCTTCTGCCAGTCGATGGAGTCCACGCGCGCGTTGATGCCGAAATCCGCGGCCTTGTCGATGATCTCCATCACGTCGGCGGAGTGAATGAGCTGCTTGGACGGAATGCAGCCCCAATTGACGCATGTGCCGCCGAACGGCCCGCTCTCCACGATGGCGGCGGTCATACCCTCCGCCGCGGCGGAGTCGGCAATGCTCACCCCGGACCCCGTCCCGATCACTATCACGTCAAACGCACGAGCCGGAGTGGTCATGGCAGCATCCCCCTGATCTGATTTACCATGTACAGCTACGGTCTATGGTACTGGCGTCGCCTCGCTCTCGACGGTGGTCGACTGACTGGCGAGCACAAGGTAATCCAGCATCCCGAGGCCAATTTCCACGGCCCAGACCACGAGTTGTGGATCGACGAATTCAAGGGTGTCGCGGGGTGAATTGATGCGGGAGATATCATCGGCTTGCAGCATCAATACCGGAATCTGTGCGTTGTAGAACGGTATATGATCGCTGGACACGTAGTCGTCGAATTCCTGCACGCCATACTCGATCTCGCTTAGCGCCGCGATAGCAGCCGCCGCGTGCAGGAGTTCAGTATGCCCCCAGCCCAGCACAGTGGCGCCTGAGCCAGGCACGTCGTAGTTGATCATCGCGATGATTTCCGCTCGTTCCTGCTCGGTCAGTTCGCCAACGTAGTGGGTGCTTCCAACAAGGCCGACCTCTTCTGCCCCGAAGAGCACAAACCGAACGGTGAATGGGAACTCACGGTCAATGATCTGGTTGGCGATTGCCATGAGCGCCGTCAGTCCGGAGCCGTTGTCATTCGCGCCCTCCGAGAGATGCACGGTGTCATAGTGTGCGCCAATAATGACCACACCCCGCGCATCCGATGGGCCCGGCAGCTCGGCGATGATATTTCTGGACGGCTGGTGGATGTTCCTGACAGCAACTGTAAGCTGCAATTGCCCCTCTTCAATGGCGTCTAACAGGGCGAGACCGTCATTGCCGCTGATACCGACGGCGGGAATGTCCGGGACATCATCATTGACCATCGTGCCTTGGAACAAAGGACCATCCGAATCAAAGATGACTGCTCCAACCGCTCCGGCCGCCTCAACGCGCTCAACCTTTTCCTGGAAAGTGATCGCTCCACGTTCAATGAGGGCAACTTTGCCGTCAAGCCGTTGATCTCCAACATCCTCCGGCAGCGCCAACCCCACAAAGACCAACTCTCCGGTGGCTTCTCCAACGAAGGAATCCTGAATGGGTAAGGATGGAATTGCTTCCAGGCCTGCAGGGACATCAGAGGCGACAGCAACAGTCGATATGGTGCCGGTCAGGTGTTCGATCTCTTGAAATTCTGTCTCATAACCAATGTGTTCAAGCACACACTTCAACTC
>DAOUKW010000032.1:0-2150 GCA_034420915.1 Dehalococcoidia bacterium
TTCAGGGCGCAACCCGCATCTCCGTGAACGACATCATCAACATGAGCGCCGTCGATGACCTGCCCAAGGATCAACCCATCGTCTTCTACTGCGCCGCCGGTGTCCGCTCTGCCCTGGCTTCAGAACTCGCCGCGTCCGTCGGCGTCCCCGGTCCTCTCTACAGCATGGAGGGTGGCTTTGACGCGTGGAAAAAGGCCGGACACCCCACCGCGCAAGACTAGACCGCCCTACCCCGTCATTCCCGCGAAAGCGGGAATCCAGAAATCCACGTCTAATTGGGTGAACTTGTCGACAGCAGCTAAGTCAGTTCAAACTTAGACATGGAAATCCTTCTGTGGATTGTTCTGGGTATTATTGGTGTGGCTCTCGCCGTGGTGGGTGCCGCAATTGGCGTGATTGCTTTACTAGCAATGGGAGGGCTCCTGTTGGGGGTAGGGGCACTTTTCTTTGCGGCAGTCGGTGTCGTAGGTATGGGATTCGGCTTTATTCTCCTGTTGTTTGGAGAATGGGAACTTGCGTTGAGTTCCTTTGGTGCTTCCGTTCTTTCCTTTGCTCTTGCTGGTCTGGGGTACTTCGGGAGCAGGGGCTCCTTCAAAGTGTTAGACAAGATGGGATTCTCTCTCGGTGAATCATGGAGTGAAAGACGTGGCCGATAATCCGTACGAAGCCCAGCGTCCTATCATTGACGCCCTCAGTTCCCCTGCAACCTATCCCCCACGCGACGGCGTAGATACCGTTGAAGTCCGCGAAACCCACTCCGCCGTCGTCTTCCTTGCCGGCAGCCGCGCCTACAAGATGAAGAAAGCTGTCGACTACGGCTTTTTGGACTTCACCACCCTCCAAAAGCGCCGCCACTTCTGCTACCAGGAACTCTTTCTCAACCAGCGCGCCGCCCCGGACATCTACCGTGAGGTTCGCGCCGTTATACCGAATGGACGAGGCGGCTATCGCATCGTCGCGGAGGAGAACCCCGCAGCAGTGGAATACCTCGTCCAGATGGTCCGTCTGCCGGAAGACATGATGCTGGATGCGCGGCTGGAGCGTGGCGAGGTCACTCCGGAGATGATGGCTGAACTCGGCCGCATCGTCGCTAATGTCCACGCCCATTCAGGGACAAGCGGTGAGATTGCCGCCGCAGGTGATCTCGAAGGCGTCCGCTTCAATGTTGAGGAGAACTTTGAGCAGACGGAGGCCTACATCGGCCGCACAATCTCGCAAGATACATACGATACCGTCTCCAAATACGCCCGCCGCTTCATGGAGCAGCGTGAGGCTCTCTTCCACGCCCGCTCACAGAAAGGTTTTGTCCGCGACACCCACGGCGATCTCCATGTCCAGCAGATCTGCATCGAGGCCAATGGGCGTATCCATGTCCTCGACTGCATCGATTTCAACGAGCGCTTTCGCTACGGGGATGTTGCGTGGGACGTCGGATTCATGGCCATGGACCTCGAAGCCCGCGGCCACCCGGATCTTGCCCGCGCGTTCGTCGACGGTTACCTGGAAAAGGCTGACGACTCTGGAATGCCTGAACTGCTGCCCTTCTACCAGTGCTACCGCGCCTACGTCCGCGGCAAGGTTGAGGGCTTTCGGCTGGATCAGCCTGACCTCAGCGACCGGGAGGCCGCAGAAGTCAGGGAACGCGCAGAGGGTTATTTCCGCCTTGCAGAGCAATACGCCCAGACGATGATCGGCCCCAACATCGTTCTTATCGGCGGCCTCATGGGGACGGGCAAGAGCACGTTGGCAGAAAGACTCGCGCGTGAGCGCGGCCATGCCTATTTCTCTAGTGATGTCGTCCGCAAGCAGCTCGCAGGCGTCCCGGAGGGCGAGCGCCACTTTGTTGAATGGAACACCGAGATCTATTCGCCAGAAATGACTGAGCGAACCTATGATGAGACCACTCGCCTCGCCGCCGAGGCCCTCTCGCGGGGCCGCTCCGTCGTCGTTGACGCCTCTTTCTCCAACGCCCGGCAGCGCCAACGCTTCACAGACCTTTCGAACACCACAGGCGTCCCGCTCCTCATGGTTATCTGCGAACTCTCTGAAGAGGAAACTCGCCAACGTCTTGATGCCCGTGTCGAGGCAGGCGGCGTCCCCACGGACGGCCGCTGGGAAATCTACGCCGCCCAGCGCGACTCATTCCAGGC
>DAOUKW010000033.1:0-6038 GCA_034420915.1 Dehalococcoidia bacterium
ATCTGGGACTGACTGAAGACCAGGAAATGCTACGCTCGATGGCTCGGGAATTCATTGAGCAGGAGACGCCGCGCACGTTCGTCCGTGACATGGAAGAGGATGACCGTGGTTTCACGGCGGACATGTGGCAGAAGATCGCCCAGGTTGGGTGGCTCGGCCTGATCGTTCCCGAGGAGCACGGCGGAACCGGCCAGAACCTGGTGGATCTGGGCATCCTTCTGGAAGAGGTTGGCCACGGCGTCATGCCGGGCCCGTTCTTCAATACGGCGCTCGTCACCGTCGCCATCCTCGATGCCGGCTCCGATGCGCAGAAGGCCGAGTACCTGCCGAGGATTGCTGCCGGCGACCTGATCGCCACCGCCGCGATTCTTGAGCCGTATTCCCGCCTTGATGCCAACGGCATCAACCTTGAGGCGTCCGTCTCCGGCGACGGCTACACGCTGAACGGCACAAAGATGTTCGTGGAGAATGCCCACGCAGCCGACTACCTGCTGGTTGCGGCGCGAACGGGCGGCTCCGGCGAGGACGGCATCACGCTGTTGCTCGTCGATGCACAGTCCGACGGCGTGTCTGTTGACAAGCTCAAGACCATCGCCACGGACAACCAGTGTGAGGTCACGTTCAACAACGTGTCCGTCCCGGGAGCCAACGTTCTCGGTGAGGCCGGCAATGGCTGGTCCGACCTGCGGCTGCTGCTCCAGAAGGGCGCTGCGCTGCGCTGCTGCCAGATGGTCGGCGCGCTGCAAGAGGTCCTGGACATGACCGTTGAGTACGTGAAGAACCGCGTGCAGTTCGGTCGGCCGATTGGCTCCTTCCAGGCCATCCAGCACTATTGCGCGAACATGGCGACGGATGTCGATGGCTCCCGCTTCATCACCTACCAGGCAATCTGGCGGCTGGGCGAGGGCCTGCCATCCGACCTGGAGGTCTCCTCGGCGAAGGCGTGGGTCAGCGACTCCGCACAGCGCGTGGCCGCCACGGCGCACCAGTGTCACGGCGCCATCGGCTTCACGCAGGAGCATGACCTGCAGCTGTTCACGCGCCGCCTCAAGGCGTGGGAGGTCTCCTTCGGTGATGGTGACTACCACCGCGAGCGCGTCGCGCAGGCGATGGATATCTAGGCGATAAGCTACAGAACCATCGCCCGTTCCATCAGGAACAAAAAAGGCGGGCGGCTCAGATGAGCCGCCCGCCTTGTCTTTAAGCAAGCAGTCTATACGTGATATCTGAATTGCATACTATTCACACCGTGCGTACACGCTCCAGCAGGTTGCGCGCGCCGACGAGATAGCTACCGCTCCACGGCGTGGCCGGAGCGCCGTCAAAGTCGATTGCGACGGCGTCCGCGGCAGTCTCCTGGATGAAGAGCAGACCCGCCGCCACGTCCCACGGCTTGAGCGCCAGGTGAAAATACACGTCGACCATCCCAGCCGCCGCATAGGCGAAGCCCAGCGCCCCTGAACCCATGAGCCGTACGCGAAACATCGGCAGGAGCGACCGTATGATGTCAAATGCGCGGACGTTCAAGTCCTCTTCGGGCCCGATATCGAATCCGAGATTCGCGTTCTCGATGCTCGTCGCGTAATCGGGCTTCATCGGCACGCCATTCAGTGTCAGTCCCCGTCCTGCGGCCGCGTAGAACGTATCATTGCGTATCGCGTCATACGTGACACCGAGCACCGGCGCGCCGTTCTTGAGTAGAGCGATTGTTGTTGCGAAATGAGGGATGCCCCGGACGAAGTTCGCCGTGCCGTCGATTGGGTCCACAGTCCACGTGTAGTCAGAATCGCCCTCGGATTCCCCGGTCTCCTCGCCAAGAAACCCCGCAAGGGGAAACTCTTTTGCCAAGAGTTGCCGCAACTCCTGCTCAATGGCGACATCGACGTCCGTCACGACATCCGCGTGTCTCTTTTCCCGGGCGCCCAGATGGTCGCCGCGAAAGTATTGGAGATGGATCTTGCCGGCGTACTGCGCCGCCTCAAGCGCGACGGACTGCGCCGTGCGCCCGGTGACGGCTAGGGGAAGCCCGTCCGGTGATGTGGTCACTCAGAAGAACCCGATGCGGTCCCGCACCTCTTCCATTGTTCGGATCGCAACGGCCCGCGCTCGTTCCGTGCCCGCCGCGAGCACGTCCTCGACGAGATTGGGCTTTGTCGCGAGCTCGGCTCGCCGTTCCCGAAACGCTGCGAGATTCTCATTTATCGCGTCTGCAAGGGCGCGCTTGTCATCCACACAGCCAATGGCCGCCGTGGTGCATTGGTCGTACAGCGTCTTTGTGTAGTCTTCGCTGGAAAAGATCTGGTGGAGCGCGTAAACGTTGCAGACCCAGGGACGGCCGGGGTCGGTTCGTCGGGCACGCTGCGGATCAGTCACCATGGACATGACGCGCTGCGCCGTCTCTTCCGGTGTGGCGGCCAGCTCGATGTGATTGTCCAGGCTCTTGGACATCTTCTGGTCGCCGTCCGTCCCCTTGATGCTCGGCGTGTCCGAGAGGAGGGCGTCCGGCTCGGGAAACACATCGCCGAACTGCCCGTTGAACCTCCGTACAATCTCGCGCGAGAGTTCCACGTGCGGGACCTGGTCCACGCCTACGGGAACCTTGTTTGCCAGGTAGATAATGATGTCCGCTGTCTGCAAGACGGGATAGCCCACGAGGCCGTAGTTCATGCTGTCGGCGCGGGCGCGGAATTGTTCCTTGAAGCTGGGCACGCGCTGCAAGGAGCCCATCGGCGTCACCATGCTCAGGTACGTGTGGAGCTCCAATACTTCCGGGACGCGCGACTGTATGAAGAGGGTGCTGCGATCGGGATCGAGTCCCGCCGCCAGCCAATCCAGCACCATTTCGCGTGTGTTCTGTTTGAGGCCCACCGTGTCTTCAACCGTCGTGAGGGCGTGGACGTCCGCTACGAAATAAAAGCAGTCGTAGTCGTCTTGCAACGACACCCAGTTCTTCAGCGCGCCGAAGTAGTTTCCCAGGTGCAAACGACCGGTTGGCCGCGCGCCGGACAGGACGCGGCCTTTCTTGCCGCTGGGCAGATTCACAGGAAGGCTTGAAGTCATCTCAGGTTTGGACTCCTCTATCTGAGTGTAGCAGGATGATGCACGTGTGATTGGTGCGGTAGAAGGGGGGCAGGCGGTACACTATCGACATGAGTCAGACAGGGGCAAAAGCCGGTGTTTTCGTATCGACCCACCCGGTCATCCAGGACAAGCTGGCGCAACTTCGTAGTGTAGAGACGCCCGCACGTCGGTTCAGAGAACTAGTTAAAGAAATCACAATCCTGCTCGCTTATGAGGCGACATCGGACCTTGCGCTGGAACCCACCAGCGTTACTACACCGCTCGCCACCATGCCTGCTCAGCGCCTGCGCGGCTCCATCGGCCTGGTGCCGGTCCTTAGGGCTGGTCTTGGCATGGTGGAGGGGCTGTGGGAGATGATGCCGGATGCGGTCGTTTGGCACATCGGTCTGCGTCGTGATGAGCGCACGCTGGAACCGATGCAGTATTACGCCAACAAGCCTGTTGAGCCGGACGTGCAGGCCTGCCTGCTGATGGATCCGATGCTGGCGACGGGCGGCTCCGCCTCCGCCGCGTGTGACCTGCTCAAGGAATGGGGAGTGCAGCGCATTCGCTATATCGGTCTTATCGCCGCTCCCGAAGGCGTTGAGCGACTGCAGCGCGACCATCCCGACGTGCGCATCCACATCGCGGGTCTCGATGAGCGCCTGAACGAGCACGGGTTCATCGTGCCCGGCCTCGGCGACGCCGGCGACCGCCAATTCGGCACGGCGTAGGGACGCGCGGTGAGGATCGCCGTCTTTGGCGCGGGGGCGGTCGGCGCGTACTTCGGCGGGCGGCTGATCGAAACCGGCAAGCATGACGTTTCCCTGATCGCCCGCGGCCCGCATCTTGAAGCCTTGCAGACACGGGGGCTCCGCATCGAAAGCCCTGAGGGTGACGCTCAAATACCGCCGGACGCGTTCTCCGCGACCAATAACCCGGAGGACGTGGGGCAGGTTGATGTGGTATTCGTGACGGTCAAGACGTGGATGGTGCCCGAAGCGGCCGTCGCGATCGGGCCGATGCTCGGCCCGCACACAACAGTCATTCCCCTGCAGAACGGGGTGGAAGCGCCGGACCAGCTTGTCGCAGAGGTGTCCGGCGGCCATGTCATCGGCGGAACGTGCCGCATCTTCACGGATATCATCGAGCCGGGCGTTGTGCGGCACACGGGCGTGCCGCCGACCATCACGATTGGTGAGCTGGACGGCAGCGCATCAGAGCGGGTGGAGCAGATTCGCGCCGCGCTCGCGGATGCCGGGATATTCGCCACGGTTCGCGCAGATATTCGCGCGGCGCTGTGGGAGAAGGTGCTTTTTGTGGGGCCGTTGGGAGGGGTGGGCGCGGTGACGCGCGTGCCGATTGGCGTCTTTCGATCCGTTCCGCGTTCCCGGGAACTGTTGGAAGCGTGCATGGAGGAGATAGCTGCCGTCGCCGCCGCGGAAGGGGTCACATTGCAGTCCGACGCCGTTGAGGGCGCCATGAAACTGGCGGACCTGGCGCCTGTGGATGGGACGGCGTCCATGCAGCGCGACATCGCGTCCGGCAGACCGTCGGAACTGGAGGCGCAGGTTGGCGTGATCCCCCGTCTTGGTCAACGCCATCACGTTCCCACGCCCGCCCACGATGCGATCTATGCCGCGCTGCTGCCCTCGGAGTTGAAGGCGCGGGGGCAATTGACGTGGTAGCGTCCGAATCTCCCGCCCCCCTCGGAATCCCCCGGGAAGGTGGGGGCTGTACTGCTTGCATGGAGCAGGAGGGCCGTTGAAGACGACGCGCTATTTCGATGAGCAAGTACTCCGAAAGCGCCCCTATATTGAATTGGCGTGGTGCGTTCAAGTCATCGCTTCTCCCATACGTCAGGAGAGGCAGGCGGATGGTCGTGTACGATACTGGGGAGCGGTCAACGTGCCCGGCGAGGTGGGACACCGCTTTCTTCGAGTCGTTACACTGGAAGACGGAGAAACAATCCACAACGCCTTCTTCGATCGACGGTTCCGAGTGGAGAGATAGCCATGAAGCTGCACTACTACCCAGAGACTGATAGCCTCTACGTCGAGTTCACGGCTCAGCCCGGCGCCGAGACGATTGAGGTCACCGAGGGACTGAACGTCGATTTGGACGCGAACGGCAACGTCGTCGGTTTCGACATCGACCAGGCATCTCGACGCTTGGACCTGTCCACACTGGAAGCCGAGTCACTGCCCCTCTCAGCGACCCCTACATAATCAGCCGCACCCACTGCCACGGCAAATATCATCACCCCCCTCCCACGCCCGCCCACGATGCCATCTATGCCGCGCTGCTTGCCCTCGGAGTTGAAGGCACGGGGGCAGTTGAGGTGGTGGCGTCCGAATCTCCCGCCCCCCTCGGAATCCCCCGCGAAGGCGGGAATCCGGGCTGAATCCTCCCTCAAGGATGAGGGCTAGGGTCGAGAGGCATGACACCGGCCACCTACCCGCGCCTATACTTAGGCGGAGGATGACGGACAGTGAGTTCATCAGATGTTCCAGCACAACCCTCGCGCCGTCGTTGGACTCGCGAAGAATTATTGGTAGTCCTTGACCTCTATTGCCGACTGCCATTCGGACAGATGCATTCACGCAACCCTGAGGTCGTCGCTGTTTCAAAGGCAATCGCAAGAACGTCCAGCGCCGTTGCAATGAAACTAGTGAACCTTGCAAGCCTTGACCCCGGTCTTAGACAGCGGGGAATCTCTGGCCTCAGAAACGCATCAGGCGTTGATCGTGCCATCTGGGCGGAGATGAACTCCGATTGGGCGGCCTTTGTCGGAGAATCTACTGCGGCTCTCCGAAACTACGGCTTACTTGAAGATACTGATACCACCACAGCCACCGAGAGCGAAGACGAGGAAGATCGCGTTACAGAGAGACAGGGAATCGTCACGCTACGAAAGGGGCAAGACTTTTTCCGAGAGGCTCTCCTAAGTGCTTACAACTATAGGTGCTGCATTTCCG
>DAOUKW010000034.1:0-12772 GCA_034420915.1 Dehalococcoidia bacterium
AGGGCGAGGGTCGCCTGTCGAGTGGGCACCGGCTTGAGAGCCTCGCGGGCAACGTGGAATATCGGCCACCAGTTGACTCGCAGGATCGTCTTCCACTGCCGAAGAAGGATCCAGGGACGGCAGTCCGGATCGGCTCTCGGGAAGCCCGCGGACCGCAGGTCCGCCGGCAGCTGTTGCGGGTCGAGATGGCTGGCAAGCAGTTCCTGAAAGAGGAGGGCGTTCAGCCAGATCAGGGCGCTGGTCGACTCCGGGTCGCTGCCCGCCGCCGCCAAGACATGCCGACCCGGCCATCGGCGCAGAACATCGCCCGCCTGCTCGATGGCGAGGGACGCGAGGTCGACGGTTTCCTGCACCGAGCCGCCCTTCAAGCTCCGGATCCAGAAATCATGGAGATGCTCGGCGAGCACCGCCACAGAGCCTTGGTGCCACGTCCCGACCGAATAGGCTCCTTTGTCAGACGGTACGCCCCCCGGTTGCCGCCTTGACACGATGGCGAATCGGAGGGACTCAGTCGCCGCCAGCTCCTTCCTTGCCTGACTCTCGGGAACGGCTCTCAAACGATCGGGATACAGCAGAGCAAAGACGAACTCGACGGAAAGCCCCCGCCACATCAGGGGATGCTCCGTCAACCGGCTCTCCGCGTCGCCACGCACGGTGCGCCCCGGGGCGAACTCGGCCTCGATCGCGACAGCAAACTCGCCAAGTTCCACCAGGACATCGACACAGTGCTTTCGGGACTCGGATCGCACAGACTGCTCGGCCTCTGCTTCCAGACCTCGCGACCGCAGCAACTGAGCCAGTGCTGCATTCAGCACCATCCCGTGGGTGTTTCCGGACACGGGAGTCATCGTGCTATGGAAGGCGATTCCGTCCTACGGTGCGGAATGACCGAACGCCGTCCCAGTCATTCGGCAAGATCCCACCATGCCACAAACTGGACGTGTATCTTTGAGTGATCCTCCGCTCTAGCCAAACGACACGCTGCAACCTTCCGTCACCATAGCGGAGGAAGCCCGTCAAGGCTCCGACCAGCGAACTGTCACCGGGAGCAGCGCAACCAGCTGCCCATGCTCGACATCACTGATGCAACGGCTCCGAGCGGGACTCCGCTTCATCCATTCGACTCCTTGCGGCAGTCCCGGCGGCGACGTGCGGGTTGGCCGATCGTGCATGTCCAAGCGAGTCGCAGAATCGGCGGCACCCGCCATCTAGCCAGCGAGCGGTGACGGATCAGGCCTCGGTCGCCGGATCGCCCGCGAACATCCGGGAGATGTCCGCCAGAGACCGGACAGCCCTTTGCGGTTACGGCGTCCAGCCGCCATTCGCGCCGTCTTGGCGGACTCTGTTTCCCCGATACCAAGCCATGATCAGACCGATTCGCGGTAAACACACATACGATCGACTTGGCAGAGGCCCTCTCTTCCCGACGTAACGCATTCGCCGACGGAGCGTCCATCAAGCAGCCGCGTGTCGGCTATTCTGCGATCGGAGCGGACTCAACGCGGCAGTCGGCACAGGATCGAGCACGGACATGCACCGCGAAATTAGCCTGGCGCTCCGCACCCTCCGCAAGAACCCCGGTTTTACCGCCGTCGCCTCGATCACGCTCGCGATCGGGATCGGTGCCAACACCGCAGTCTTCAGTCTGATCGAGGCCCTCCTGCTGCGATCGCTTCCAGTGGAGCGCCCCGCCGAACTCGCCGTGCTGGGACCGGGAGCTCTTGGAACGATCAGCATGAGTGACCGCCCGCAGTCGGAAGTCTTCTCCTTCGCCCAGTTTCAGGCGCTCCGCGACAGAAGCAACGGAGTCGTAACCGGGGTTGCAGCGACTCCCACAGTCGACAACAGAGTCTACTGGGGCGAACGCGCAGCGTCCGCGAGCGACCTGCAGCGCGCCTCCTGCGTGCTCGTCTCAGGATCGTACTTTCCCCTGCTCGGCGTCCGGCCGTTCCGGGGGCGCCTACTGGAGCCCGAGGATGACGAGGCTCCGGGAGCAAGTCCGGTCGCGGTCGTCAGCCATGCGTTCTGGCAGGGCAGACTGGGTGGAGCGCCCGACGTGGTGGGCTCGACGATCCGCATCCACGACCTTCCCTACGCGATCGTCGGTGTCGCCGAGCCTTCGTTCCGAGGACACGTCGTGGAGTTCGCGCCCGAGATCTGGGTCCCGCTCTCGATGCAGCCCCAGGTGACGCGCAGTCCATCGAGACTGCAGCGAGGAATCCCCTACGAGACGTTCTGGCTGAATGTTCTGGTCCGCATCAGGACCGGCGCCTCGCTGCCCGAGGCCGAGGAGGCGATCAATCTCTGGCTCCGGCAGATCTTCCTGGAACTTGCGGGCGACGGCATTTCAGAAAAGGATCGAGAGTACATCGAGCGGCTCCGGGTGGCGCTGACCCCCATCGGGAACGGGCTGTCGCGCCTCAGGGGAGTCGCCAGGAGGCCGCTGCTCCTGCTGTGGGCCGCAACGGCGATCGTGCTCCTGATCGCGTGCGCGAATCTTGGCGGTCTCCTGCTCGTGCGGTCGGCCGCCAGACGACGCGAATTCGCGGTCCGCCAGGCATTGGGCGGCACAGTCACCGACCTGATGCGCCCGCTGCTTGCCGAGAGCGCAGTGCTGGCCTTGATGGGGACCGCGCTCGGATGCGCAACCGCGTATTGGCTCGTGCCAGTCATGCACGACTGGCTGGGCGAGATCCGGGGAGCCGAGGCGCTGGACGTGCATCTGGCGTGGACTGAACTCCTCTTCGCGGCCGCAGTCGGCGCGCTGACCGTTTTCCTATTCGGGCTGGCGCCGGCGACAGCGGCGGCCCGTAGGGCCGCATGGAGCTCCAGGCAGTCAGCACGGCTCTTCACCACGGCGGAGAAAAGAGACGCGAGAACGAGAAGCGTGCTGGTGGCGGGCCAGTGCGCACTCGCGATCGTGCTGCTGGCAAGTGCCGGGCTGTTCCTCCGCAGCCTCTCCGAACTGCGTGCCTCCGATCTCGGCCTGGACGCGGAACACGTTGTCGGCATTCGCCTCGATCCCCGGGGCGCCGGATTCGCTCCGGAGAGCCAGCCCTCAATGCGGCGCCGGATCCTGGCGAGAGTGGCAGCGATTCCTGAGGTCGAGTCGGCGGCCTTCACCGGCACGCTTCCATTGCAGGGCAACCACGGAAGGAGCACTGTCTCGGTTTCCGGCTACGAAGCCGGAGAGGACGAGGACATGAGCGTGATTCACGTTTCGGCCTCGCCCGACTACTTCCGGACACTGGGAATCACGCTGATCGAGGGACGGGTTCCGGGGAGAGAGGAGCGCGACGCAATTGTGGTCAACAGGGCATTCGCCGAACGTTTCTTTCCCGGGGGCTCGGCCGTGGGCGGCGTGGTCGACAACAAGCGCCCCATCGCGGGTGTTGTCACGAACGTCCGGCAGGTGATCCTCCGGGAGGCTCCCCCTCCGCTGGTGTACCGTCCGACCACGGGATACGAGGGCTTCGTGCGCACCTTGGCCGTGCGCTCGTCGCTTCCGCCCGAAACAATCGCCGAGACAGTGAGAGAGGCCGTCCGGGAAGCCGTCCCGGGAATGCCAGTGGACCGGCAGTTCACCACTGTGGACCTGCATCTGGAGCGTGCAGTGGCCGTCGAGCGCATGCTTTCGAGGCTCGTAGGATCGTTTGGAGGCGTGGCGGTCCTGCTGGCCGGGATCGGCCTGTTCGGTGTCTGCAGCCACGCGGTGCGGAGCCGGACGCACGAGATCGGAGTCCGCATGGCGCTTGGCGCATCCGCCGGCCAGGTGCGGTCAATGGTGCTCCGCTGGGTCACCTTCGTCCTGGGCGCAGGCGCGGTCGCGGGAGTCGCCGGAGCGGCCGGTGCCGGGCAGATCGTCGAGGGACTGCTGCACGGAGTGAATCCGCTCGACTGGAGAGTGACCGGAGGGGCGGTGGCCGCCCTGGTTGCGAGCGGCTACGTTGCGTCGACTGTGCCGGTAGTGCGAGCCGGGCGGACTCGACCCGCCGAGGCGCTGCGACACGAGTAGCGACGGGAGGATCCGCTCGTTCGGATCGGTCCAGCGGGCGCTCGGATGGGAACCAATCGTCTGGGCTAAGCTTTGGGGACGGCCCGGACTCCGTCCCTTGTCCGGAGGGGCCGCCCCCGGAGTGCTTGAGAGACCGTGAAACGCAGACACCTGTTCACTGCAGCCGCCGCCGCGGCCGCATCCTACCGGAGGATTTGGGGCGCTAATGATCGCGTCGCGGTCGGAATCATCGGCACCGGCAACCGCGGAGGGCAGATCTGGGAGCAAGCGCTTGCACAGCCCGACACCGACCCCGTCGCCGTCTGTGACGTCTACGAGCCGCATCTCGAGAAGGCGCTCAGCGCCGCGAAGGGCCAGGCGAGAGCCTACCGGGACTTTCGGGATCTGCTGGACCACAAACCCATGGATGCGGTCCTGATCGCAACTCCCGATCACTGGCACGCCCTCCAGACCATCCGGGCCTGCGCCGCGGGCTTGGATGTCTATGTGGAAAAGCCGCTCTCGCTGACGGTGGAGGAGGGCCGCAAGATGGTCGAGGCGGCACGGCGATTCAACCGAGTCGTCCAGACAGGCAGCCAGCAGAGATCCGGACCACACTACATCGAGGCCGTTCAAATCGTCCAGTCGGGATTGCTCGGTTCAGTCCATCACGTCGAGGCAGGTCTGGAGCGGAACTCCATGCCGGGCTTCGGCTCGCCCGAAGACGGGGAGGCCCCGGCAGACTTCAACTACGACATGTGGCTCGGCCCGGCACAGGCGAGGCCGTACAACCCTCTTCGCGGCCACTATCACTTCCGCTGGTTCTGGGACTACTCCGGGGGCCAGATGACGAACTGGGGAGCGCACAACATCGACATCGCCCGGTGGGGTCTGGAGTGCGACGCCCCCAAGTCGGTTGCCGGCTGCGGCGGCCGGTACGCGATCCGGGACGGCGGCGAGACCCCCGACATCCAGGAAGTCATCTACGAAGTCGACGGAGGCGTCCTGACCTGGGCCGTTCGGGAGCTGAACGGGACGCGCGGATCCTATCTGGTCTTCCACGGCACGAAGGCCGATTTGGAACTGACTCGACGGGGATACTCGATTCGAGGGCAGAAGTGGCAGCGAAATCCGGCGGTCGTTGAGGATCGCGAGTCCTATCCGGACAACGCCCAGCGCGGACTGAACGCCCACCACATGCGCAACTTCCTGGACTGCGTGAAGAGCCGCGAACGGCCCAATGCCGATGTCGAGATCGGACACCGAACCGCGGTCTTCTGCCATCTCGGGAACATTGCGACGCGGCTCAAGCGCACGCTGCAATGGGATTCCGCCAACGAGCGGTTCGAAGCGGACCCCGAGGCCGACCGGTGGCTGTCCAAGGCCTACCGGAGCCCCTGGACCCTCGACATCTGAGGCCGAGAGCCCGAATCACACCCGCCGTTCAGCAAGTTTCCGGACCAAGCAGGGAGGGCGGGACTTCGCCGCGCTGCGCAGCACGCCGTCCACCGCGAAGGATCCGGGCCTGAACCGCATCCAAGTCCTAGTGCAGGGATTGGAGCCCCTGCAGGCGAGCGTGGAATGCCAACCGGGGCTCGCAGCACCGGCCATCCGCCAACGAGGTACACCGACCGACCGACGGCTGCACACGCCACACAGTCCAGAGGATCCGTGCCGATTTCGCGGGCGAGGGGGATTGGGCAAAATCGATACGCGTCCGGTGCATGGGTAAGGTAGATTGCAGCCCATGGCTAGGCGCATCCTGCCAATCGGCTTCCAGACATTCCGCGAGATCCGCGAGCGCAACTGCTATTACGTGGACAAGACCGGATATGCCCTTCGGTTGGCCGAGGAAGGCAACTATTACTTCCTGTCGCGCCCGCGCCGCTTTGGCAAGAGCCTGTTCGTCGACACACTGAAGGAGCTGTTCGAGGGCGGCCGCGAGCTGTTCGAGGGCCTGGAGGCCTTTGGCCGCTGGGACTGGTCGGTGCGAAATCCGGTCCTGCGACTCGACTTCAGCGGCGGCGACTTCAAGCTGCCGGGCTATGTGGAAACGAGCCTGATGGCGCAGCTGGGCCAAGCCGAGAGGCGCTTCGGAGTGGACCCGATCCACGACTCCGGGCCGGAACGCTTCGCCTATCTGCTCGAGACTCTGCACCAACAGACCGGTCAGAGAGTCGCGGTGCTCGTCGACGAGTATGACAAGCCGATTGTGGACGCCTTGGAGGAGGCGGCCGTCGCGAAGGCCAACCAGGACTACCTGCGCGGCCTGTACGCGATGATCAAGGCCTGCGGCGCCCATGTGAGCTTCTGCTTCCTCACCGGCGTCACCAAGTTCTCCAAAGCGAGTCTCTTCTCCGGCCTGAACAATCTTCGCGACCTCACACTCAACCCGGCCTATTCGTCAATCTGCGGGTACACCGAGAGCGACCTCGACACGGTCTTCGCCCCGGAACTGCCCGGCCTCGACCGCGAGAAGATCCGGGACTGGTACAAAGGCTACAGCTGGGGAGGCGAGGAGAGGGTTTACAACCCCTTCGACGTGCTGCTCCTGCTGGCAGACCGCGAGTTCAAGGCGTGGTGGTGCGAAACAGGCTCGCCGACGTTCCTCGTTGACACGCTGGTTCGGCGGAAAGTGCCTTCCGCCGCCTTGGACGGCATGCTCGCCACCGAGAAGCTGCTCGGCTCGTTCGATGTGGGCCGCATCGCCACCGAGGCGCTACTGTTCCAGACTGGCTACCTCACGATTCGGAGCCGCGAGAACCGGGGCGGAAAGCAGTTCTACTGCCTGGGCTACCCGAACCGTGAAGTGCGCGAGAGCCTGAACGAAAGCCTGCTCGAATACCTGAGCGGGGACGATCCCCGGAGAGAAGCGAACAGTCTCCTGCTGTACGACCTGCTCCAAGCCGCCGACTTCTCGGGACTCGAGCGGCTGTTCCACGCCCTCTTCGCGGGCATCCCGCACGAGTGGCACAACCGCAACGAAATCGCCCGCTTCGAGGGCTACTACGCGAGCGTCTTCTACTCGTACTTCGCCGGGCTTGGACTGAATGTGACAGTAGAGGACAGCAGCAGCCGAGGGCGGCTCGACATGGCAGTGCGGGCGGGGGGCCAAATCTTCCTGTTTGAGTTCAAGGTGCTTGAGCGGGCCGGGCCAGGGGCGGCGATGGCACAACTGAAGGAGCGGGGCTACACGGACAAGTACCGCCACCTGGGCGAGCCGCTGCATCTGGTGGCGGTGGAGTTCAGCCCGAAGACCGGGAACGTGGCGCGGTTCCAAACCGAGCTCGCTTGACGCTGGGGCCTGGTCAGCACCAATGACCCGTACTGCGATCTGCGCGCTCACAATTAGCGGCTGCCGATAGAACGCAACGGACTGCACTGGCCGTGCTACCTGAAGAAGCACTGCCTTTTGCAATGAGCGGATCTGACACTATGGCGGGCCGGCGACCGTGCCAACTCGAAGCCGCCAATAGGAGCACCAGGGCCCGGGTGCTCTTGCATCACCAACGCGATCCCAGACTACGATAAGAACGATTCCCACTGGCCGGATGACCAGAGAATGACACGGCGCACGACCCATGCCTCTTGGCACACACTCGAGGCAACAATGTTACACCATGATTCTTTACATTCTCGTTATAACACACTCAACCGCTCCTAGCAGCTGAACACATAACATCCCTACCATACCACACGACCGCGTAGGACATTCACCATTCTGCATCCTGTTGCAGAGCTCTCATCGCTAGCCTGTGTAAGCGAAGGGCCCGATTGGATGCACGGACCAACATGTAGTCTGAGATAATGACGGAGCAACTGGTCGTCAACTGAGACAACCACCCTCCAACTCGCTCCGACAACCTCAAAACCGAAACTATGTGTCCTGCCGATACCACTGTGTGTTGGCTCATCTTCTTACGATATCGGAATAATTCCAAAGACGCAGTTGACGATCCAACTTCGCATATGAATCGAGAAACCGTCTTGGACACTCCGTTGACTGAATCTCCTTTCTAAGTCTCAAGTAATCCCAAGGTAGTCGTCCATATCCGTCTCGCACATCTGGATTGCTCCCGGCATCCAAGATTGCATCAATTGCTTCTGGACGCCCGTTCTTGCATGCTCGATGCAACGCTGTCTGGCCCATTCTGTCTTGCAGATTCGGATCGCTGCCAGCATCTAGGATCACACCAACTATCTTCGCACCCCCGCTTTGGCACGCACTATGCAACGCTGTGCCGCCTAGGTGGTTACGAGCATGGACGTCAGATCCTCCTTCTATTAAGAACCGCACTGACTCTTCCATCATGATGGAATACGGAAACTCCGGCTGTGCAATCTTTTCTCCATGACGCTCTGTCATGTTTTCCCAATTACCGACCGCTGCCAGATGCAGAGCTGTAGAGTCAGTCTTGGATCTAGCATGTATGTTCGCACCCAATCGGATGAATTCCTCAACGCTATCAGAACTTCCCCAGAGCGCAGCAACAAGTAGTGGCGTGCGACCCAAGTGATCCCGTGCATCGAGATGCCCCCCGTGCTCAACCAAAGCAGCAATCGCCGATCGTGCCCGTGTGCGGATCTCATCAATCAAGAATTCTGACCACTCACTAAGCTCAAGTATACTTAGCATATTGAACTCTCCAACCAAGTGTAGTGGAGTTGAATGGGAGGAAGAACTAATCGAATGATTAGGATTACATCCCGCACTACAAAGCAATCCTATAGTCTGCTCTACTCGTCTTTGAATGATGCTGACATGTGCATCTGACTTGTCACCTTCTGTGACGGCTTCCCTTGGTAGTTTCGCAATCAAATGTAATGCATTGAGTCCATTCGCATCGCAACATCTCACATCGCATCCGAGCCGCAGTAGTGTCTTCAAAGAACGCACATTCGCAAATCGAGCCGCCAAGTGAAGCGGGGTCTTTCCCACTTGATTGGTTGTATCAACATGCACACCTGCATCAATAAGATGGACGATCCCACGCGCCGAACCAACGAGCGACGCATTGTGTAACGCATCTTTATCGCACTCTGCCCAAAGACGGACGTTTGCACCACCACTGATCAGTATCTCGATCTTAAGTCTTGCTTCTTCTCTATCACCTGTGCCTACAAGAGCTAGAGGAACGTTGCCGTCTGCATCTCTGACATTCATGTCAATGTTAGACTTGGATAGCAAGGATACTACTCTCGCACTAAGATGTCGAACTGCAAAATGAAGTGGAGACCTGCCGCGGGGTTGTGGAGATGATGGGATGTACGATTTCTTGAATTGTGATCTAGGATTTGCGCCATAGTCAAGCAAACTTCTTATTGTTTCGAATGCCATCTCATCCGTAAACTGTTCGTCGTATGTGTAGTGTCGCAGGACCACAGGACAGCAAGCAAACAGAAGAGGATTAGCAGAAGAGACATCATGCACAATGTCAACTTCACTGCCAGCCTTAATGAGAGCTTTCACAGCCTGATGATTCCAAAATCCGGCAGCCAACTGGAGTGCTGTCAATCCCCTTTGATTTCTTGCATGCAAATTCACACCAGACTCAACTAATAGCTCAATAGACTCTCGCGACCAATGCTTCATAGTGGCGATATGGAGGGGTGTGTTTCCGGCGTTGTCCACTACATTCACGTCTGCCTGTGATCGGATTAGGATCTCCAATATTCTGAATTGTGATGCTAGATGCAGTGGTGTGCTTCCATTGTTGTTCTTTGCATTCACATCTGATTGCGATTGAATTAGTGTCTCGACAGTTTCGGGATGTGATGCTAGATGAAGTGGCGTTTGTCCATCGTTTCGCCTCGAGGCAACACTTGCACCGGACTCGATCAGTGCCCTCGCCATTATAGGGCTCTTTGGATCATAGTGCTGAGCGGCCCAATGAAGCGCAGTCTCCCCGTCTTCATCCCGAGAGTCAATTTCAGAGCCAGCCTCCAGAAATCGATGAATGATTGCAGAGACACTTCTAATGGAACGAGGAAGTTTATCGAGCATTTCGATGAAAGAGACGATTTCTCCAAAATTTTCGGACCGGGGTGGCGATGCGAGCCAGTGGAGCGGCGTCGCATCCAACTTTGCCCGGGCGTTTGGGTCGTTACCGGCATCCAACAAGATCGATATCGCTTCGAGATGGCGGCCGAACGCAGCCCAATGGAGCGCAGTACCTTTGTATGTTAAATCAGTCACATGAATATCGGCTTGGGCAGCAAGGAGGACTCGGATAACCTTGCTACGACCGCATACTGCGGCTACGTGCAGAGGCGTCGACCAAGTTCTCCCGCGTGCATAATAAGGCCACGCAGATTCTGTGTTCACGGAAGCACCGGCATTAATCAGGATTTGCGCGTTCTCCCAACGTTTGTTCGTCACAGCGCCCTGTAGGGGCGTCTCGCCGTACTCATTGAGAGATTCGAGATTGGACCCTGCCTTGATGAGCGTCACGAGGTGTTTTGGTCTATTCGCACGGGCTGCCCAGTGCAGTGGTGTGTGCTCAAATCTGTCTTTGGCTTCTAATCCAAGCCCATAGCCAAGCAGAACTTCGATCTGCTCCGGGCTGCCGTTTTCCACGGCATGGTGCAGCAGCGTCCTGTCATCACCCCAACCCATCTGGAGATCTGCACCTGCAGAGATCGCCGTCGCCAAGATTTGGGACTGCCCGGTCAATAGAGCGAGCTCCAACACTCCACGTCTACGTTTGTCTCGGGCTTTGATCTCTGCACCAGCCTCGGTTAGGCAGACAAAGCTCTTGCTTCGTCCGGCCAATATGGACCGGTGCAGTGGAGTTTGATGCTGGTTGTCCTTCGCATCAACGATTGCACCAAGCTTAACCAACGCCCTGATGCAGGAGGTCTGACCTGCCCAGGCAGCCCAGTGCAGTGGTGTCATACCATCGATTGCGCGAGGATTTACATCGGCATCGACTTGTGGAATGTCCAGAATCTTCTCATGTCTCCCGAACCAAGCATCCCAATGCACCTCCATGCCGATGAGGAGCGATGAAGTGGCATTCTTCCTTTGAGGTCGATGATTGGTCTCTGGGTCGAGCAAGCGAATTAATTCATGACACTCTTGTATCCGATCGTCCTCATCAACTGCTAAGCAGTTGTCAATCGCTTTCAATATCTGTGCTGGAAAACGACCTTCTCCGAGTTTCACTGCCGACGGCAGCGGATCCGCTGTGCCCTTTAACATTGCTAGGGCTCGCTGTTCAATTCTGACTGGATTAGGTGGGCTTCCTCTCGCAACCATTCGCCACATCAGGGCACCAAGTCCGTACACGTCAGTCCAAGGTCCCAATGTACCGTCTCCAACTTGTTCAAGCGCCGCATATCCCGGTGTGTATGGGGCGAATGACTTTGTTAGTTCAGCAGCCGCTTGCTTCGCGGCACCGAAATCAATTAAGATGGGCTGACTGTCTGAGTACCGAATCAGAATGTTCGATGGTTTGATGTCGCGATGCAGGACATCTGCGGTGTGAACGACTGCGAGACTCTCCAAGAGTGGTATCATCACTGTAATTAAGTCATCTTCGTCAAAGGGTCGTTCCTGTGCCTCCCGGCCACGAAGAAGGTCAGAAAGTGGCAGTCCGTCAACGTAAACCATCACCAAGTACGCCGTTCCGTTGAGTCTGAAGAAGTCTCTGCAGGACACAATACTTGCGCAATTTGAGAATTCTATGAGCCGAAGCGCTTCCTCCTTGAAGCGACGTAGCCCATCCATATAGTCGTGCTTGAACGTTGGTGCTCTAGGAACTACTCTTATGCCATGTCGCGTCGCAATCTCACTAGGAAAATACTCCTTGATTGCAAATCTGGTTCCCAGTTCTCGATGTCTCGCTCGATAGACGATTCCGAATCCACCTCGGCCTAGGATTCCCTCAATCTCGAAGCCGCGGAGATTGCTTCCTATCGCCAGCGAATCCATGTGTCACCTGATCTCGAATCGAAACCATCCACAACTCGAGGCACGAGAGGTCGAGCGGGAAGCATTCCGAAACAATTCAGTCAAGTCGCCAAGGTCATCTGAAAGGCGGCCCTCCGCAACGACGACTAGAGTTGCGCCTCTACTTCGGCGCTTGGGGGTATGTGGAGAAAGCCTGAAGGCGATCAGTGCCACTTCTGAATGGTAGCAAGGAACGAAGCGGGATTGCGGCGTAGGGGCCGTACGAGTGGACCGGAGAGACTAGGAGGAGCTGCGATCAGTACCTCTTGGGCGGGGTAGTTGCTACGCAAGAGGGCGTGCTTCCGGCCAACAGCTCCACGCCAGCGACGGCGCTTCGCTCGACCGAGTCGCTCCGGGGGCAGACCACGATCGCCATGGCACACAAGCCGCTGCGGGTGATCCGGGTGCTGCTGCGCAACCACGAGCCCTACTGCCGTTCGAGCGTGGGCTGCGGGCAGCTGTTGGTCGAGCGCAAGGAACCGTGCTGGCCGCGCAGGTTGAAGATGTGCGGCTTCCTTGAGGAGAAGCTCTGACGCTACAGCGCCACTGCTACGGCCGGCACAGCCGTCGGGAGTTGCGACAGATCACCCGACCTAGGAACGGCGCTGCCGTCACCGCCGCTACTCTGCGGAACACAGGACAAGGGAGCGACCCAGCCGGTGAGAGGGTCACGGCAACGCTTCAGTGCGCCTTCGACACGGTGAGTTCGCCGTAAGGGGGAACCCAGAAATAATTTACCCTGTTCGGCATGCAGCGGGGTTTTCTCTCTAATCAGATTGAGCCTTGGTCCTCGTTGTTGCGATGATTCCGACGGGCCTTCGTCTCCG
>DAOUKW010000035.1:0-13893 GCA_034420915.1 Dehalococcoidia bacterium
GGAAGGGGGGGGGGGGGGGGGGTAGAAGATGGCATGGCCGCCCTCAGCAGGCGGCGCAGAACCGGGTGGGTCCGGGTGATGTTCCTCATCCTGCTCTACCTCCCTGTCTCTATCCTCCCGACGGTGATGATGTCGGCGTCTAGTGTTGGATTAGGAACGATGATAGCACAGTGTTTTCTATTTTTGGAATGGAAATGGTGTTTTACATGTATGAATTGGTGCGTGATTGGGTTTTTGGATTCCTCGGCTGCGCTCGGAATGACATGGGGGGCGGGGGGCGGAGAACTGTTAGCCGGTGGAACCTCTCTGGGGGTTCTTCTCCCAGAGCCACTCAACGCCCTCGTTCCTGGGGATCCTGACGGACTTGCGGCCCTTCAGGATGTGGTTGACGTAGTTGACCGTATCGTCAGCACACGTACTGCAATAGCCATAGGAATCGATCAGCCTGGACGTGATGCTCCTCCACCGCTGGGTCCAGTTGGCGCGCTGCCTGGCGAACCGTGGGCGAGTCAGGCTCTTGTTGAGGTCGTCCCGCGAGATGAGGAGCTGCTTCTCGATGGCTTCCTTGAGGCGGGGCTCGGAGTCGTATTCGAAGGGCTTGCCGTTGCTGCGCCAGGCGGCCACGTAATCGTTTATCTCACGCCGAAATTCTTCCTTGCTCCGATCAGTAATCCCGTGGACACGCTCTATTGCCCGCATGTCGCGCTCCCTTTCGGCATCGGCGCGAGTGGGCCTATAGTCCTTCCTGGAGATGTCCCTCAAGTACGCGCGGACATCAGCAAGGTAGCTGGTGAGCAGGTCCTTTGCCCTTGCCTCGAACGCCTCCTCGCTGGCCATCTGCACATCCCGCACGGCCAGATCGTCGTAGACCTTGACGGTGTCAGTTATGAGGGCGATCTTTGTCGCGATGTCGGCCTCGTAGCTGACGTTCTCATCCAGGCCTTCCCAGAGGCTGACGAGAGCAGCGAAGGGGGTGATGCAGCGGACGTTCGGCTCGCTGGCGGCCGCCCCAATGCGGTTCATCACGTACCTGGGCGAGATTCCGGACATGCCCTCCATCGGATGTTGGCGCTGCATGTCACGGGCATCCCGGCGAGAGAAGTTGGGCACGACGTCGCCATCGTAGAGCTTTAGTTTGTCCAGCATGGTCATGCCGTGGCGATCCGGCGGGTCCAGCCGCGCCAGGACAGAGAATGCGCTGGCGACTCTCAGGGTTAACGGCGCGATGTGCGCGTCCCCCATGAGGCTGGACTTCGTCATCTTCCGGTAGATCTTGACCTCTTCCGTCACCTTCAGGTTGTAGGGGATGTTGACCGCGATGATGCGATCCTTGAGGGCTTCGGAACTCCTGTCCCTGGAGAACTCCTCGAAGTCGCCCTGATTGGAATGACCGACGATGACCTCGTCCGCGTAGACGGAGCCGAACCTTTCCATCTTGATGATCTGCTCCTGCGCGAGGCTCAGGAGCGTGGTCAGCAGGTGCCTGTCGGCCTTGAACATCTCGACCATCTCAATCATGCCGCGGTTGGCGACGTTGAGCTCTCCGTCCAGCCGGAATGCCTTGCCCGCAACCTCAAGCCGGTCGCCCTCGAGTTGGTCGGTGTTGACACTGCCGACAAGCAGGGAGTCCGAGGGGTTGGGGTTGTTGGCCATGAAATAGCCTATGCCGACGGCCCCTCGCTCAGAGAAGGTCACGCGCTGCACGGGCACGTCCGCGTAGCGGCCCTGATATTCGGAATCGACCAGGTAACGGCATCGCGGACAAAGGTCACCCTCTATGTGGATGCCGCATTCGTCGCGGAGTTGAGTCCGGAGACTCGCGGGGATCAGGTGCAGGGGATCCTCCTGCATGGGACAGCCCTTGATGGCGTAAACGATGCCCTCGTCTCTCCTGGAGTGGGCCTCCATGGCGCTCTTGATGAGTTCAGTGACAGTGGACTTGCCGCTGGCCGGGGGGCCAAGGAGCAACAGGATGCGTTTACGCACTTCGAATCGCTGCGCGGAGGCGGCAAAGTACTGAACGATGCGGTCCAGCGGCTCCTCCAGGCCGAATATCTCATCCTGGAACAGATCGTATACACGGTCGCCGTCAGGGGTAACACCCGAGCCCCTGGCCATGATCGCGTCATGGATGTAGGCGTGGGAGAGCCGGCTCTTTGACGGGTCTTCAAGGACGATGCGAAGATAGTCCTTGAATGTTCCTTCCCAAGAATACCTAGTGGCTTCGCTCTCGGCCTCGGAGATGATGGCCTCGACCGTAAGTTCACCTGTCATACATTCCTCACAGTGCCATGAAGGTCAAAGACCTGCGGCGGCTCGCCTCTGGCAGCTTTCAACGCGCAACCGGGCTGAGGCCCGTTTCAGTTATGCGGCGACCGAAGCGAGGGCCCAGAGCCCCACAAGCCCGATGACTGCGCCGCCGAAGAGCATGAACCAGCCCGAAACCAGTCTCAGCACCTGGAACTCGAGAGCCATGTAGAAGAAGACGAGCCCGGAGATGATGGAGAGCAGGAGGGGCACGATGGACATGGAGAGCCATACGTCCAGAGAGTGCTCGAACGTCCCGCCATCAGCCATCGAAATTGCGAAAACGAGGAACGCGACGAAAGAGGCTACGGACAGGAATGCGCTATAGAAGCCGATCGCTCGCGTGTCGAGGTCCCAGATGCCGTGAGTTCCGACTGCAACGGCGTAGATGGCCCAGAGGACGATGAGGGCGGTAAATGCAGTCAGCAGCTCCGTCGAGCCTTCGCCTGAAATCAGCGTTGGCGTTATGGTTGTGCTGAACATGAAGGTTCCGAGGGCTAACAGGCCAAGCACTCCGATGAGCACACCCGTGGTCCGCCCTTCGGACAACAAGCCGAGTACATACCAAGCTTGCGAAAAGAGCGCCGCCCCTATCAACAAGAAGAAGATGCCTTCCATGCCTTCTAACCCTCCTTCAGCTTCAACGCGCTACGCGCCGATCCGCTCTACGCAACGCTGCCACATGGTGGCAGTGATGATGCCAGCCATCGGAATCGTACAACAACCTTGTAGTACAAATCCAATTGCAGGATCTCCGCGCTACTGACCGGGGCCGACCGGAGCGGGAAAGCGGCTGTTGACAAGCGGATAACTGCTTGATACGGTTCTCTGTTCGGTTGATTTCGAATTCCATTTGCCGGCCACTGAAAGGGGAACGTTGAAAATTTTACTGATACGACATATCACAACATAGAGTTCAATCGCTGATTTTTTGAAGGGAGAACGTTGAATGTCACTGATACAAAGTTTCAAAACACGCCGGGGAGTTCCGACCCGGGCGTTCGTTCTGGGTCTTCTCTTATTGGGCGCGGCTCTTGTGCTCGCCTGCTCGGAAGACGAGGGCGCCCAGACGGCGGACACGCCGCAGCCAACGCAGGATGCCCCGAGTTCCCCGGCCGGCGAACCGTCCACGCCTTCTGAGCCGTCGCTTCATGTGGTGGGAACCACCAACTTTGTGGCTGATTGGGCCCGGGTGGTGGGCGGAGACAACGTAGAGGTCTTCGGCCTGCTGCCGGCAGGGGGCGATCCGCACACATTCCATCCAAGAACTCAAGACATTGCCAAGGTGGCGGATGCGGACGTCGTGTTCACCGTCGGTCTTGGCCTTGAGGGCGACTGGATTGACGACCTGCTGCATAACGCCAGCGCGGACGAATCCAAGATAGTCCCGCTTGGCGACAGCGTTAGCCCCATCGAATCCGCCGTGGGCATGCATGACGATCACGAGGATGAGCATGATGACCATGCAGAAGAGATGGGCCACGAGGAACTAACCGGCCGACTGCTCATTGCGGACGGGGAGCTTTCCGCGGTGTCAATCCTTGACCTCGCAACGGAGCAGCTGGATGAGCGGAGTCTGCAGGTGGCTGCGCCCGCGGCAACGCTCTATACGAGCCCAAGCGGACGTTTTGCCTATGCTCTCGCGCGGGGTCCGGGAGACGATGCTGCCAATGACGACCAAGTCCACATCTTCGACGGCGGCATCTACCTTGAGGAACACGGCGATCACTTTGACCTGGTTACCGAGCCTGTTCGCCCTTTGACGCTGGGAACAACTGACAACCGGCCCATCCACTTCAACACCCATGCCGGCTGGACGGCAATCTTCCATGACGGGTCCGGCCGTATCGCTCTGTTCGAGGAGCATGACCTTGCGGAAGAACTCAACAGCTATGAGCCGGTCTGGCTGGAGGCAGGTCTGCAGCACGGCGCAGGCATCGTGCTGGAGGATGGCAACGTCCTGGTGACGACCAACAATCCGGACTACCCGAGTGTTGCGGGCACAAGCAGCCTGCCGCTCGGCGCGGAGGTCTGGACGATGGGCGGCGAGGTCGTCTTTGACGAGGCGTCCAACGCGTGCCCAGGCCTCCACGGCGAGGCCAGCAGTCCGCACGGCGTGGTGTTCGGCTGCGTCGGCGGCGTGCTCTTCATGCATGCCCATTTCGGCGAATACGAGCATTCGTTCATCTCGAACCCACCGGATATGACTCCGGGGGCCCGCATCGGCACCCTGTGGGGACATCACGATTCCGAGTACTTCTTCGGCTCTGCCTCGTACAGGGATGAGGGAGGCACTCGCCTGAACGGCGGCCTCTGGAGGATCGACGCCGAGGGCGGCGAGATGTCGCTCGTTCTGCCCGCAACTGAGGAGAAACGCGTGCGGAGCGCCGCGTTTGACGCTCACGGCGAGGAATTGTTCGTCCTGACGTACGATGGGGTCTTGAACGTCATCCACGCCGAGGAGGGCGAAGTTGAGGAAACCCATGAACTGGTAGAAGCGTTCGACGGTGACACTTCTCCGTCGTTCATCGTCGTTGGCGAACTGCTCTACCTTTCCGACAGGGTTGGGAACCAGATCATTGAGTTCAGCCTTGAAGAGGGTGAGATCGAACGCACGTGGCCCATCAGCGGGCAGCCCCGCAGCCTCGCCTTCGTGGGATTGGGTGTTGATGATCATGGGGAAGAGCACGGCCATGAAGATGAGCACGGCCACGAAGATGAGCACGGCCATGATCACGGGCCGCTGGATCCTCACTTCTGGTTCGATCCGCCGCGAGTGAAGGTCGCAGTCAACGAAATAGCCGCCCGCTTCGCGGCCATCGACCCTGCGAACGCGGAAACCTACTTCCAGAACGCAGCGGACTACGGGCAGCAGCTCGACGAGCTACACTCCTGGACGCTGGAGCAGGTCAGCACGGTGGCACCGGAGCGCAGGCTGTTGGTAACATCACATGACAGCCTCTCCTACTTTGCTGAGCTCTACGGGTTTGAGATAGTCGGGCTGGTCATACCGTCCCTGGCGACTCACGTGGAACCCTCAGCGGAGCACATCGCGGGTGTGGTCGAGGTGGTGCGTGAACACAACGTACCGGCGGTATTCGGCGAAACGACGGTCAGTGAGAGACTGGCGCAAGCCGTAGCAATAGAAACCGGCGCGGAACTGGTCCAGATCTACTCGGGATCCCTCGGGGCCGAGGGCAGCGGCGCGGAAACATACCTTGGCATGGTGCGATCGAACGTGGAACGCATCGTAGAGGCATTGAGGTGACCGCCATATCGAACTCACACAGCGCGAGCGTGTCGCTCGAAGATGTCAGTGTCGAGATCGATGGGCACCTGGCCCTGAGCAGCGTCTCCTTCGACGTTGAGGCGGGAACCCTGATGGGGGTTGTAGGACCGAACGGAGCCGGCAAGAGCACTTTATTCAATGCTATTGCCGGACTCCTTCCGGTCCGCCGGGGGAAGGTAACCCTTCACCGTGTTGACCAGGGAGGCGGGGCGTTGGCCTACGTGCCTCAACGAGAGAGCGTGAACTGGCGGTTCCCGGTAACCGTGACGGACGTAGTCATGATGGGCCGGTGCTGCAGACTGGGGTGGTTCCGGCGACCCGGGAAGAGAGATCGCGAGCTTGTCAATGCGTGCCTGGGCCGTGTGGGCCTGTTAGACCATCGCTCCGCCCTGATGACGGAGCTCTCAGGAGGGCAGAGGCAGAGGGTATTCGTCGCCCGGGCGCTGGCGCAGGAGGCAAGCGTGCTTCTCCTTGACGAGGCTTTCAGCGGAGTTGACGTGGGCGCCCAGGAAGACCTCGTCGCGGTTCTCCACACACTGCGAGACGAAGGGCGCATTGTGCTACTGGCCACCCACGACTTGACCAATCTGACCGGTCGTTTCGACGAGGTACTGTGTCTGAACGGTCGCGTGTGCGCCTGCGGCCCGCCCGATGAGGTGTTTACGACCGAGGTCATGGAGCAGTTGTACGGGGCCCACGGTGTGAGTCTCGTGATGGACGGGAGCGGCGCCGGGACAACGTGATAGATTTCGTCATCGCGCCGCTTGAATACGGGTTCATGGTAAGAGCCCTGATCGGCTCAGTGCTCGTGGGAGTGATGTGTCCGCTGGTTGGAGCGTACGTCATCACCAGGAACCTTGCCTTCATTGGTGATGCTCTCGCCCACGCCGTGCTGCCGGGAATGGTGGTTGCGTTCCTGGTCGGCATCAACCCCGCCATAGCTGCCGTCCCGACGGGCGTGGGCGTTGCGATGCTGGTCAGGACCGTGAGCCGGCGCGCGGGCCTCAGCACGGATACGTCCATCGGTATTCTATTCGCGACCATGTTTGCGCTGGGGCTTGTGCTGCTGGCAGGCGCAGCAACCATCAGGGTTGACATGGAAGACCTGCTGCTGGGGCAGCCCCTGGCGATTACTCCGACGGATATCTACGTGGCGCTTGGGGTAACCGCGATAGTCATCCTGGGGCTATTCGGCCTTCACCACTGGTTGATGTTCGCGAGCTTTGATCCTGTGGGGTCGCAGGTTTTCGGCAGGCGCACCAACTTCGTGGACTATGCGTTCCTGGTCATTCTTGCCCTCGTGATCGTGATAGGGATCCAGGCGGCGGGCATCGTTCTCGTCATGGCAATGCTGGTAACACCCGCTGCCACCGCGCACCTGTTGGTCAAACGGTTTGTTTCGATGATGTTGGTGGCGGCGATGCTGGGAACCGTGGCCGCCATTACGGGCCTCTACGTCTCCTATCACTTCAATCTACCCGCCGGTCCTGCCATGACCCTGGTCTCAAGCGGGATATTCGTACTGGTAGTCGCATTCAAACGAAGAGCCGCCATGAAGATCTGATGCGCGGTCGTCGTCATATGGAGGTTCGGCGCCCTGCGAGGAGCATTGCTCCAATAACGATCAGCCATACGAAGAAAGACATGCCCGTTAACTGGTGGAGCAGAATCAGGTTGGGGATCCAGATCAGCTGCATCGCCCCCCCAAGGATGGCGGATAGCGGCGCAATCATGCGAAGCCGCCCCCCGATCCTGTACTGATACGCCGAGGCGATCATGAGCGCCAGGCCGGCGGCAGAGAAACCGGCAACGCCGGTAAGCCGGCGAACGTCCGCCATGGACTCATGGAGGGACTCCGCGGCCTCGCCGCCTCCGGGCAGCGTGATTGCCAGGACGATCGCCAGCAGGCCGGAAACGACGGTCAGCAGGCCGGAAATGCCGAAGAGCACGGGAACGATGGGTTTCGCGAGACGTTCGCGAATTATCCATGTTCGCGAGAGATACCAGGCGGCTACCGCGAGCGTGACGCCGGATGCCAGCCGCCCGGCTCCGCTCAAAGCGTAGGGGAATCTACTGTCCGCGATCGCGGCGAGGGTCTCCTGCAACGTCTCCCTGTCCGCGTCTGCCGCCATGCGTCCAAATACCGCGACCAGTGTTGTGAGGGCTGTGAGGATGAGCAACAAGCCCGCGGCACGCGCGGCTCTGTCGGGAGTAGCGCGGGTGGATGATCCGTCACCGGCGTTGCTCTGTTGCAGGTTGCCTCCTTTACGCGGCTTGTCACGTGAGAGCCGCCCTGACACATATTAAGCCACCTTTCCAGGTGTGAGCGATACAGGTCAATGCTGCTCCTACAACGCGACCCCCAGCCCATCCGCGAGGCTCGTTCTCCTATACTGAGCGGGTGGGATGACGGGTGGTGGCCCTTCGACAAGCTCAGGGCGAGCGGGAGGCGGTTGGCTGAACTGCCAGGATGACGGTGCATGCAAGAGTTGTTGGAACTGAGTTAAAGAGGCGTATCGGGATTGCGGCCCTAATTGGGCTCATACCTCTGACTCTTCTCATCTGGGCTCACTTTTGGGATGGAGGCCCTCTTCACTCCGTGTTGGCGCAAGACGCGCAGCCGGTCATTCATTCGGTGGAACCGGCTCCGCCCTCCTGTTTGATCCTGAATTCCGATGTATCTGCGGAAAGAACGCTCATCATCACCGGCGTGGATCTGAACACCGTACCGAATTCCCGTCTTCAGATTCGAAGACGCCTGGATAGGCGAGACCCTTACTTCATCTTCGGGTCGGAGGCCAATTGGGAAAGCTCCGAGCGCATCACCCTTGACCTGGGATTGTTGGCGAATAATCTGGAGCACTCTCCGGTGTTCTTTCTCCAGGCGCGCCTATTGGGTGAGGACAGTAGAGGCCTCTCCAACTGGTCAGACACCTTCCTGCTCGCCAGAGACGAAGATTCATGTAAAGCCGCAGTACAACCGCCAACCGCAACCCCTGCTCCGGGTTCGGTCCGCGGCGCATCCCCAATAAGGGGGAAAGCGGGGGATCTGTGGGCAGACATTGTGATTGGAAAGCCGGATTTCTCGCAGATTGCCCCGAAGAGTATCGTGCCGTTCAAGGTGAATAATCCGGGCGGGGTTGTTGTTGATCGGTCGGTGGAGCCGGGCAGGGCGTACGTCTGGGATTCGGGGAACAACCGCATCCTGGGTATTGATCTGGCCAAATGCTACGAGGGAGAAGGAGCGTGTTCCCCCGACATCGTGATTGGACAGCCATCCGCATACGACCGTGGCGGCTGCAACGGCGATAGTGGGATGCAACATTTTCCATATCGATCACGACCGAACGCGGAGACATTGTGCGGCGTACCCGATCATTCTCTCAGCCCATGGGAGGCCTATTCCTTCGTGACGATGGAAGTTGACAAGGACGGCAGCCTGTATGTACCCGATTCCTTCAATCACCGGGTCTTGAAGTATGAGAATCCCTTTGAGACTGACTCAGCAGCCGACCAGGTCTGGGGGCAGGATGATTTCTCCGGCATGGTATGCAACCGAGGGCGACTCGATAGACCCACCGCGGAGTCTCTGTGCTTCCACTCTGACTCGGTTATCTTCACGCTGAATCGATTCGGGTCCGGTGTGGAGATCGACGACGACGGCAACATGTGGATCGCAGACACCGGCAACAATCGAGTGCTTCGTTTCCCGGCAGACGCGGAAACAGGCGAGATTGCCAGCAGGGCAGATCTTGTCCTGGGTCAATCATTCTTCACGCGCGCAAGTCCAGGAAGCTCGCTAAGCAGGATGCACGCTCCTTCATCTGTCACCTTTGACCCGGAGGGCCGCCTGTATGTTGCGGACGCCGCCAACGACCGGATATTGGTATTTGAACCGCCTTTCGAATCGGGGCAACGCGCGGCAAGGACGTTTGCCAGTCAGCTCCACCATCCAACGTCCGTGGAACTCGATCCATTTGACCGCGGCATATGGGTCGTCGATGCAGGGAACTACATGGTCGAACTCTGGGATACGACCGAAGAGTCTGCGGCTGCAGTCCTTGGCAAGGATTCGTTCATGCCGGACAAGAGGTGTGGCCCACCGATGAGAGGAGTTCCCGGTGGGGCGCACTTGTGCCCGATAGGCGGAAGCATCGGGATAGATAGCCAGGGGAATGTCCTGGTGCCGGTCTATCACGATGCAGCTGAGGTCTTTCGATTTCCAACCGACGGCGCAGAACAGAATAACGGGCGGGGCATCGATCCTGAGGGTCGGCTATTCTTCCCGCCTTTCGAGGACAACCTCAGAGACAGGTACGGACTCCATTCGCCTCGGGGCATCGCAACATGGAAGGATCAACTTATCGTTTCTGATATGAAGAGACTCATGTTCTGGAACGGGCTCGACACCCTGAGCAATGGACGGCCTGCCGACGGTGTGCTTGGGGATGTGTACGCTGTTGGAGATTGGCAGCATTGCTGCGGTCGGATCAAAGTTGACGAGGCAGGCCGATTGTGGGCGTTGGGCTTTGAGGGCAGGCACTTCCTTGACGTCTATCAACTCCCACTGACCGAGACCTCCGTTCCCATCCGCACCTTTTGGAGGGAGTCGGCCTCCTACCCGGTACTGGGAACTGAGGAAGAGTTAACGCTCGGGTCCGGCATACAGGGGATTGCGCCGGTTGGACGAGGGGAATTCCTGTGGTTGAGTGATACGGACAATCACCGTGTCATCCGTATTCGTGATCCGCTGACAGCCCCTGTGGTTGATGTGGTTCTCGGACAGGAGGACGCCACGAGCACACAGTGCAATAGGGGGAAATCGGGCAGGGTCTCACTGCGTGATCTGTGTTTCCCGGGCGGGTTGTCTATCGACAGGATGGGGAACTTGTACGTTTCAGATCACGCGCTCGAAGTAAACGGGAATTTCCGCCTGCTGGTCTTTGAAGCTGATTCAACTCCTGCAGCCACCAACCAGACAATCTTTGGAACGCTGGCAACCTCTGAGTTCAGGCGCTCAGCAGTGGGAAGAAACAGTCTGTGGGCAAACCCCTGGGAACCAACAGACGTTATTCAGAGGCACAGCAGAGACCTGACGGCGGCAACGTGGGAGCCTGCCTTTGACAGCGCCAACCGCATGGTGGTGGGATACAACGCCTATATTGGCCCCAGATTTGCAGGCGTCTACGAAGATCCCCTTGACGGACCGGAACTCCCTGACGATTTTCTCTACGACTACGGCTCGATGCTGTATACGGCCACATTTGACGATAACGACAACCTGTACGTGGGAGACATCAATCGAGGTCGCGTCCTTGTTTATAAGAACCCCTTCAACAACCCTCCCGCTGCTCCCGTCGAATCACCGCCACTCGACGACGTTCCACATCCTACTTACGCGGTCTCAATTGAATCCGTAGAGCCTGAGCCGCCTTTCTGCGTTATTCGTCAGACCAACAGACTCTATGAGAGGAAACTGGAATTGGTGGTCACGGGGCTGCCGGGGCAAAGGTTTGTACCGCTTGAGTTTCGCAAGCTCACTTCACTCCACCGAGAGAATTTCACTGCCGAAGCGGCGCGGCTGGAGGATGGCCGCTCACTTATCACAATCAATCCGCCTTATTTCTGGGACCGCCTCTGGTCACACATCGGCCGTGTGACGTTAACTGTGCGAGTCCTTGACAGATCGGGCGGACAACCCATCTCCAATTGGTCTCCCGCGTTCCTCCTTGCGGACGATAGGGCTGCCTGCGGCTTCGCTCTGCCCACCCCCACACCAACGCCGACTCCAACGCCCACCAACACGCCTATCCCATCTCCGACGCCTACGGCCACCGCAACGGCAATTCCTTCTGCGACGCCAACCCTTACGCCGACCATCGTGCCATCGCCTACACCCCCCGAAATGCCGGCTCCTTCTCCCACGGTTCCACCGGCGGCCCCAACAGCCGAGGGAGAAGATGCAGGGGCGGATGAAGGGGTCTCTGAGCCGCCGTGGCCACTGATAGGAGGAATCGCCGCAGGACTATTCGTGGTGATTCTGTTGGTCTACGCGGTAATAAGAAGGCGCACAACCTGAGCAGCTATGGGATCGTTGGAGGCATCTTTTCTGAAGTGTCTTCAGCCTGATGAGCATCCTTGCCTATCGCGAGGTGGTCAGGCTTCAGCGGTAGATATTGCCAAAGAGTCGGTATGGGCGATACAGGACTCGAACCTGTGACCTCTTCCGTGTGAAGGAAGCGCTCTAACCAGCTGAGCTAACCGCCCACGTTCGCCGTGACTCTTTCCGTTCTCCATCGCGCCGCGATTCACGCTCGCGCGGAACGGATTCTTCGCGCCGTTTCCGGCCGTCGCGCGCCGCGGCATGTGTCTCGTGTGGTGGCAACGACAGGATTCGAACCTGTGACCTAGCGCTTATGAAGCGCCCGCTCTGCCGCTGAGCTACGTTGCCGCGCCAGGCTGCTGACCTTTCAATGATACGTCTGGCCGTGAATGTGGGTCAAAGAGGGAGCGTGCTACGCTCGTAGGTGGGGTTGGTTGGGTCAATGAGATTCAGATTCCCGCTTTCGCGGGAATGACGGAGGGGGGCGGGAATGACGGAGGGGGCGGGAATGACGCCATCGATCGATCCGTTGACGCTGCGGGCGCGCAGCGATTCAGTTCTGCAGAGGAGTGTGGGGGACCTGCGCGAGACGCTGTTGGCCGCCATCGACCAGATCGAGCGATTTCCGGCTGTTTTTCCCGATTCTCCGCTGGAGGCCATCGAGGTGGAGCCGCGCGAGATGGAGTCGCCGGATCGCGGGCCCATCGTTGTCTGCCCGGACGGGGAGATCTATGAGCTTGTCGTCCGCGCCACCTTTGAAACGCTGGGCGCGCAGGAGTATGCGGACCGGCGGGAGGAGATCAGGCCGCTCGATCTGCCGCTGCATGAGTACATCGCGTACCTGTACAACGCGATTTTGGCGGTGACGGATTATCTGTATCGGAGCCGGCAGTAGCCCCCCACCCCGGCCCTCCCCCACAAGGGGGGAGGGGGAGGATGGATTCCGGCCTGCGCCGGAATGACGGGTGAGTGCGGGAATGACGGGTCGTGGGGGGTTAGGCGGAGGAGGCGAGGTATTCCTTGGCGATCTCCAGCATCTCCAGGTAGGTGATCTTCCCGTCGATGTAATCCCATTTCGCCTGGTTCCATTCCGATTGGCTGATCGCGCCATCGTCGTTGGCGTCGTGCCCGGACGGCGCGTCTGCCGTCTGGGACCCCGAGTCGGATTCCGATTCAGACTCAGTGTCCGGCGTTTCAGATCCCGACTCTGAGCCTGTGCCCGAAGTCTCAGGCTCCGGCTCGGATTCCAGATCCGGCAACGCGTCCGAGGCATCCGGTGTGGGTGATTCCTGTTCCTGTTCGTTCGAGGACTCCTCGTCCGGCCGGTGATAGACTTCGGTCTCGCGGCCGGTTGCACCGCTGCCGCTCTCGTTGAAACCGTCTCTGTAACCCGGCCTGTTGTCCGACCGACGCAGGTAGATCGTGTACGTCCTATCCGGCCAGGGGGTTGTGGCGCTGTTGTACGCGGGGGTGACATCGATGACGACTGAATCGCTGAACGCAATGGCGCTGCTGGGCGATCCGCTGGTCACCGCCGTGCCGTTTACCTTAATTGAGGCGCCGGTATGCCGCTTGGTGGGCGTCACCTTCACGTAGTTGAATGTGTCGGCCACCACGGCAAAGTAGGAGGTCTGTGTGGCGCGGAAATTCGAGAGCAGCTTCACCTCGGTGAACGTGCCGGTGGCGGTCGCGCTGGCGGTCAGCACCAGGCCGCTCAGGTTGTTGTCCCTGGTGGTGGGGGACAGGGTGCCATAGGCCGAACCACTCCAGGCGCTGTTGCCGTCGGTGTTCTTCGCCCGCACCTGCGCCTCGTATCGCGAGCCGATGGTCAGGCCGCCGAGCACCTTGTGCGTAGGCGGAGAGTCGCCTGGCAGCAGGTACGGGTTGTAGTTGGCGTCGGTCCAGGTGGTGGCGGTGGCGAGCTTGTACCGGACCTCGTAGTCCGTCGGCGGGGGAGCGGTATTGGGATCGGGCGCGCTCCAGTCCACGATGAGGTAGGAACCGTCGCCGCTGGGATAGATCCTGACGTTGGCCGGCGTGTGGGGGGCTTGCTGAGCTGAGGCGGGCCGGGTGTCGTGGACAGAGAAGACCGCGAGGGCAAGCAGGGCGATGGCCAAGAGAAGGAACGGGGAGGGGCGTGAGAGGCGGAGGGCTAGATTAGAACGAACATTCGGGGGGGGGGGGGGAAGGGGAA
>DAOUKW010000036.1:0-11997 GCA_034420915.1 Dehalococcoidia bacterium
CTGCGCTTTGTCGATAATGCTCATGTCTCAATTCTACATGCGCGGCATGAGGATCAGGCAGGAAAGCGCTTATGTGATGGCATACTGTCGATGAGGAATCCCGCACGCAGGGAAGGCTCGCCGAGGGGGAGAACGTGATGACTACCGAGGACTATGCCCATCCGGAGTACCTGGTGGAGGCGGATTGGCTGGCAGAGCACCTGAATGATGCCAACGTTGTCGTCGTCGACTGCGACGTGGACGCAGGCTACAACAGGGGCCATATCCCGGGTTCGGTTCTAATCCCGGACAACTTTGTGAAAGACCCTGACACGAATCGCACGCTGATGATGACACCCACACAATTCAAGGAGATGTGCGAAGGGCTGGGGATCGGCGACGACACATTGGTGATCTCTTACGACAATGCGCAGAGTGTGACGGCGGCTCGGCTGTGGTGGGTACTCAACACGTACGGGCACCGCGATGCCAAAGTTCTGAACGGGGGCTGGCGGGGCTGGGTTACAGGCGGCCACACGATCAGTTTCCAGCGTCCTGCACGGGCAGAGGGCGTGACGTTCACCCCTAAACTCGACGACTCCATGCTGGTGACGGTGGACGGATTGAAGGAGGCGTGCACGCTCAAGGAGTCCGTCGTTTGGGACGTTCGCACCGACGGCGAATGGGACGGATCCAACAATCGCGCCAACGCGCGAGCCGGGCACATTCCCGGCGCTGTTCATCTTGAGTGGCTCAACCTGATGGACCGCGAGACGCACCGGTTTAAGTCGGCGTCCGAGATACGGCGACTCCTTTCAGAACACGGCATCACGCCGGACAAGAACGTCTACACGTATTGACAGGGCGGCATCCGTGCGGCGCACGGAGTATTCGTCATGCAGCTTGTCGGTTATGAAAGCACGCGGAACTACGACGGTTCTATGCGGGAATGGGCGAACCGGGACGATACGCCGCTTGAAGTGTGAGGGCTAAGCGCCGGTAGAGCCGTGTCCGCCGCCGCCCCGCTCAGTCTCCCCCAGGCTTTCGGCGATTTCCAGTGAAACGTCGGCGCGGACGCCGACGACCATCTGGGCGATCCTGTCGCCGCTGCGAACGACGTGGGGCGGTCGGTTTCCCACGGTGTACATGGTGACGAAGACCTCTCCTCGATAGTCGCTGTCGATGGTCCCGACGGTGCTCATCACTCCCCTGCTGCTGAGGCCGGAGCGTGGGCGAACCTGGACATCCAGAGTTGGAGGGAACTCAAGAGCGATGCCGGTTGGAATCATAACCGGGTCAGAGCCAACGATGATCTCTTCTTCTCCATCGTGGAGGCAGGCATAGATATCAAAGCCTGTCGAGCCGGGTGTGGCACGGAACGGAAGACGCGCGCCCTCGCGGAGCAAGGCGACACGAATGACTGCAGTGGGATCGGTTTGCACCTATCCACAATAACGGAACGGGGCGCGGTGGGCCGGGCGGCCCTCCACGCCCCGTGAAGTCTTTGCCTGCGGGAATCTAGCGGGAGCGACGACCCAATGTGCCGCGCGCCAACATGACACCGGTACCGGCCAGGGCGAATCCAAGCATGGCGATGAACAGCAGCGTCATGGAACTCAGGGAAACGTCTCCACCCTGGATAGGCGGCGGGGGCTCTTCCCTGAACAGAGCGAACTGCCCAGCCCGGGCGACCTTGGCCGTAACGACCATATCGAACGGATTAGTGGATGTTTCGACAGTCAACCACATATTCCTGCCGGCATCCCAGGCGCGAACGACGAACGCATCCGGGTCATTGTCTGCCTCTTCCCATTCGGCATCCGTCAGATCCAGATTGAGCATCATGGTGGGGTTGAAGCGGGCTGTTTCACTCGCATCCTCGCCGTCAATGGTGACGGATACCGTAACGGCGCGGCGCAGGTATTCTGCTGTGCTGCCGCTCGGCTTGCTCGGATTGGGCGCAATCAGCGTGGGCATCGTCTGGCTTTCTTCCAGCTGCAGCGGCTCAATGGTGATGGAGGCCGACGGCATCTCATTGCCGTCCACCTGCAACGCGCGAGGCTGAATCATGAGGGACCCCGCTGCATCAAAGCCGGGAAAGAATGTGCCCGGGATGTTCAGGGTGACCCCTGAGTCATATTCAAAGCTGGCGCTGACGCTATCTTCTTCGCCCGCCGGGGTCTCTTGCGCCAGGGCGACGGTAATGGAGGCCAACAGCAGTCCACCAACGATTCCCAGCACGCCGAGCAACTTCAGGCGTCTGCTCACGCCCGCATGTGTCCATGGCATGACACACCACTCCTCTTTGGGCCGCAGCCCACTTTCTCAACTGCTCCTGTATCCCGCGCTTTGACCCTCCACGGGTCACCATAGTCAAAACAAAACCAAGAATTTGTTTTGAACCGAGTTTGAATTATAAGCCCGTTTAGCGCTCTGGTCAATCGCTCAGGCGTTCAGATTGTGGGAAGCGCGCGCCCGGTCTGGGAATGCATCACCCGAACACGTCGTGGGAGATCAAAGCGGGCGCCCGGGTTGGCCTGCCATCCCCGGACGCGATTCTGCCGGGCCAGAGCGGGAAGGACATCCGTCACCCAATCCGCGTTCACTCCTGCCTGCTGCAACGGTTCCACTGCCTCCGGTTCGATGATGTAGACGCCGGCTCCGATAAGGATCTCGGGGTCGGCCGGGAACGGTGGATCAGTCAGAATCTCCCGTACAAAACCCGAGGGGGAATTCGTTTGCGCGCGGGGCAACCCCGCCGTTTCCCTTATCTCAGTGGCCAGGCACATGGTGACATCTGTGTTCTCTGAGCGGTGCGCATCGTACATGGCAGTGAGTTGGAAGTCCGTGTCGAGAGCGCCGTCAATGACGAGGGTTGATTCCGTTATTTCATGACGGGCAGCCATGAGCGCGCCGCCTGAGCCGGGCGGGCCGTCCTGTCGGACGTGTGTCGCCCTGACTCCCCACCGGCTTCCATCACCAAAGTAGTGAACGACCATGCCGGGCAGGGCGCGCGAAACGAGCCACACGTCGGTTATTCCCTGCTCTGCGAGATGTTGGAGAAGCGCGTCCGCGGCGGGCACACCGTTAATATCCCTGAACGCAGGATGAGGGCCCGCAGCGGGCAGGACGGCACGCGGGTCAAGACCATCAATCAGGACGATGGCTCGGATGAGCTTGTCAGGACGAGTCATGCGCCCAGTTTCTCATTCTCGCCCGCGCGTGGGAAATGAAGAAGGGGGCGTCTCAAGGGACGCCCCCTTTGCGTACTGCCTTGTTCGCGGCAGTCTAGTTCGGCACAAGGATGACCTTGCCGGCGACCTCTTCAGTCTCCAGCAATGTCTGTCCCTGTCCGGCATCCTTCATCGGCAGGACACGGTCGATGACCGGCTTGATGTGACCTGCCTGCACCTGGTCCAGAGCATCCTGCAACTGGTGGACCGTGCCCAGGGTGGAACCAACCAGCTTGACCTGTCGGAAGAAGATGTGACGGAGGTCAATGTTGGCGTCGTAGCCGCTGGTTGCGCCACTGGTAACCACGGTGCCACCCCAGCTTGCCAGCTGGACACTCAGGCCCATGGTGGCCTGACCGGGATGCTCGAATACTACCTCAGCGCCGCGCCGCCCCACGATGTTGCGCATCTCTTGCCGGACATCCTGTGTCTTGCGATTGATCAGGTACTCTGCGCCGAGCTCCTTGCACAACTCCAGTTTCTCATCGCTGGAGGCAACGGCAATCGGGTGCGCCTGGAACAGCCTGGCAATCTGGATGGCCATGACACCAAGACCACCCGCCGCGCCCCAGATCAGGACATGGTCGCCAGGCTTGATTGGAGCCTTTTCAACCAGCTTGCGCCAGGTGGTGACGAGGACAAGCGGGAATGAGGCCGCCTCTTCATGAGTGAGATTGGTGGGCTTGGGAACAGCGTTCTCCGCCGGCACCCTTACATACTGACCATGCGCGCCGTCAAGCGCGGGCCAGTCATAACCCCAGATGTTGCATTCCTGCCCTGTGCGATTATTGAACGCCGGGCGTCCGCAGTGCACGACAACCTCGTCTCCGATGGAATGGGTTGTGACCTCACTGCCCTTGTCCACGACAACACCGGATGCGTCACTACCAGAGATATGGGGCAATTCCACTTCCATGGGCGCACCGCGGCGTCCCCAAACGTCGTTGTAATTGATAGCCGTGGCCTTTACTTCAATGACGACGTCATTCGGCCCGGCCTTAGGGTCGTCGATGTCCTTCCATTGCAGAACTTCGGGACCCCCGTACTCCTCGAAGACAAGTGCCTTCATGCCAATCTCCCTCCCTTACCGTCAGTGCGGCGCACGACGGTGTATCAATGTCTCTTCAGGGGCGCGCGAAACGAGTTGATCTTCACCTACCCCACCATGTCGGGTTATGGCCGTGACGCGGCGCATTGCCCGGTTCGCCCAATGTAGCACACGGCAGGCGCGGGCGTCATGGGTAGGAACACCGCCCCCACGGCAGCCCTCCCCCTTAGAGGGGGAGGGTGTTCTCAGGTCGACTGCAGGCTATGGCGCGCGGCTGGGGCGGGCCATCTGCTCGGCGGCAATGGCTTGATCCTCGTCCGTGAACGCATCGTTCATGTACTGGAATCCGGCGCGCATCCCCTGCTCTGCCGTCACACGATCCACGTCCTGCAGGCCCTTCGGCAGGTCCTCCGGAGAGGACGCGTAGGACACGTACATCAGGTTCTCCGCGTACTCGTACGCCTGGAACATGCCCTGCGACTCGTAGTAGTAGTTGATGGCGCGCTTGTTGAGTTCCGTGGATGCGGGCGGCAGCTTGGAGATGGTGTTGGCGAGCGTCCAGACATGATCGTCCAGTTCATCTCGCGCGACAACCTCGCTCACCAGGCCGACACGCAGGGCCTCCTGCGCGTCCATCATGTTGCCGGTGAAGGCGAGCTGCTTCATCTTCTTCATGCCAACCAGTTCCGGCCAGATCATGTACGTCGCCACGCTGGCGTAGCGCGCCGGCGGGTAGCCGAAGAGCGCATCGTCAGACGCGATGGTAATGTCGCAGTGGCAAGCCAACTGGCCGCCGCCGGCCAGGCTGAACGAATGGCATTGCGCGATGACCGGCTTGCGATTATTCCAGATCCAGCGGCGATACATCGTCGTGGGGTGGTCGCTGGTAATCATGGTCAGCGCGTCACGCGGCAGGTTGCCCTCGGACTGCACGTTCATGTCGTAGCCCGCTGAAAATGCCCGGCCCGCGCCCCTGATGACAATGCAGCGGACGGTCTCGTCCTTGTCCGCCTCTTCGAGAGCGCTGCCGAGGTCTGCGAGCAGGCCGCGACTCAACGCGTTCAGTCTCTCAGGGCGGTTCAGCGTGATGTAGGCGACGTTGCCGCCGGCTGCCTCACGCAGTTCATAGATGATGTTCTCGTAGTCCGCCATCTCTTCCCTCCTTATCTATCCCCCAGTCTTTCCCAATCCTCTCACGTTCACTCATCGTCTGTCAGCGCGGCGTGAGGTTCGCAGCGAATCTCCGGTGCCAATCGTGGATGATGCCGCGGTCCCGGTCGAAGGCAAGATCGGGCAGCGCATCAGCCGGAAAATAGTCGACTGCCAGGCTCTCGGGGCCGGGGCGCGGTTCTCCCTCCACGATGTGCCCTCGATACACGACGAGGATCACGCGGTTGCCCGTCTCTGAATGGAGTCCCAGCAAGCCGTCCAGTTCGACGGTGACGCCGACCTCTTCCTGCGTCTCACGGATCGCGGCATCTTCCACCTTTTCACCGGCATCGACGAATCCCGCAGGATACGACCACAGATCCTTGCGGGGATGGTGGGCGCGCTGCATGAGGAGTACACGCCCCTGTTCATCACCAATCAGCACGCCGACGGCGACCTTGGGGTCCGTGTAGTGGACGTAGCCGCAGTCCTCGCAGGCAGGGCGCATCCCACCGTCAATCTCGCGCTCGACAAGTTCCTTGCCACAGTTCAGGCAGAACTTCGCCTGACCGTGCCCGTGCATGATGGGCGGGTGACTGCCCTGCTGGTTATCGGCCATCCATCAGCCTCACGACTGAGCCAATTCGTCCCGGGTGCGTCTCTGCTCTAGCGGAACGGACCGTCGCGTGCGTCAAGGAACGCTCTCATGCCCTGCTCAACGCGCACATTACCGAGGTGCTCCCGCTCGGGAACATCCGGGGTGAGCGACTCAATCATGCGGAGCATGAGGTGGTCGTCCTGTCCCTTCTTGAAGCCCTGCGCGTCATAGACGGCGTTGATGGAGCGCTTCATCATCTGGAGGGCGAACGGCGGCACCTGCGCGATGCGGCGGGCCATGGCCATCGCCTCGTTCAGGGCCTCTCCCGCCGGAACAACCTTGTTGACCAGATCCCACTTCTCAGCGGTTTCCACGTCGATGAAATCGCCGGTGTAGTAGAACTCCCGAAGGTGGCGGTTGCTCGTGATGAACGGCAGCAGAACGTGGGGCGAGTGCGCGACGTGACGAATCTCCGGCTCGCCGAACTGCGCCCGCTCTGACGCGACAATAAGGTCACAGCTCATGGCGAGCACGTTGCCTGCCGCGGCAGCCGGGCCGTCCACCGCCGCAATCCATGGCACACGTGAGTACCACGGACGCGAGACGAGAATCGCCTGCCAGTGGGTGTGCTCCCATCGCTCCGTCGCGCTGTAGGTCGGCCTCTCCTGGTTCGGGGTGAGGTCATAGCCCGCGCAGAATGCAGGACCCGCGCCAGTGATAACGCCGATGCGCACATTGTCATCACTTTCCACGGCATCGAAGACTTCTTCGAGTTCGTGGAGCAACTGCGGGTTGAGCGCGTTGCGACGCTCCGGTCGATTCAGCGTGACGAGAGCAACCCCGTCGTCTCCAACCTCATACAGCAGGGTCTCAAAATCGGTCATGTGGAATATCCCTCCCCCAGAATGAACGTGGCGGCCATCCTCAGCCGCCCATTGAGTATACGGTACTGGATGGGGCGGACGGGATGGTGGCGGCAGTAACTACACGTATTCCTTGACGCGTTCGGCGAGGCGTTTGGTCATGCCGGGCGCGGCGGAGAGGTCATCAATTGATGCTTCGCGGATGGCGTCGAGGCTGCCGAAATGACGCATTAGCATGCGCTTGCGGCGCGGGCCGATGCCGGGCACCGCGTCCAGCATCGATTCCATCCCTTTCTTCTGGCGGACACCGCGATGGAATGTGATGGCGAACCGGTGGGCCTCGTCGCGGGCGCGCTGGACAAGATAGAGGGCGGGCGAGGTCCGCGGCAGCATAATCGACTCCGCCATCTCCGGCAGGAAGACTTCCTCTTCCTGCTTGGCCAATGACGCGAGCGGGATCTGGTGAAGCCCAAGCTCAACTCGCATCACTTCGGCGACGGCGTTTAACTGCCCCTTCCCGCCATCGATCAGCACGAGATCAGGCAGCGTCATGAATGAGCCGTCTGCCGTCTCTTTTTTCGCGCCGCCGCGGTCGTCCTTGCTGCGGGACGGGGCGGACTTGAACTGCGCGATGACCTCCTCCGCATCCTCGGCCGTTGACGCGAGTCCGCGGGCGGCGCTGCCCAGCGCGCCGGAGCGGCGGAATCGCCGCCGGATAACCTCTTGCAATGACGCGAAATCGTTCGCGCCCTCCACCGTCTTGATCCTGAAACGACGGTAGTGGTCCTTGAGCGGCTGCCCGTCTTGGAACACGACCATGGAGGCGACAGAGTTTGTTCCCTGCGTGTTTGAGATGTCGTAGCACTCGATGCGGCGCGGGAGCTCGGGCAGGTTGAGCTGCTCCTTGAGTTCCGCCAGCGCCGTTTCCGTCGCCGCCTCATCCGCGAGCACCTTGATGCGAAGGGCTTCAAGGCCCTGCAGGGCGTTTTCAGCAACGAGTTCAAGGAGCTTCTTGCGCTCGCCGCGCTGCGGGACGATGAGGCGCACCTTGCGGCCTTCCCGGCGCTCTTCAAGCCATTCCGTGATCGCTGAGCCGTCGGCGACGGGCGACTGCGTCAGAATGCGCGGCGGTACGACAGGGCTGTTCACATAGAACTGCTTGATGAATCCGGCAAGAACCTCCCCGTCCGTCTCGCCGAGCGTGCCGTCCAGCAGGAAATTATCGCGTTCAAGCAATCTGCCGCCACGCACGAAGAACACCTCGGCCCATGCCTCGTTGCCGGCGCGGGCGATGGCGATGATGTCCTCGTCGACGGCATGCGTGGAGACGGCCTTCTGTTCAGCGGAGACGCGGTTGATGGCGTTGAGCTGGTCGCGGAAGAATGCTGCGCGTTCATATTCAAGGCTGTCGGAGGCGTCCATCATCTTGCGCTTGATGTCCTTAGCGATGGTGGCCTGCTTGCCCTCCAGGAACGCGGAGACCTGCCCGATGACCTCACGGTAGTCCTCATTGGATACCGCGCCGATGCAGGGGCCGAGACAACGCTTGATGTGGTAATCAAGGCACGGGCGCGGATCCGTGCCCGTGATCTCCTTGGTGCAGGATCGGTAGGGGAACAGCTTGTTGAGCAGGTCAAGAGTCTTGCGGACACTCGATGCGCTGGCGTACGGCCCGAAATAGCGCGCGCCGTCGTCCTGCATCCGCCGTGTGATGTACACACGCGGCCATTCTTCACGCACGTCGATCTTGAGATAAGGGTAGGTCTTGTCGTCTTTCAGGCGGACGTTGAATCGGGGCTTGTGGCGCTTGATGAGCGTGTTTTCAAGGATCAGCGCCTCCGCCTCGGTCGTCGTGACGATGCAGTCGATGTCAGAAGCGCGCTGCGCAATCTGGAAAGCCTTGGTTCCCGGCGTCAGAGCGTCCGAGCCGAAATAGGAGCGCACACGGTTGCGGAGGACGGCGGCCTTGCCGACGTAGATCGGTTTGCCGCGGGCATCACGAAAGATGTAGACGCCGGGCTGTGTAGGCAGGCCGCGGGCGACCTTGGCGAGATCAATGCTCATCGTGCGCTCATTCTATCGCGCCGCGACACAATGTGAGTGGGGGATTCTTCGCTCGGCTCAGAATGACACAGTGACGGAGTGGCGCTACAGGAAGAAAGCGGCAGCGACAAGGGCGGCGGCGGTGACAACCGCGGCAAGGCCGATGGAACGAAGGTCCCTGACGGAATCACGGCGGATTCGCTCTTCGCGCTGAGCTTCAAGGGCGCGCGCGGATGACGTCGCTCCGCGTCGAAGCGCGCCAACGCCTCTGCCTCTTGCCCGCACACCGGTTTGCGCGGCTGCGGGTGTCTGCTGCGGCGCGGCCGGGGTAGGCTGCTCAGGCGCCGTCGTTGGCGTATCTTCGGGTGCTACAGGAGGAGCGCTGGCACGAGCGGCTCTCACGATGCGTCCCGGTGAGACGGGCGGGGCCGGGCGAGGTCGTCGCTCAGCCGCAGGGCCGCGCCGTTTTCTATCTTTTCTACTCGGTTTGCCAGGCATTACTTTGGTCTCTCCTTTCAGCGCTTTCGCTAAAAGTCACATTAAGTTTCGTCACAAAGCAGCTGTTCGTCCAGAGCGCGTGCGCCTGTTGCAACCATTTGCGCGTAGTGCTTGATATCGAGCCGATCGACACGGAGCACCATGTCGAACCAACTGGGGTCGAACGGATCGACGCCGAAGAACTTCCTCAGAAATGCCTGCCGGTGGTGCTCCTGATCATCGACCTCCCGGCGCGCCTCGTCTTCCAACAAGCTGTTCCGGTTGGCCCAGCGTTCAATGCGCGCGTCACGCGGCGCAAGCGCGAGGACGTTAAAGACACGGGGGTTGTTCCTGAGGATGTACGTCGCTCCCCTGCCGATGATGACGACCCTGGGCAGGCGAGCGAGCTCCTGGATGATCTCCGTTGTCACTTCAAGGAAGCGCTGATCATCGAGAGTCTGCTCATCAGTGCGCGGCTCCGCGGCGGCCTGCTCATAGGTGCGCGAGAGTATCGGTTCGCCGCTCATGTAGGGATCGGCGGTGTAGCTCGCAGCGGAGCGTTGAACGAATGTCTGAAAGACGCGAGCGATGCGATCCGTCAGGCTATCGACGCGCATATCACGCGCATCCCATTCTTCGATGCTCATACCGGTGCGGCTCGCGGCCTCACTGAGGAGGAAGTTATCGACGAATTCAGCTTCGAGTTCTTTAGCGACTTCCTGGCCGATATCCTGACCGCCACTGCCGATCTGTCCTGCAATCGCTACAACAGCCATGACGCCCCCTATCCCTCGCGGATTCTACCGCGTGCGCCTTCGCCCAGCGAACGCTCACATCATGCCACGATGGGCAACTTTAGGCGATAGGAGTATCGAACCTGTCAGAAGAGGTTATCCGGCGGTGACGGCATCGCGCTCTCGGCCGTAGCGGGCGCGAGGATGGGCGCGGTCGTATTCGTCACGCAGTTGGTCATGGGCCAGGCGGGTGTAGATCTGCGTGGTGGAGATACTTGAATGCCCGAGCAACTCCTGGACGTGGCGGAGCGCTGCGCCGCCGCGCAGCAGGTGTGTTGCGAAGCTGTGGCGAAGGGTATGCGGCGTGATGCTGTGCGTGATGCCAGCCTCGGCGGCAAGCGACTTGAGAAGAAGCCAAAAGCCCTGCCGGGTGAGGCGGTTGCCACGTCGATTCAGGAACAGAGCAGGCTCGTCACGCCGGCGGCGGAGCCTTGGGCGGGCCTCATCAATGTAGAGACGCAAGGCGCGGATGGCCTCTGGGTAGACGGGAATGATCCGCTCCTTGTACCCCTTGCCGCGGCATCGTACATAACCTTCATCGAGATTGACGTCGGCGACGCTCAAAGAGACGAGTTCCGAGACACGCATTCCCGTCGCATAAAGGAGTTCAAGCATGGCGGATGCGCGCATAGCCTCCGGCGTTGATTTGCCTCTCGGTTGATTCAAGAGCGATTCGACTTCATCCACGCCGAGAGGCGACGGCAGCGCCCTGCCCACTTTCGGTGAACTGAGTCCCTCAGAGGGGTCGGATTGAAGAAGATCATGTGTGGTCATATAGGAGAAGAAGGACTTCACAGCGGCAATCTTACGCGCAATAGTAGTTGTGGCGTATTCCCGAGACTTGAGGTTGTCAACAAATCCAAGGAGATGGTCACGTGAAACGTCCGTCCACAATTCCGTGGGCGCCAGGTCCTCGGACGGGGCGGCAAGCCACTCTGTCAGTTGGGTCATATCACTACGGTAGGCCTCCGATGTATTGGCGGAGAAGCCTTTGACAGTGGTGAGGTACACAAGGAAATCGCGTACACCCTGAACAAGCATTTCGGGGCCGTCCTTTTTGAATAGTTAGAGATGCGTTACGTCACGTCTAGAGAAGAATATCACAAAGTCTTATAAGCAAGGCGGTTCGTTACCGCGAGAAGTCGATTCACAGATGTGACGGCGGGGGCATAGAATAGTGAGACGGAAGGTTGTGGAGCCGCAGGGCGCATGACCGGCCAATTCTAACCAGCGAGGTAGCACAACTTGAACGTTCTTGCCGCCATCAACATTGGGATTGACCCCACGATCTTTGAGATTGGCCCGTTCCTCGTGACGTGGCACGGATTCTTTACGGCGGTAGGCATTGTTGCCGTCGTTATCTGGGCCGTGTATATGGGCCGCAAGCATGGCATCCATGAAGACGCCGTTTACGGCACGGCGGTCTGGGCCGTGCTGGGCGGGCTGATCGGCGCACGGCTGGTCCACGTGATTGACAACTGGGACTATTACGCGACCGATCTGCTGCTCATTCTCCGCATCTATGAAGGCGGAATCGGTCTGCTCGGCGGCATCTTGGGCGCGACGCTTGCCGGCACATTCTACGCGTGGCGGCACCGCTATCCCGTGGGACGCATGGTGGATCTGGTCACGCCGGGGCTGTTGCTTGGCATGTTCCTCGGACGATTCGGAGACATCATCAACGGCGAGCACCTGGGCGAGACGCTGGTGAGGCCGTGGGCGTTCCTGTACACGCATCCGGGCAGCCCGGCGAACGGCGAGGGCCCCATGCACCCGGTCATTGTGTATGAGATGGCGCTGGATGCCTTTATCG
>DAOUKW010000037.1:0-10765 GCA_034420915.1 Dehalococcoidia bacterium
TAATATGAGCAGCCACTAGGCCCCCAATCCAGCGTGAGCCGTAGTCTTGACCGCTGCTTTACAAATCATTGGCAGCATCTGCTCATAGATGTCCATCGTGTGAGTATTATGCCGATTCGCAGACTTCTATGCACAGAGTAAGACATGTGTCATAGAAATGGATAGGCTGCGTCCAACCAGTTAGGAGGGATTGCGCTTTAGATTCCTCGACTGCGCTCGGAATGACAAGTTGTGGCGCTCGGAATGACAGAGGGGAGCGCCCTTCGACAGGCTCAGGGTGAACGGGGGTAGTGTCACCCCCACTCTGGCCCTCCCCCATCAAGGGGGAGGGGATTGGCCCCCATTTCGGCAGGGTCAGGGTGAGCGGGGCGCTTCCTACCGTCCAGCGGCCGTTGGCAACTCCCGTACCCGTCCACCGACATCCCGCTCTGCAAGCGCCAGATCATACTGTGACTGGAGGTTCAGCCAGAACTGCGGCTCCACCCCGAACCAGTGGCCAAGTCGAAGCGCAGTATCCCCGGTGATTGAACGCTTCCCAGCGATAATCTGGCTGATCCGGTTTGGCGGCACATCAATCTCCCGTGCGAACGCCGTCGGAGTAATGCCGACCTCGGTCAGTTCATCGCTGAGGATCGATCCGGGATGAACGATTCTCCTGAACGTCATGGCCTGCCTCCTTTCACACTGCGTCTGCTCTGCCACTAGTGGTAGTCGACAATCTCGACGTTTGCCGCCCCCGATCCCTCCACCCAGACGAAGCAGATACGCCATTGTTGATTGATGCGAATCGAATGCTGTCCTGCACGGTCGCCCCGCAGAGCTTCCAACCTATTGCCGGGCAACTTAGCGAGCGTCTGCAAGGACGGAGCAGCGTTCAGAATAGCCAGGCGTCTTTCTGCCTGTGTCTCGAAAGATTGGAACTCCCTGACAAACTCGCCTTCTGCAAATCGCTCCGTTCGTCGATCCCGAAAGCTCAGTATCATGCCTGCTCAGCGTAGAGAAATATACGCTGTACGTCAAGCGTCACTGGCAGTCTCTGGCCTCCGTTCACCCCGGCTTTCTTCCTAGGGGAGGGGGAGTTGTGGCCCTGCGGGCCACGGAGTGGATTCCGGCCTGCGCCGGAATGACGGAGGGAGTGCGTTACGGGGTTGGACGCGCAATTGAGGCTTTAGATTCCTCGACTGCGCTCGGAATGACAGAGCAGGGTTAGGCGGTGGACATGATTCGGACGAAGACTTCGTTGGAGAGGAGGCGGCCGCGGGGGGTTAGTCGTAGGATGCTGCCGCTTGGTTCGCCGAGGTCGCTAGCAGTTGGTTCGTCGACATCGTGATTGGTGCGTTCGAGGAGGGTGTCGGCAATGGATTGTTGGAGGGCGGGGCCGAAGAGGTCGGTGGGTGTGGAGCCGAATCGGGCCTTGTAGTCGTTTTCGTGGACGCCGCGGTTGAGGCGGAGGCCAAGCACGAGGGTTTCGGCCTGGCGCATGGAGTCGGTGTAGGGGTCAACGGAGTCGATGGGGGCGATGTGGTTGATGACATCCGCGCTGTCGAGGGGGCCATCGAGCGGTGGCAGTGGGGGGAACTCTGAGAGGGGCTGCTTTGCCAGTTCGGCCATGCGATCGATGTAGCCGCGGGGCTGACGCATGACGGAGAAGCGCGCGCCGAACATATGGGAATGGGCGCCGGGGCCGAACCCGAGGAACGGGGTGTTGAACCAATAGCGGAGGTTGTGTTGGCACTCGCGGCCTGGCTTAGCCCAGTTGGAGATTTCGTATTGCTCCAGGCCAGCGTCGGCCATGCGCTGCTCGGCCATCTCATACATATCAGCGGCGAGATCGGGGTCGGGGGATGGGAGGCGTCCTGACTCTACCCATCCGTGGAACGGCGTTGATTCCTCGACGGTGAGGGCGTAGAGGGACAGGTGCTCCGGGGCGAGTTTCAGCGCGCCCGTGAGGCTGGATTCCCACGTCTTGAGGGTCTGGCGGGGCAGGCCGTACATGAGGTCGAGATTGACGTTGTCCGCGCCGCCGGCCCGCAGGGCGTTCAGGGCGCGTTCCGTTCCGCCCGCGTCGTGGAGACGTCCGAGCATCTGCAGTTCCGAGGGGTCAAAGCTCTGGGCACCCATGCTGAAACGGTTGACGCCGAGGGACATGACGTCACGGACGAAGTCGCGCGTGACGCTTTCCGGGTTGACCTCCATGGAGATCTCTATGTCGTCGCGGAAATCCAGTCTGGGGGCAAAGGCCCTCAGTATGTCTTCGACCTGGGCGGCTGACAGGAGGGATGGGGTGCCGCCGCCGAAGAAGATCGTCTCAGTTTCTGGCCGGATATCGGCGCGATTCAGGGCCTCGTTCCATCGACGGATCTCCGTGGTGAGGGCGGCGACATAGTCGGGGATGAGTTTTTCAATGCCGGCGTAGGTGTTGAAATCACAGTAGAAGCACTTGAAACGGCAGAAGGGGATGTGGATATATAAGGGGAGTGGGAGAGTTTGGGTTTGGGGGGTCATCGCGGCTGGGCGATGCGGTTGCGGGAGGCGACGATGGCCTGGAGTTTGGCCTCAGCGATGGCGGCGGAGGAGACGGGGTTGTCGGCGAAGGTGGCGAAGCCGCAATCCGGCGTGAAGAGGACGCGGTGTTCGCCAAAGATATCGATGGCGCGGTGGATGCGGGTGTCAAGGAGGTCAGGCTCTTCGACGTGCGGGGACTTGGGATTGACGATGCCGACGCCGATGCGCTTGTCGTTGGGGAGTCCGGCGAGAACGTCGATTTCACCTGCGCGTTCCGTGCTCAATTCAAGGAATAGCGTGCCAACATCGACGGCTGAGAGGAGGTCGATGAGAGGGGCGTAGTCACCGCTGAGGGCGGCGGATTCGTCCGAGGTCCAGTTGCCGCGGCAGACGTGCATGGCGAGGCGTTCGCGCGGGAGGCCGTGTGTTACTCGTGCCAGTAGGTCTTGGGCGAAAGCGAGTTCAGTTGCGGTGTCGTACCGCTCGCTGAGCGCGCCGCACATGAAGCTGCGGCGCGCGCGGGAGGAGCCGTGGACGACCTCGGTCAGGACCGGCTCGTCGAATTGGACGATGGACGCGCCAGCGGCGAGCAGATAATGGGCCTCTTCACGGAGGACGCGGACGACGTCTTCGGCCAGCTCTTCGCGGGTGGTGTAGGGGCTTTCGCGGAGGCAGTCGAGCCACATGGTGCGAGTGAGCAGATAGGGGCCGGGGAGCGCGACCTTGACGGGTGTGCCCTCCGCCAGATCTTTGGCGAAATCGAGCTCATGGACTGCAAGCGAGTCGCTGCGTCCGAGGCGGCCATAGACAACGGGGTGCCGGACGCTGGAGGCGGGGACGTCAAGGGCGGCGAGTTCGCGTTCAAACTCCTCGGAGTCGTCCACCATGGCGGCGAGATCGGTGAGCGGGATGAGCTGGGAGTTGTCCAGCAGGCCACCGACGAAGCTGACGTAGTTGTCGCGGCGCTGCTCGCCGTCCGTGAGGACGCCGACTCCCGCGCGCTGCTGGGCCTGCACGCTGAGGCGGACGGCATCGTTGGCCGTTTCTGCGAACTCGTCGTCGGTCATGCGGCCTTCAAGCCGGTCGTGGATCGCGCGGAGCATCCACGCGGGGCGGGGCCAACTACCGATGCCCATGACGGAGAGGGGCGCGACGACGGGGGCGGGCGACGGGGCGGGGAGGGACGTGGGAATGGAGACCTCCACGGCGGGGCGGAGGGTGGTTTGTGGGGGCGCGGTTTCCGTGTGGCCGTTGGCGCTGCGGCTCGCCAGCGCGCCTTTGCTTACAAGGAAGCTGCGCAGATCGCCGGCCTTCGTCCACGAAACCAGTTCGTTGCCCGTCATGCGGCTCCACGCGGGGAGTTCGACTTCGACGGTCGGCTCGGTGGACAGGATCTCGAGCAGGCCGCCGGGGGGCAGGGGGTCGATGGCGCGGCGGATGAGCAGCAGGAGGCCACCGCCACAGTCGAGGCTGCCGCCGTCGAGCGTGGTGTCCGGGCTATGCGTATGCTGCGCGGCTGCGTCCATGATCGTTACCTGACCGGCGTGTTCGGAGAGATCGCCTCGGCTAGTACGAGATGACGGGGACGCCCTCGGAGATGAACTCGATGAGAGTTGCGCCGCCGACGACGTCCGCGCCGTCGATGAGGTTGGCGGGTTCGAGGCCGCGCTTGTTGAAGCAGGGGGCGCAGACGAGGATCCGTCCGCCGCCCTCCACAAAGTTGTTCATCAGCTGCGAGAGGGGGGCGAATCCCTCCTCGTTGATGTCATCCGCGTAGCCCTTCTGCGAGACGCGGACGCCCTCCGTGCTGAGGAAGACGACGGTCTCCTTTTCGGAGCCGAGGGCGGCGTTGGCGAGGACGAAAGCGACCGTTGTGCGGTCGGGATCATCACCGGCGTGAGTGAGGCTGATACAAACCCTGTCCGACATTTGTTGAGTTCCTCCTCGGGCGGCTTTGGCCGCCTGCTATTTCTGTTCGATCCAGTACTCGGGGTGTTCGGCGTGAACCAGATTGCGCTTGGTGACGCGGCACCACGCGGGGATCTCGAGCGGGGCGGCGATGTCGCGCGTGATCAGGCGGAAAAGCTCGCCGGTTTGGAGGGGGCGGAATCGGAGTCGGAGCTGTATGAGGACTTCGCCGCAGCCCATATGGCCGGCGTCCCATTCCACGGCGAAGGTTGGGGCAGAGGCCGTTGCGCCGTCCGTGCTCGCGTCCTGCATGGCTGAATTGATTACCCACCCTACGTATCAGGTTTGCTTATGGAGATTATAAGCATATTGGATGAGGGAAGGCGTTTCAAAGAGAGAGGAGGGCAGGTGGTGCTTTGGTTGTAGGATGCGGGTATGAGCGGCATAGGACGAGGTGAGCAGGTTTCCATCCTGGTGGGGTGGGCGATGGCGGATGCGCTTTTGGAGCGGATTGCGGCGGCGGATACGCGGGTACGGCTGTTGAATCGAGAAATTCCGCCACTGCCCACGCCGACGCAGCTGTGGCCGTCGTTCCCTGACGAATTGCTGCCGCTGGTTCCTCGGGCAGAGGTGTTGTTGACGCTGCGGCTGCCGCCCGGCGTGCCGGAGTCGATGCCCAACCTGAAGTGGATTCATTCGCAGGCGGCGGGCATCGACTATGTGGACCGCTCGCCGGGGCTGCTTGATGCGGATATCGTGATTACGTCATCGTCCGGGGTTCATGCAAGGCCGCTGAGCGAGACGGTTGTGGGGGCGATCATCGCGCTGGCGAAGGGATTTCCGCAGGCCGTGCGGCGGCAGGGCAGGCATGAATGGCTGCGGTATACGCCGGAGGACGTTGCGGGAAAGGTCGTCACGGTTATCGGGGCGGGGAAGATCGGGACTGCGATAGCGGAACGGTGTCGCGCGATGGGGATGCGAGTTATCGGTGTGCGGCGGACCGCTCCCACGGAAGGGTCGGACATCGGGCCGTTTAGGCGAGTTGTTGGACAGGATGGGTTGGCCGAGGCGCTGACCGCAAGTGATTACGTGGTGTTGTGCGCGCCGCGGACGCCCGAAACGGTGGGGATGATCGGCGTGTCCGAGTTCGCGGCAATGAAAGAAGGGGCGCGGTTTATCAACGTGGCACGGGGCGACCTTGTTGACGAGGGAGCGTTGATCGCGGCGTTGGAGTCGGGGCGCGTTGGCGGGGCGTATTTGGATGTGTTCGCAACGGAGCCGCTGCCGGATGAGAGTCCGCTGTGGGACATGGAGAACGTGCTGATTACCGGTCATTCGGGGGCGGGGTCGGCGGACCGTGATGAGCGTGTGGTGGAGGTCTTTTTGGAGAACCTGGGGCGGTATCTGGGTGGACGGCCGCTGGTCAATGTGTATGAGCATGGGCGGGGGTACTAGGGGGACGGAGTGAGGGTCGCACCCGGGTTGGTGAGCAAATGGGATTCAGATTCCCGCTTTCGCGGGAATGACGGAGGGGGCGCGGGAATGCGGGTGGAGGAGCGGGAATGACCCTTCGACAGGCTCAGGGTGAACGAGGAGTTAAGGGTATATTCTGCTAGACTATGGCGCGGCTTGAACAACGAATATGAATAGATAGCAACAGGATAGTGTCGAATGACTAATCAAGATGTTTTTTCGGCGCGGCGAACGCTGGAGACAGGCTCCGGGCCGGTGGGGTATTACGACGTCAACGCTCTCGAGGAGCAGGGCGTCGGGGAGGTGTCACGGCTGCCGTTCTCGATCAAGGTGATGCTCGAGAGCCTGCTGCGGAACGTGAACGGGTACGACGTTCTCGAGGAGGACGTTCGCGCGTTGGCGGGGTGGCAGGCGGAGCCGGGGGAGATCACGGTGCCGCTCAAGTTGGCGCGGGTTATTTTGCAGGACTTCACGGGCGTGCCGGCGGTGGTCGACCTGGCGGCGCTGCGGAGCGCGATGGCGCGGGCTGGGGCGGACCCGTCCGTCATCAATCCCGTGGTGCCCGTTGACCTCGTTATCGATCACTCGGTGCAGGTTGACTTCTTTGGGACGGCGTATGCGCTGAGCGGGAACGTCGAGAAGGAGTACGAGCGGAACGGGGAGCGGTACAAGCTGCTCAAGTGGGCGCAGGGGTCGATTGATAATTTCCGCGTTGTGCCGCCGGGGGCGGGCATCGTCCACCAGGTGAACCTTGAATACCTGGGCAGCGTGGTGATGACCAAGGAGGAGGACGGGCAGCGCGTGGCGTTCCCGGACTCGCTGGTGGGGACGGATTCCCACACCACGATGATCAACGGGCTTGGGGTGCTTGGCTGGGGTGTTGGGGGCATCGAGGCCGAGGCTGTGATGCTCGACCAACCGTATTACATGCTTGCGCCGCGCGTGGTGGGATTCAAACTGTCCGGCAGCCTGCCCGAGGGCGCAACGGCGACCGATCTTGTGCTGACCGTGACCGAAATGCTGCGGGCGCACGGCGTGGTTGGGGACTTTGTTGAGTTCTATGGATCGGGCCTGACGGGGTTGCCGGTGGCGGACCGCGCGACGATTGCGAATATGTCGCCGGAATACGGCGCGACGATGGGCTATTTCCCCATCGACGACGAGACGCTGGCGTATCTGAGGCTGTCGGGGCGGAGCCCGGAGTTGATTGATCTCGTGGAGAAGTACGCGAAGGCGCAAGGACTGTTCAGGACGGATGACACACCGGATCCAATGTATTCGGACACCTTGTCGCTTGATCTGAGCACCATTGTGCCGTCGCTGGCGGGGCCGAAGCGGCCGCAAGACAGGGTGGAGCTTGGCAGTGTGAAGTCGAGTTTCCAGGAGCACCTGACGCTGTCTCCCACAGAACGCGGTTTTGGGCTGACCGGAGAGGAGGCCGAGAAGACGGCGGTTGTTGGACACGGGGTGGAGGCGTTCCAGTTGCAGCATGGGTCGGTCGTTATTGCGGCGATCACGTCCTGCACGAATACATCCAACCCATCGGTGATGATCGGGGCGGGGCTTCTGGCAAAGAACGCTGTTACGGCTGGAATTACGACCAAGCCATGGGTCAAGACGTCGATGGCGCCGGGGTCGAAGGTTGTGACGGACTATCTTGAGGCCGCCGGGCTTGTGCCGTTCATGGAGGCGCAGCGATTCCACACGGTGGGTTTCGGCTGCACGACGTGCATCGGCAACTCCGGGCCGCTGCCGGAGGACATCGCCAATGCCATTGAGGACAGCGATTTGGTGGCGGCCGCGGTGCTGTCCGGCAATCGGAACTTTGAGGGACGGGTGAATCCGCACGTCAAAGCGAATTACCTGGCGTCGCCGATGCTGGTTGTGGCGTATGCGCTGGCGGGGCGGATGGACATCGATTTCACGGCTGAGCCGCTAGGGACCGACCCGAACGGTCAAGGAGTGTTCCTGCGCGACATCTGGCCATCGCAGCATGATATTCAGCAGGCCATCTCCAACAACGTCAGCCCGGATATGTTTGAGCAGCAGTACGGGGCGATCTTCGACGGGGATGAGCAGTGGAAGGAGCTTGAAGCTCCAGCAGGAGAGCTGTACGAATGGGAGCTGGATTCGACGTATCTGCAGGAGCCGCCATTCTTCAAGGATTTCCCACTTGACCCTCCCGCGTTGCCGGTAATTGAGGACGCGCGGGTGCTGGCAGTGCTTGGGGATTCCGTGACGACTGACCACATTTCGCCGGCGGGAAACATCGCGGCGCGCAGTCCGGCAGGGCAGTTTTTGCAGGGGCGGGACGTGCTGCAGGCGGACTTCAACTCATACGGCTCGCGGCGCGGCAACCACGAGATCCTGATGCGCGGTACTTTCGCGAATATCCGCATCAAGAACCAGATGCTGGACGACGTGGAGGGCGGGTTCACTTTGAAACTGCCCGAGAACGAGCAGATGCCCATCTATGACGCGGCCATGCGCTATCAGCAGGAGGGCGTGCCGACGGTCATCTTTGGTGGCAAGGAGTACGGCTCCGGTTCAAGTCGCGATTGGGCGGCCAAGGGGCCGTACCTGCTCGGCGTGCGTGCGGCGATTGCGGAGTCGTTTGAGCGGATTCATCGTTCCAACCTTGTTGGCATGGGCGTGCTGCCTCTACAGTTCCACGAGGGTGAGAACGCGCAGACCTACGGCATCACAGGCCGGGAAACGGTGACGATCGGCAGTCTTGATAGTGGCATCGAGCCGGGGCAGGACATCGGCGTTACCGTGCGGCGCAAGGACGGGTCAGAGACGACGTTCTCGGCGACGGTGCGAATCGATACGCAGGTGGAGGCGGATTACTACCGCAACGGGGGTATCTTGCATACGGTGCTGCGGAAGCTTCTGAACGAGGCGGGGGGCTAGAGGAATTGTGCCGAACGACCTGTACCATCCCAGCGAAGGCAGAGAGTGATGTTGTGGCGATTAGCAGCATATAGTGTTGCTGGTCTGCTCGTGTATGTCGTGGGCAACACATTGCCCAATCTTGCCTTTACTGAGGAAGTGCTCGTTGTGGCGGTCGTGGTTATTGCCATAGGTGTGACGGTTCAGATCATGCTCAAACTGAAACGCAAGGCTGGAGCGCTGCTGAAAAGGCGTAGGGACAAATCTGAAGTGATACGTCAGGCCACGAGTCTTGTGGGAGCTCGGAGACTAGAGTCTGAGCTCAAAGAGGCTAAACGAGAGAACGCGCGACTGGCCGGGCACAACAATAAGCTGATTGCTGAAAACAAAGCTTTAAGGTCCGCGTCACCTGTGGGTGATAAGGTTGATTGGGATGCCCTTGTCGCTATGGATGATTCCCAGAGACGTCAATGGGTCATGGCGGGAGCAAAGTTCGCCAAAATGAATGATGGAACCTCCCTCTCGCCAGTGGAACGTGCTATCCGTTGGGTGCGTGGTAATCGCACGGAACGGGAGGCGTGATGATACGCGTGATTATTGAGGGCTTGGTCGGATCAGTTATTGCTATCTCGTCGATAACGGCAACAGGCGGCGCGTTTGATGAGCAGTTCGATATTGCCCACAGAGAGGCTACCGATTCCTTGCCAGGGGTGGGTGTGTTCGCAGATGCGCTAACTGATCTTGATTTTGCTGTAAGTGTCCCAGGCGCAGACCTACTCACGGAGAACTCGACCGATTCTCTGACCGATATACTGACGCAAGTTAAATATGAGGATTGGGAACCTTTAGGGGGGATTAACGGGTCGCTTTTGACGGGATTCTCTGTAACTTGCTATGAAGTTGGCAATTCGAGCCACAGGCGGTCTGTCAAGGTAGAATCTCGAGCGGAATACGGGGGCGGCGGAGAATATCTGATTTGCGATAGATTGGAGCGTGAACGCAATCGTGTTCCCTCTTGGCGGGTGAACTCTTCTTCTTCTGGCGGGAGGGCACAAGTATCGTGCAGTTTAGATGAATCCGCCCACAACGAGCGTATTTATGAAACGGTCATTCTAAGCGAGGAGCTTTACCCCCTCGATGAACGTGGTGAATCATGGTCGCTCTCAGGCAGGGAAATGGCTGCAATTTGCCATGACGTCTTCGGTGTGGGAAAGCCGCCAACTGCGTTTGAAGCCAGCCCCACCCCTACAGCGTATGCGAACCCATTACCTTCGATAGAGTAAGTGACAGGTTCACGCAATCAAGTCCTTAGATTCTTCGCTGCGCTCAGAATGACACCTCAGCCCTCCCCCGCAAGGGGGGAGGGGGATTATCCCGATGGATTCCGGCGAAAGCCGGAATGAGGGGAAGGGTACCACTCCTGACTGTCAGTTATTGGCACCTCAATTACTCCATCTTTGTGAAGACGACGCAGGCGTTTTGGCCGCCGAAGCCGAAGCTGTTGGACAGGGCGACACGGACGTCTGCGTCACGCGCCTCGTTCGGGACGTAGTCAAGATCGCAGGCCGGGTCGGGCGTTTGCAGGTTGATGGTGGGGTGGATCGCGCCGGTCTGAATGGACTTGACGACGGCGATGGCCTCCACGCCGCCTGCCGCGCCGAGCGCGTGGCCGATCATGGACTTGGTGGAACTGACCGGAATCTGGTAGGCGCGGTCGCCAAATACGGCCTTGATTGCAGTTGTTTCAGCGGCGTCGCCGAGCGGTGTTGATGTTCCGTGTGCGTTGATGTAGCTGACCTCTGAGGGGTCGATTCCGGCGTTGTCGAGCGCCCATCGCATGGTCCGGGCCGCGCCCGCGCCGTCGTCACGCGGCTGCACGAAATCGAAGGCGTCACTGGACGCTCCGTATCCCGCGACTTCCGCATAGATCGTCGCGCCGCGCGCTTGCGCGTGTGAGAGCGATTCAAGCACGAGGATGCCCGCGGCC
>DAOUKW010000038.1:0-11871 GCA_034420915.1 Dehalococcoidia bacterium
GTGTCAACCGCCGGCGGCCATGCGGGCGAATTCCTTGTCTTTTTTGCGCTTGGCGGCACATAAGATTGTATGTGTGCCCGTATCTGCGGTCAACCTAAGCGTCTCATGGCTCGCGTGCTATACTGAGCCAGATATGTATTGCGGATTCAAAGGGGTGGCTCTTGACGACTGACGGTGGGACAACAACGGCCAGCGAGGAAACGACGACGATTCAGGCCGCGGCGGAAACGCCGCCGACTCCGGAAAACGGCGATAAGCCTGAAATCACGATGAAGACGCTGTTGGAGGCCGGAGTCCATTTCGGACACCCCACACGCCGCTGGCACCCCAAGATGAAGCCGTTTGTGTTCACGCAGCGCAACGGCATCCACATCATCGATCTCCAGAAGACTCTCAATCGCCTTGAGGCGGCCGCCGAGTTCGTTCGTGAGGTTGCCATGTCCGGCAAGAAGGTGCTCTTCGTCGGCACCAAGAAGCAGGCGCAGGACGCAATCTCGTCCGAAGCCACGCGCGCCGATCAGCCGTGGGTCAACCAGCGTTGGCTGGGCGGCACCCTTACCAACTTCAGGACCATCCAGTCACGCATTGACTACCTCGTTCGGCAGGAGGACCGCCGTTCCAAGGGAGAGTTCGCCTTTCTGCCCAAGAAGGAGGCAGGACGCCTTGAGGACCGCATCGCCAAGCTCAACAGGTATCTCGGCGGCATCAAGGAGATGACGGAGATGCCCGGCGCAATCTACGTTATCGACGCCGCCCGCGAGAAGATTGCCATCGCCGAGGGGCGAAAGATGGGGATTCCGATAGTCGCCATCGCGGATACAGACTGCAATGTTGACCTCATTGACTACCCGATTCCCGGCAATGATGATGCCATCCGCGCCCTCCGCCTGATGACCGGCCACATCGCCGACGCCATCATCGAGGGTGCCACCGAGGGACAGAATATGAGACAGGAGGGCGAGGCCGCCGGAGCGACCGCCTGACGCCCCCTGCCCTGATCCAACGAAATCAAGCCATGCAAGCCTGCAATCGCGCGGGCTCCGGCAAGAAACAGCAGGCACTAACCGCGCCGCCCGGGATGGACGGCGCGCGAACGATAACGACAGGAGTGTGGAGTGACGACAATCTCGGCTGATGCCATCAAGGAACTCCGGGAGCGCACCGGCGCGGGCATCATGGACTGCAAACGCGCCCTGGAAGACGCGCAGGGCGACATGGACAAGGCGAGCGACTTGCTCAAGGAGCGTGGCATCGCCACTGTCGCCAAGAAGGCCTCACGCGCGGCAAACGAGGGACTCGTCGAGACCTACGTCCACGCAGGCGGGCGCATCGGCGTCATCGTTGAGCTCAACTGCGAGACGGATTTCGTCGCGCGCACGGAGGATTTCAGGGAACTCGCCCATAATATCGCCCTCCAGGTCGCCGCGATGAACCCGCAGGCCATCGACGATGAAATCCCCCTCGATGATCTCGACACGTCCTCCGGCGAGCCCCGGCTGCTCCACCAACCATTCGTCAAAGACGCAAGCCAAACTATCAGCAACCTTCTTACCGACACCGTCGCCAAGGTGGGCGAGAATATCGTCATCAGGCGATTTGCCCGCTACGGCATCGGCGAGGAATAGAACGCGGACACGGAGACGCAGAGAAAAGAGGCTGCCACGCTGGACGGCGACAAACCGCGGCGAGTCCTCCTCAAGCTCAGTGGCGAGGCGCTGATGGGCCCTCGCGCGTCCGGCATTGACGTTGATACCGTCCGCGTTGTCGCATCAGAGATATCTGACGTCCTGCAAACCGGCGTGCAGATGGGCATCGTCGTGGGGGGCGGCAACATCTGGCGCGGCAGAATCGCCCAGGAGTCCGGCATGGACCGCGCCACGGCCGACTACTCCGGCATGTTGGCCACCGTCATAAACGCTCTCGCGCTCCAGACAACGCTTGAAAGCCTCGGAGCGGATGTCCGCACTCTCTCCGCCATCGCCATCCAGGCCGTCGCGGAGCCGTACATCCGCCGCCGCGCCATCCGGCACATGGAGAAGGGCCGTGGTGTCATCTTCGCCGCCGGAACCGGCAACCCGTATATGACAACGGACACCGCGGCCTCTCTGCGCGCCGTTGAAGTGGGCGCGGACGTTCTCCTCATGTCCAAGAACAAGGTGGACGGAATCTATGATGCCGATCCCAATGAGCAGCCGGACGCCAAGCGGTATTCCGCCATCAGCTACATGGAGGCTCTCAATTTGCGGCTTGGCGTCATGGACAGCACGGCGCTGACTCTATGCATGGACAACAGCCTGCCCATCGTGGTCTTTGACATCTTTGACACGGGAAGTCTTGGCAGAATACTGAAAGGGGAGACGGTCGGCACGCTCGTCAACGCGAACGGTACACGCTGAGCGCGCCCGCCCGGAGGGAGGACAAGCCATGACGCAAGAGATTCTCGACGACGCCGAACATCGAATGCAGGTCACCTGTGAGGTTCTTGACCGCGAGTTGGCAGGCATCCGCACCGGCCGCGCCTCCCCTACCCTGATCGAGGAACTCCGGGTCGATTACTACGGGACACCCACCCCCCTCAAGCAGTTGGCGACCATCACTGCCCCAGAACCGCGCCTCCTCGTCGTACAGCCCTATGACCGCTCCGCCACGACGGCCATCGAGCGTGCCATCCTCCAGACAGACCTGGGGCTATCTCCTGTCGCGGACGGCCAGTTGCTCCGCATCCCGATTCCACAGATGACGGAGGAGCGCCGCAAGGAGATGAGCCGGCTGGTCCGCTCCAAGGCCGAAGATGAGCGCGTGGCGATACGCAACGTTCGCCGTGACGCCATGGACCACCTGCGCCGCTTGGAGCGCGACAAGGAAATCTCCGAGGACGAGGAACGCCGCGCGGCAGACCAACTCCAGAAGATCACCGACCGCTATACCGGCCAGGTGGATGAGATGGGGGCGGCCAAGGAAGCCGCGGTCATGGAAGTCTAGCGCCAAAATAGCTTGCGCATGACACCATCGGACGAATCCCGCCTCCCCACTGCCACCCCGCAGCACGTCGCCATCGTCATGGATGGCAACGGACGATGGGCGCGGGAACGCGAACTCCCACGCGAACAGGGGCATCAGCATGGCCGCATCAAGCTCCATGATGTCGTCCGCGCGTTTTCTGAGCGGGGAGTCCGCTATCTGACGCTCTACGCCTTTTCCACGGAGAATTGGCGGCGTCCCTCCGAAGAAGTCCAGGGCCTGATGACGCTCGCAGCCGAGGCCATCAAGCAGGACGCTCCCCGTCTGCACCAGGAGGGAGCACGGCTCGTTCACCTTGGTCGCAAGGACCGCATCAATCCGGACATCGCTGCCGCCATCGACCGTGTTGTTGACATGACGAAGGGCAACACCGGCATCACGCTCAGCGTCGCGTTCGACTACGGAGGCCGCGAGGAGATTCTTGAGGCGGCCCGGACCCTGCTGAAGGACGATATTGCGCCCGACGAGGTGGATGAAGTCGCATTCGCGAGCCGCCTGTTCACCAACGGCCTGCCGGACCCGGATCTGATCATCCGCACCGGCGGCGAACTGCGTATCAGCAATTTCCTTCTCTGGCAGGCCGCCTATGCGGAGCTCTATTTCACGCCGACTCTTTGGCCGGATTTCGGCCCTGAAGAAGTAACCAAAGCCCTTGATGCTTATGCCGCCCGCAAACGCCGCTTCGGAGGCGTAGAGGGGGAATAGGCGAACGTACCCTGCCCCTCTCCCCCATAATCTCTCTATGGGTATGAACCAAGAGGACGCGGCGAGAAACAGGGATTCTCTGCCCCTCCGTCTCGCGACAGCTGCCGTCGGCATTCCGATCCTCGCTCTCGCCGTCTGGCTGGGCGGCATTCCCCTACTGCTCGTGGCGGCGGCGGTGGTGCTGGTCGCGATCTGGGAGCTACACGCCCTGCTGCGGCGATTCAGCCTCGGCTTCTGGCTCTTGGTGTCCCTCGCCGTAGCCGTCTCTCTCGCGTCCGGCCTCGCGCTCCGCGAATCGGATGATGGCCTCGTGTGGCTCTCCTATGCCATCCTCATCACATTCGCCTCTGACACCGTCGCCTACGCCGTCGGCAGCCTGATTGGCCGCCATCGACTCGCCCCGTCGATCAGCCCGAGCAAGACGTGGGAGGGCGCGGTGGGCGGAGTCATCGGCGCGGCGGCGGTCAGCGCCGCGTTTGCCGTGTTCGCTGACCTGGACACCCTCCCGCTTGTCACGGCCATCCCACTGGGCGCGGCGCTCTCCGTGCTTGGTCAACTGGGAGATCTGGGCGAGTCCTGGCTCAAGCGAAAGGCGGGCATCAAGGATTCCGGAAACCTGCTCCCCGGCCACGGCGGCGTTCTTGATCGGCTTGATTCCCTGCTGCCGATTCTCCCCGCCATTCTTGTCTATGTGACCATCGTCACTACTATGGAATGACATGAGTGACGCACAGAAACGCATCGCAGTCCTTGGATCAACAGGCTCCATCGGCACGCAGACGTTGGATGTTGTCCGGCGTAATGCCGACCGATTCCGCGTGGTTGGCCTTGCAGCTGGAAGCAATAGCGACGCCTTCAATGCGCAGTTAGCGGAGTTTACCCCCGCTCTCTCCGCCTCAGGCGCGGCGTCCACACCTGAGAGACTCGCGGATATCGCGGGCAGCCCAGACGTGGACGCCGTCGTCCTCGCCATCCCCGGCCTCGCTGCTCTTGTCCCTGCCCTTGCCGCCATCGAGGCGGGCAAGACCGTTGCCTTTGCGAGCAAGGAAATCCTCGTCGTGGCGGGTGAACTCGTGATGAGCGAGGCGGCCAGAACCGGCGCGGCGCTCCTCCCGGTTGACAGCGAACACAACGCCCTGTGGCAATGCCTGGTCGGTGAGCCTAGAGATTCGGTCAGCCGCCTGATCCTGACCGCCTCCGGGGGCCCATTCTTTACGCGTAGCCAAGAGGAGCTTGAGGCGGTCACGCCGGAAGAGGCGTTGGCGCACCCAACGTGGCGCATGGGGCCCAAAGTCACCATCGATTCCGCCACCCTGATGAATAAGGCGTTGGAGGTCATAGAGGCGCGTTGGCTCTACGACATCGATTACGACCGCATTGACGTCATGGTGCACCGGCAGAGCATCGTCCACTCCATGGTCGAGTTCACCAACGGCACACTCAAGGCGCAGCTCTCAATGCCGGACATGCGCCTCCCCATCCAATACGCGCTTGCCTACCCGGAGCGCATCGAGCGTCCCTCTGATTGGCGTGAGATGGACTACTCGATTGATCAGACATTCGAGGCGCTGGACCGTGGTCGATTCCCGTGTTTCTGGCTCGCCGTCGATGCTGCCCGAAGCGGTAAGACATACCCGGCCGTCCTCAACGCGGCCGACGAGATCGCTGTCGAGCTATTCCTCTACGGCGCCATCCCCTTCACCTCCATATCGTCCTTGATCAAGGACGCGCTTGACGCCCACAAGCCTGTGAATCAGCCAACCCTTGATGACCTGCTTGCGGTCGATGCGTGGGCGCGCGACCACGTCAGAAATTCGGCAAAGGCACGCTGACAATGTCCATCCTCGTCACCATCGCGGCCTTTGCCGTTGTACTGAGCTTCCTCGTGCTCATCCATGAGCTCGGCCATTTCTGGGCGGCGCGCCTGCTCGGCATTCGTGTGCGAGAGCTCGGCATCGGCTTTCCGCCCCGCCTCAAGGGCATCTGGCGCAACGGCATCGTCTATTCCCTGAACTGGATTCCGGTCGGCGGGTTTGTGCGCCTGGAAGGCGAGAGCGATCCAACCGTGCCCGACGGCTACGCGGGCAAGCCTGTCTGGGCGCGCGCAACTGTGCTCGTGGCCGGTTCCGCCATGAACATCCTGCTCGCGTGGTTCATCTTCAGCGCCCTCGCCTCCCTGCCAGTCGAGCGGCTCGTCGACAGCGAAATCGTGATTGAAGAAGTCGTCGCCGGTTCTCCGGCGGACCAAGCCGACCTGCATGTAGGTGATGTCATCCGCGCCGTGGACGGGCAAGACGTGCTGACGCTTGGGCAACTCTCCGACCGTATCAACCGCGCGGATGGCAATGAAGTGGAGTTGCGGGTTCTGCGTGGGTCTGTCCCGCTCGCCGTTTACCTTGCTCCTCGCGCGAATCCCCCGCCCGGCGAGGGGCCGATGGGTGTGTCGATTCGCCTTCTCAATCCTGTCTTTGAGCGCCGCGCCGCCCCCGTTTGGCAAGCGCCGTGGAACGGCATCGTGCTCATGGGCAACGTGGTCACGAGCACCGCAACCGAGATTCAACGCGCTGTCGGCGCCTCCTCCAACCCCGGCATTGCGGGGCCGGTGGGCATCGCGCAGGCGACGGGTGAGGCGGCGCAGGACGGACCCATTTCCCTGCTGATCATCGTCGCGCTGCTGAGCCTCAACCTGGGCATCCTGAACCTGCTGCCCATCCCCGCCCTGGACGGCGGCCGCATCCCGTTCCTCATCCTGGAAGTGGTCCGCCGTGGACGACGCCTCTCCCCTGAACGCGAGAACGTCGTCCACCTCATCGGCTTCGTCTTCCTGCTCTCCCTCGTCTTCTTCGTCACCGTCGGCATCGACCTCCCCCGCCTCCTCCAGGGAGACTCCATCCTGCCGTAATGCAGACGTGGGTCAGCTTCCGTCAATCTGAATTTAATGATGCCTTTGCTGCAGCCAACACAGTTTCAATAATCTGGTCTATACTAGACTAGTATTCTGATTGAGGAGGCGACATGGCCATTAAACACTCCGGTTCTGAACGTGTGTGGACTGTCACCGAGGCGAAGGCGCGGCTGTCTGAGATTTTACGACTGGCAGAGGAGGAGGGACCACAGCGTATCGGTACCCGCAAGCCGTTCGTCGTCGTGCCCGCGGCTACGTGGGATGAGAAGACGCAGCCCCGTATGCCCTTGGGCAAGTGGCTGGTAGAGAACATGCCCAGAGGGACCAATCTTGAAATCCCGCCCCGCAGTCGAGAGTCCCATCGAGAGATTCCCTTCCAAGACTTGGAAGAGGATGAAGACAGTGCCAAATGACTGGATTTCTCCTCGACACAAACGTCGTATCTGAGACGACAAAGGACTACCCGGATCCCTCCGTGATCCGGTTCTTGTCTCAACAGACTGACTTTTGGCTTTCGTCTCTGGTGATCCACGAACTGGAATTTGGATTACACCTTGCGCCTCAAGGCCGACGTCGGGAACGACTCGCGGCGAGCCTGTCGCGTTTTCTCATGGACTATGCAGATCGCATTCTCCCTATTGATCGTGAAATCGCAGAGTGGTCTGCTCGATTCCGAGCCGCTGCAGTTCGTTCCGGCCGTCCACCTGCTCTTATCGACCTATTGATCGCAGGAACGGCAAGCGTCAATGACATGGTTATAGTCACACGCAATATACGAGACTTCACTGCCCTGGGCGTTGATGTCATCAACCCTTGGGAAACCTCATAACCCCTGATAACCAGTCTCAACTAGCCTATTGCTTAGGCTCTCTGTGGTATCGTGTAAGTAGGTTTAGAGTCGCCTTATTGATAGGAGGGAGACCATGCCGGAGCGACGTGTTTCTCGGCAAATCCATGTTGGAAAGGTCCCCGTGGGCGGTGATGCCCCTGTCGCCGTGCAGTCGATGACCAAGACTGATACCCGTGATGTGGAGGCAACAGTCTCGCAGATCTATGAGGTTGCTGCCGCCGGATGTGACATCATCCGGTGCGCCGTCCCGAATATGGATGCTGCAAAGGCCCTCAAATGGATTTGCAGCCGCGCCCCCATCCCCGTTATCGCGGACATCCACTTCCACCACTTGCTCGCGCTTGAGGCCATCAAGAGCGGCGTCAGCGGCATCCGGCTGAACCCCGGCAACATCCGTGACGCGGACAAGGTTCGTGAAGTCGTCACGCTTGCCAAGGAATACGAGATTCCCATCCGCATCGGCGTCAACTTCGGTTCCCTGCCCCCCATCGGCGGCATCGGCAAGACCGGTGATTTCCATCGCCTCGCGGACGGCGTCAACAAGCTCGCCAAGGCCAGCCAGGAGGGCGAGGGCGACTACACCGTCGTCGACCACATGGTGGCGACGGCGCTCTGGGAGGTCGGAATCCTCGAAGAGATGGACTTCGACCAGATCAAGATTTCCGTCAAGGGATTCGATGTCCCCATGACCGTGGAGGCCTACCGCCGCGTCGGCGAGCAGGTCGACTACCCTCTTCATTTGGGAATCACGGAGGCGGGCACGCCGTTCGGCGGCTCAATCCGCAGCGCCGTCGGTATCGGCCACCTCCTCTACGAGGGCTTCGGCGATACCATCCGCGTCTCCCTCGCCGGAGACCCTGTGAAAGAAGTTGAAGCCGGTTGGGAGATTCTCAAGTCACTCAACATGCGCAACAAGGGTGTCACCCTCATTGCCTGCCCGTCCTGCGGACGCGCGGACGTTGACATCATCAAGTACTCCGAGATGGTGGACGAGGCGCTCAAACAGGTGGACAAGCCGGTGCGCGTGGCCGTCATGGGTTGCGAGGTCAACGGCCCAGGTGAAGCAAAGGACGCCGACGTGGGGATCGCCGCAGGCAACGGCCGCGGCATCATCTTCCGCAAAGGCCAGAAGGTTCGCGTCGTTCCCGAGTCCGAGTTCGTCTCCGCCCTCATGGAGGCGATCGAACAGATCGAACTCGGCCCCGAAGCCGCCACAACCTAATCCCCCACCCTTAGCGCCTCCCTCCTGCTCGCCCCAACTGACAACACGCCTATTCGCGCTGTATCCTAGTCCCAATAGATTCGCGGCGGTCCCGCGCATAGCAGCGCGCCCGCCGAGGGATTAGGGATATGGGAGGACAACCCCGTGACAAACGGTTCAGACATGTCCAAGCAGGACTGGCTTGAAAGCGTCTATGGGCCCGCCGTCGCCCGCAACAAGGAACGGCAGGAGCGATTCGAGACTACCTCCGAAATTGAGATCGAGCCGCTCTACGACGCCAGCGACGTTTCAGACTCGGAATACGCGAGCAAGGTAGGCTACCCCGCCCGCTTCCCCTTCACCCGCGGCGTCCAGCCCACCATGTATCGCGGCCGACTCTGGACCATGAGGCAGTACGCCGGTTTCGCGTCCGCAGAGGAGACCAACCGCCGCTACCAGTACCTGCTTGAGCAGGGCCAGACCGGCCTCTCAATGGCATTCGATTTGCCCACACAGACGGGCTACGACTCCGATGCGCCGCTCGCCCTCGGTGAGGTCGGCAAGGTGGGCGTCCCCGTCTCCCACGTTGAGGACATGGCCATCGTCTTTGACGGCATCGACCTCGCCAAGGTCTCAACGTCGATGACCATCAACGCCACCGCGTCTATCCTTCTCGCCTATTACATCGCCGTCGCCAAGCGTGAGGGCGTCCCCACAAAGGAACTACGCGGCACCGTCCAGAACGACATCCTCAAGGAGTACATCGCCCGGGGCACGTACATCTATCCCCCTGCCCCGTCCATGCGCCTCATCACCGATTTGTTTGAGTACTGCGCCACGGAGACGCCCGCGTGGAACACCATCTCCATCAGCGGCTACCACATGCGAGAGGCCGGTTGCACCGCCGCGCAGGAAATCGCCTTCACGATCGCCGACGCCATCGCCTATGTCGAGGCTGCAATCGAGGCCGGTCTCAAGGTCGATGACTTCGGTCCGCAGCTCTCATTCTTCTTCGTTGCCCAGTCCAACCTTCTTGAAGAGGTCGCCAAGTACCGCGCCGCGCGCCGCCTCTGGGCAAAGATCATGGTTGAGCGGTTCGGTTCTGAGAATCCCCGCTCGCAGATGCTGCGATTCCACACCCAGACCGCCGGCGTCACGCTGACGGCTCAGCAGCCGGACAACAACGTCGTTCGCTCCACGCTGCAAGCGTTGGCCGCCGTGCTCGGCGGAACACAGTCGCTGCACGTGAACTCCAAGGACGAGGCCCTTGCCCTGCCCTCCGAGGACGCGGTGACGCTCTCCCTCCGCACGCAGCAAGTGCTGGCATACGAGTCCGGCGTCACGGACACCGTCGACCCGCTCGCTGGCTCCTATTTCGTGGAGGCAATGACGGACAAGTTGGAGGAAGAGGCACGAGCCTACATCGAGCGGATCGACAAGGCGGGCGGCGCAGTCCGAGCCATCGAGAACGGTTTCCAACAGCAGGAAATCGGCGACGCCTCATACAAGTACCAGACGCAGGTGGAGAGCCGCGAGCGAACCGTCGTTGGCGTCAACTCCTTCACGTCCGGCGACGAGACGCCCATGGAGATTCTCCGCATCAACCCGGAGGAGACCAAGCGGCAAGTGGATCGGCTGGAAAGCGTGCGCCGGAATCGTGATGGACATAAGGCGCAGGCGGCTCTTGAGAAGCTGGAGGCCGTTGCGAAGAGCAACGAGAACACCATGCCCGCCATCATCGACTGCGTGGAGGCCAGTGCCACGACCGGCGAGATATGCGACGTTCTCCGCGGCGTCTTCGGCATGCACAAGGAGCTCCTCGTCGTCTAACCCCCATCCGTCATTCCCGCGAAAGCGGGAATCCAGAGCGAAGCAAAACACCGCAAACTCGAAACGCAAAACATGGGAGGCCAACGCTAAAAGATGTTCAAGCGAATAGACCACATCGGCGTCGTCGTCAGTGACCTCAAGGCTGCGACGGACGCCTACGAGAACCTGTTCGGCCTGAAGGTCGCCGCGCAGGAGACAATCGAGGAACGCGGCCTTATCGCTGCCCTCGTTCCAACCTCCAACGTGCGATTCGAACTCATGCAGCCCATCAACCCGGAGAGTGCCGTCGGCCGCTTCATCGAGCGCCGTGGCGAGGGCATCCAGCACGTCTGCTTCGAGGTCGAGGACATCCGCTCCACCATCGCCACCCTCAAGGAGCGCGAAGTGCAGCTCATCCAGGGCGAACCGGAAGGCGGATTCGTCGGCGAGGTGGAGTTCATCCATCCCCGCGCTGCCAACAGCGTTCTTACGGAAATCGCCCAGGTCACGCGCCGCACCCCCACGGAACACGACCTCCGTGTCCACCACATCACGGTTGCCACTGAGGATCGCGATGCAGCCGTCGAAAACTGGTCAAAGAATTTCGACATGAAGGTCAACCGCATGATGGAGCGGGAGAGCGCCGGTATGATCACCGGTTGGCTGGACGCCGGGGACGCCGAATTTGAGTTCGCTCAGCAGACCAGTGAGGACGGCCCCATTGCCCGCGCCATCGCGTCACGCGGCCAGGGTGTCTACGGTATCGTCCTTGAGACCGGCGACGCTGAAGGCCTCGCGGAACACATAAAGTCGCAGGGTGTCCGCATCGTTGAGGAACGCGAAGGCGACCGCGTCCTCCGCGTCGTCCACCCCAAGGACTTCTTCGGCACCCTCATCATGCTCTCCCAACGCGGCTAAACACCCTCGGAAAGGCAATCGTGATGACAGACCAGCAAGACCTCCTCCTGCAACGCTTCGACCAGGTTGGCCTCCTTGTCCGTGACATCGATGAGGCCGCCCAGAAATTTGAAGATGTTCTCGGCCTGACTGCAACCGTCAAGCGAGAGGCGCAAGACGAGGGTTATCGCGCCGCAATCATTCCCCTCCGCGTTGGCCGTATCCTGCTCCTCCAACCCACCACAGACGACTCTCCGCTCGCCAAGCAGCTGGAAGCGCGCGGCGAAGGAATGCACCACGTCAGCTTCCACGTTGAGGACGTTGAGGCGGCAACAGCTGAGATCCAGGAGCGCGGCGGCGAATTCATCGTCCGTGAGGCCCAACAGGGCATCACCGGCAGGAACACCATCATCTCCCCTGCCAGCACCGGCGGCGTCCCTGTGGAGATCAAGGAAACAACCCTGTTTACCCCCGGCACGTCGC
>DAOUKW010000039.1:0-5503 GCA_034420915.1 Dehalococcoidia bacterium
TCCTTGTAGACGGCGGCGTTGAACTGGCTCTTGACCTCTTCTTCCAGGACGTGGAAGACAGGGAGGCCAAGGGCGATGCCCGCCAGCGGGCCAACCCAGGAGGGATCACCCTCCGTCACGGTGCGCGCATAGACCTCTGCGCTCTCCGGAGTGGGCGAGCCGAGCAGCACAACCATGTCCTCTGCGCCGTGGTTATCGACCGTTGCCTTGATTCCTTCTTGACCTTCAAGGTCAAGTGCTCCGGCGGCGGTTCAAACAAAGCACTGCGTTTGCACCATCACCGGCTCCGCGCCGGCACTGCGCACGCAGGCCTCGATGGCGGGGCCGGGAACGCCGTCCCGCTCTCCGACGATGATTACTCGCTTTCCCGCAAGGTCCATGTCACCTTCTCCCTCTAACGCGCGGCGGGGTTATCCCCGCTAGTGCACATAATACGCCACTTTGGATCACTTAGCCTGCGCTTGAGTTTGCCTCCATGATGAAAGACTCGCCGTCTGACATGTGGGTCATTCGTCCGAGGAACAGGCTGCCCTTCGCCAGGAACATCGAGTATTGGTAGTCGCCCGCCCTCAGGTCATCCATCGCATGCGCCATGAACGGCATGGCGGAGGCAACGTGGCCCTGCGTGGGTGAGAAGCCGGGCATTCCGTGCTTTTCCACAAATTTGTCGCGTGACTCGGAGCCTTTGTCGATCTCGCCGCGTTGGGCCGCGAGGGCGGCGATGAGGCGGTAGTTGGTGCGGGGGACGTTGCCGCTGCCGGCGGTGTCCGTGATCTCCGGGTTGTGCATCTCCGTGGCGTACTTGGCAACGTCGCCAAATTTCAAGCCAAGCCTGTCCAGTGGATCGGAGACAAGCGCCTCGACAATCGCCTGCTGCACGGAGCCCGCGCCGACACTGTGGCGGCCAACGCTGTCGAGTCGGAGCATGGGGCTTGTGCCGTCGTCCGGGCCCATGAGCACGGCGAAACCGGCAAGCACGTCCTCCATGACGGGGATTTCCTTGGCGAGATGGCCGCGGAACTTCATGCCGAGCTTGGCAAGGGAGCAGCCGCCCACGACGGCCACCTCAGGAAAGACGCCGGACTGGACGAGGCTGCCGCCGACGACCATCGCGTGGACGGGCGCGCAGCAGAATGCCTTGACGTCCGCGCCGGTTGAGTTGACGCAGGCCGCGGCCTCAGCGACGGCTTTGCCGAGGTTGCCGCCGCCACGGTTGTAGCGGTCGCCAATGGCTTCCTCGCCGGAGCCGATGACGTATTGGAGGCCGGCGGGGTCGGTGCCGGATTCGGCGAGAACCGAGCGGAGAGCCATTGTCGCGGTGGCCTTGACGGTGAGGTTCTCAAGGAGGATGTCCGGGGCGAGAGAGGGATCGTCCACGTAGTCCGTTTGAACGAGGCCGATGGTCTCGCCGTCGCGTGTCAGGAGAGGAATAGCGCCCTCGCGGGATGACAGCCTTTCCTCAATGCGCGAGTAGGGGACGCCCTGGATGCGCTCGATCTCCTCGTCGGTTACGCGCGGATGGCTGCGGAGTTCAGCCGCGACACGCGCGGCGTATCCCTCTTCAAGGAGGACGAGATCAAACTCGTCGGCGGCCTTGAGCAGGCCGTGGAACTGGTCTTCATTGACGAGCTCGCCGTGCGGGCCACTTGTGGAGTATTCGGCCAGCATATTCTCGTACCACGGCGCGGCGGCGGTGTTGAGGTCGTCCGGCTTCATGTTGCCGAGCAGGACCTGGTGCGGGGCGTAGGCGGCCGCGTCGTCAAAGGAGCGGAGACTGCCCTGAATGTCCTGCCACACGCTGTGGTTGGCGTGGATTTCTCTCGTGGGTTTTGACCCGTGCCTGACAAGACCGGGCGTGTGAGCGAGAAAGAACCTGATATCCCTGACGACGGGGTGACTCATGGGGACTCCCTTTTTGACGGTGGACATGCCCCGCAAACCGACTTTTCCAGGGGGCGTTTCACCTTGTTATGTCATTGACAGAGAGTAGCTACGCCGCCTAATGTGTGTCAACGTGAGAAAGGCGTTCGAGCGCCTGTGTCACAAGGGGGGGGATTGGGATGAAACTCACTCTCGCAATCCATGAGGTGAGCGACGCGAAACTGGGTTCCGGGACATCGCTTGAGGGTGGCGTGCTGACGGTGGACGCGGATGAGCTTCGGGAGGCCATCCTCGAGGATCGGCGTATCGAGAGCGTTGACATAGAGGTTGCGAATCCCGGTCAACCGTGCCGCATTGGTGTTGTGTTCGACATACTCGAGCCGCGAGCCAAAGAGCCGGGCACGGGCAGCGATTTTCCCGGCCTGCTGGGACCGATGGCCATGGCGGGGCAGGGCACGACGCATGTACTGCGCGGCGCTGCGCTCACGGTGGTGGATGCGCAGCAGGAGCCGGGCATCGCGTCAAAGATGATGGAGATGCACGGTGAGGCGGCGGCCAATTCACCTTATGGAAACCTGCATCACGTCGTCATTGTTCCGCGAATGATCCCGGGAACGCCACGCCACGTGGAGTTGAACGCGCTTCGCCTGGCGTCTGCGCGGGCGACAGTCTTTCTCGGCAGCGCCGGAATCGGACAGGATGCCGATTCCACGGAGGAGTTTGAACTCGACGGGCCGTCCACGGATCGCGACGGACTGCCGCGCATCGCCTACATCGGTCAGATCCACGGGCATCAGATGGTCGTGGAGGAAGACGAGCGCATCCTGTATGGCAGCAACACGGAGGGCATGATTCCCGTCACGATGCATCCGAACGAATGGATGGACGGGGCGGTTGTCTGCTCGTACTGGGTGATGCGCGTGGAGACATATTTCTACCAGAATCATCCGATCATCCATGAGCTTTACAAGCGGCACGAGGCGGGTGAGATCAACTTTGTCGGGACGGTGGCGACGGTTGCGGCGTCGCTTGAGGCGGACCGCAACAGGAACTGTTTGCTCGCCGCGCATCAGGCCAAATGGAACCTCAACGCGGACGGCGTTGTATTGACCAAGTACGGCGGCGGCGCGCCGCACGTGGATATGGGCGAGACGGCGCGCATCTGCGAGGCGTTGGGAATGAAGACCGTGGTGCAGGTGTCCGACTCGTCCGGCGACCGGCGGGCGGAGTCGGCCATGTTGTTCAACTATCCGGAGGTCGACGCGATTGTGTACGGCGGGGGCGGAGACATCGCCTGGGACGTTGAGCCGGTTGAGCGTGTGATTGCCGGTTCTCCCGCCGCTGCACAGGCGCTTGCGCAGATGACGCAGATCCCGGCACAGGCGCTGTGCGGCGTGACGAATCAGCAGGGCGCCTCAGTCGTGCGGGCGGTGGTGTACTGAGCCCGGCCAACAGGGCGAGCTCAAGGAGAAGAACAGGGGAGGCCTGAGATGAAGGTCGTACATTATCTGAACCAGTTCTTTGGCGGGCTGGGCGGCGAGGAGCAGGCCGGTGTTGGGCCTGAGGTTCGCGCCGAGGCGGTTGGTCCAGGGCGTCTGCTTGAGCAGGTGCTCGGCGACGACTCGACGGTCGTCAAGACGATTGTCTGCGGCGACAACTACGCCGCCGAGAATCTCGAAAGCGTCATGGAACTCGTCGTCAATGAGGTGCGGGACTCCGGCGCTGAACTCTTCGTGGCGGGGCCCTGCTTCGTAGCCGGGCGCTATGGCGTCGCAGCGGGCGCGTTGTGCGCGGCGGTTCAGGCGGAGCTGGGGATCCCCGTTGTGACGGGCATGGGTGTGGAAAACCCCGGCGTCGACCTGTATCGGCAGGAGTTGTACATCGTCGATTCCGGCGAGAACGTCGCCGAGATGAGGAACGTGCTGACGAAGATGGCCGCCATCGCCAAGGTCACGGCGTCCGGCGAGGACGTGGGCAGGCCGGCGGAATGGGGCTATATCCCGCGCGGCATCATGCGCGATGAGATCGTGGAGGAGCCGGCGGCGGTGCGTTTGGCGAATATCATCGTTGCCAAGACGCTGGGACAGCCGTACGAGACGGAGCTGACACAGACGGGATTTGAGCCGATTCCCGCGCCGCCCGCCGTTGCCGATCTGAGCAACGCGACGGTCGCCATCGTGACGGACGGCGGACTTGTTCCGGCGGGGAACCCGGACAACATGCCCGCTATCGCGTCCACGATCTGGGGCTCGTATGACATCGCAACGGTTGATGACCTGGAGGGCGAGGACTACGAGGTCTATCACCGCGGGTACGACAATCGCCACGTGTTGAACGACCCGGACCGCCTGGTGCCGGTTGATGTTCTCAAGGAGCTGGAGAAGGCGGGCGAGGTTGGCAAGGTCTATGAGCAGTTCCTGTCGATGACCGGCCTGGCGAACCCGCTTGCGAACAGCAGGCGCATCGGCCAGGAGATTGCTGAGAATCTCAAGAGCGCCGGAGTTGACGCCGTGATCCTGACCTCCACTTGAGGGACGAGCACTCGCAGCGGCGCTGCGATCGCGACGGAACTCGAGAAGGCGGGCATTCCCGTGGCGCAGGTGACGGCGGTGACGCCGGTGGCCAAGATGGTCGGCTCCAACCGGGTGGTGCAGGGGAAGGGCATCGTCTATCCGCTGGGCGACGCGGAGCTTGATGCCGATGAGGAGAAAGACCTGCGGCGGTCAATCGTGCGGCAGGCGCTGGAGGCGCTCGGGACGGAGGTTTAGGGGGCGCTCGCCTGGCGAGGTTATCCGAGGAGCCTGTCGACTGCTGTTACGAGGGATGCCGCAACGACACCTGCGCCGAACATCATACCCACTATCCATTTAATGAGTTCGGCTTTCAGATCAGCCAGGTCTGCCTTCGTCGCGTAATGCTGCAATTCCCGATGGAGTTCCTCTCGGAAACCCTGGAACTCCTCTCGAAGTTCACCTCTCGTGATCGTCTGACTTGTCACTTCGTCCTCCTCGCACCGCGCTTACCGTCATCCACTCTACCACGCTATTGCGCGCTTAGAGCGTTGGGAGTTGGCGGGCGGCTTGGCGTAAGAGTTTGCGCCTTTGTAGGGCGTCCGGCATGACGGTGGACACGTGGTCCCAGTAATCATGCGAGTGGTCCTGGTGCGCGAGGTGCGCGAGTTCATGCACGACGATGTACTCGATGAGAGACGGCTTGAGCATCATGACGCGCCAGTTGAATCGGAGCGTGCCGTCCGCTGAGCAGCTGCCCCAACGCTGTTTCTGATTACGGATGAGTATCCTGGCGGGCTTGTCATCGCCGAGGCGAGGCAGCCAGCCCTCCACGATGTTGGGGAGATGTTCGGCGGCCCGGTCTCTGTACCATGCGGTGAGGGCGGCGCGGATGCCGTCTACTCGCTGTTCGTCGTCAAGGTTGGCGGGGACGGAAACAGAGAACCGACGGCGGGCGAACCGGACGGCTGGTTTGGGGTCGTGGGACAGAGTGACAACGAGGGATATGTCCTCGCCGAGGTAGGGCAGCTTCTCGCCGGTGACGAAACGGGCGGGGGCGGGTTTCTGCGCTTCTTCCGCCAACCTCTTCAGGATCCACGACGCGCGATCAA
>DAOUKW010000040.1:0-3296 GCA_034420915.1 Dehalococcoidia bacterium
GAGGAAACGCTTTCACAAGCTGAGTAGAGCCTGCGTAATTCATGCGAAATTGGACGTGGTTTTGAAATTGGTCTAAAATAACGGCGCTATGGCTGAGTCAACTGCCACTCGGCGCGCGCCCAGGCGAGCGAGAGCAGCCGACGGTAAGAATCCTCCCGTTGGCCGCGGCTCCTCGAAGCTGCGCACCCTCGGCATCATTCTATTGTTGGGCATCGTCGTCGGCTCAATCGCGCTCGCGTATTGGCAGCCTGTTGAGCTGACGGAACGGCTGGCTCCGGCGTGGACGTACGCGGGGCCGTGGCTGATTGTCGGGCCTGTTCTCCTCATTGTGACCTATATTGCGCTTCGCATCTCCGGGTTAACTAACGCGCGAGTCTGGCGGTGGGCAGCCGCGGCGCTACTCGTCACGGCGGCGGTCCTAACCGCCCTGCCTTTTCTCGGCTACACGGAAATGTGGGGCGTCCCCATCGAAAACAGCCTCTCCCTTTATCTTGCTGATTTTCCGGACTCCGCCGTCATCGGCATTCTCGCCGGACTCGCTCTGCTAACGATCATTCTCCTCGCGCCTATCGGCACATTCAGGGCCGCGAGAGCATCCGGACGCGCAGGCCGAGCGGCGGGCGTGGCGAGCGCGAGTGCTGCGGCTGCCGGTGGTGCGGCTGCCAGGCGCAAGGTGCAAGACGCGCGGGCGTCGCGGGCGGACACTGATGAGACCCGGACGTCCGAGTTGGATGAGCCCCCTATTCCACGCACGCGGATCGTCGTGCCCGAGCCTGTACGCAACACAATGAGGCCCCGGTATCCGGAGCCGGTCGGCGTTGTCCGTGACCAGCAGCAACGAGTGCAGCAGGAGATAGAAGCGGCCAGGGGCGGAGAGCAGGCGCAGGAGCAACGTCCCCGCATCGTCGTACCCGGCGTCCACACTGAGGAATCAGGGACTATCGAAGAACCCACCAACCGGGAGAATGCGGCGACGATGGAGGAGAAGCCTCTGGTCATCCCGCCCCCCGGTCTCAGCAACGTCGATGAACAAAGGGCTGAGCACTCGCCCCATTCTGACGTGCAAGGTGAAGGATTCGGCATGAATCCGGACGAAGTTGATGAGATGGGGCAGAGGGATCCGCTGGCCTTCACCGATCATGACGCGGAATACGAGGAGCCTGCCTGGAATCCCGAGGAGCACGTCGAGACGATCAACGAAGACTCAATCGATGAGTCATTCGAAAGCATGAACGAGATCAACGAATTGGATACCGATGACCAGGGATTCGTCTTGACGGAAGACGAGGGATTGGAGGCAGCGGACACCGAGCCGGAGGAGCCGGACGCGGAGGACGAAGAGGAAGAATTTGACGCTATTTCCCGCAGCGACCGGGAATTGCTGGACTCCCTCGATCCGTTCGCCGGCCTGCCCAGGGTGTCGTGGAAATTCCCTTCCGTCAAGCTATTTGACGAGCAGCCGCCAACGGAAATCGACACCGAGTCACACCTGGAAACGGCGGAGGCCATCCAGGAAACCCTGCAGGAGTACGGCATCGAGGTTGAGGTGACGGAAGTTCGCCCCGGCCCGACCGTCACGCTCTACGGAGTGCGGCCCGGGTGGGACAGGCGATATCGAACCGTCCGGGAGCGAAACGAGGACGGCCAGATAGTCGCCCGGCGCCAGGAAGTGGGACGGACACGCGTCAAGGTGGACGCAATATCCAAGCTCGATGATGACCTCGCGCTCCAGCTTAAGGCTGCAAGCGTGCGTATTGAGACCATCCAGGGAACGAACCTGGTGGGGGTCGAGGTTCCGAACGCGACGGCGGAGACCGTCTATATGCGCCCGCAGATGGAGAGTGACGCCTACCACAAGGCGCGGAGCAAGAGCATGCTGGCGTTCCCGCTCGGCAAGGGCAGCGGCGGTGAGCCGGTGGTTGCAGACCTCGCCCGGATGCCCCATCTGCTTGTGGCGGGTTCAACCGGCAGCGGAAAGAGCGTCTTCATCAACAGCCTGATCACAAGCCTTATCTCACGTGCCACACCGGAAGATCTCCGTTTCGTGATGATCGATCCGAAGCGAGTCGAGTTGACCATCTACAACGGCATTCCCCATCTCATCACGCCGGTCATCGTCGACACGCAGAAGGTCGTGAACGCCCTGCAATGGATGATGCAGCAGATGGACGACCGGCTCGAAATGTTGGCGCAGCAGGGCGCGCGCGATATTGCCTCCTACAATGAAAAGGTCGGTGACGGCAAGCGCATGCCCTATCTCGTCCTCATCGTTGATGAGTTGGCGGACCTGATGATGACGTCGGGCAAGGCTGTTGAAACCGGCCTCGTTCGGCTCGCCCAGATGGGGCGCGCAACGGGCATCCACCTTGTCGTCGCAACCCAGCGTCCATCCGTCAACGTCATCACCGGGCTTATCAAGGCCAACTTCCCAACGCGGATCAGCTTCATGGTGACGTCGTTGGTCGATTCACGAACAATCCTGGACGGAGCCGGCGCGGAGAAGCTGCTAGGACGGGGCGATATGCTCTACCTGCCGCAGGACGCCTCCCGCCCCATTCGCATCCAGAGCGCGTTCATTTCATCGCACGAATCGGACGCCGTAGTCGACGCGTGGCGCGCGCAATCCAGGGGCTATGTGCCTCCGGAGCTGCCTGACCTGGTCCAGCCGGAGGACATCGGCCTGCAATCGCGGGGCCGGAATGGCAGCGCGGACGATATGAACGGGAACGGGGCAAAGCGCAACGGCTCAGGCGAGGACGACATCATGGAGCAGGCGCGCGAACTGGCTGACATCTACAACGGCAAGGTTTCAACGTCGTTGCTGCAGAGGCGGCTGGGTATTGGTTATCCGCGTGCGGCGCGGCTGCGTGACCGGCTTGTGGAAGAGGGTGTGGCCGGAGCCGAGATCCCCAATGCTCCGGCAGAGACCGCGGGCCGTGGAATCAGGCGTACCCGCGAAGCGGCCGCAGTCGTAGAAGAAGAAACCAGCGACGAGTAGAGTCGCTCCCCTGCCCTGCCGCCCCGCCTTCTTCCGTCATCGAGAAACCGCTCCTCGTCTCATTAACAGCACGCCCGCTATACTACTCCGAGCGAAGCGGAGTGTGGCTTTTCATCCAGCTTCTAAGGGGAGAGATCAGTGGGACTTGCAAGAAATCTCGGGGCATATGCGACATTTGGCCTCGTCGCAACGACTAAGCAAAAGGATGTCGAAAGCCTGTACGAGGAGCGAAGACAAGAGCTCCAGAATCACCTAGTGGTCTATAACGACGTGCTTAGTGATATTAGAGAAGCCTTAG
>DAOUKW010000041.1:0-2778 GCA_034420915.1 Dehalococcoidia bacterium
TGAGCGGCAAGCTCCTCCATGTCGTGGATGGATGCGCTGAGCGCGCCGATGCCGGCGAACACGTCCGGGCGAGGCAGCGCGTAGCGATAGGCGAGCCCGCCGCCTTGCGAGAAGCCGATAATCAGGATTTTGCCCGGCTCAAGCTTGTACGGCTCGCGCATCTCCTCCATGAAGGCGTCAAAGGCTTCCTCCGTGCTCTTGGCCTCCTCCGGGTCATTGAAACCGCCCGGCGTGGTCCAGCCGAAACCGATCTGGCCGCCGCCGATGTCCAGCGGAACCGTGCCGTTCGGGCAGAGATACAGATAGCCGGTCTGGTGGATGGCCGGCGCAAGGCCCGCAAGGTCATACATGCTCGCGCCGAACCCGTGCACCAGGATGATGACGGGGTAGGCGCGGGATTCGTCATAATCCGTTGGCGTGATGCTCACATAGTCGAGGGCGCTGCCCTTGTTCGCCGTTCCCTCCATCGGGCCCGCCCCCTTTCCCTAGCCGCCGCGCCGCGCCGCCCGGCGCGTGCGAGAGTTCAGTTCCCGTGCCAGCAGCAGAGCTCCGCGCAGGCCGTTGTCATCCCCAAGCTCCGTCACTTCAAATCGAACGGTGCGGTTCTGGAGCTTGAACGCGCGCTCCCGCGCGATGCTGATGCCGTGCTCCACATACTCATCCTGCCCGCGCGCCAGCCCGCCGCCGAGCACGATCAGCTCCGGGTTAAAGATGTTGACGATATTGGCAAGGCCGACGCCAAGCGCGTAGCCTGCCTCGTCGACGACCGCCCGCGCGAGGGCGTCATCCTGCTCTGCCGCGTCGAAAACGTCGCGCGCCGTGATGCTCTCGCTGCCGCGCTGTGACATCTTCTCCACGAGGATCGAGTCGCCGCCCGCCTCGATCCGCATCCGGGCCATGCGAGCGATGGCCGTTCCGGAGGCCATCGTCTCAAAGCAGCCGGACATCCCGCACGGGCATTGGATGCCGGTATTCATGCCGATGGTCATGTGTCCGAACTCGCCCGCCGCCCCGGCAATACCCCGCAGAAGCTTGCCGCCGGAGACGATGCCGCCGCCGATACCCGTGCTGATGGTCAGGTAGATCATCTCTTTCGTGCCGCGCCCCGCGCCCATCTGGTGGACGGCGTGGGCGGCGGCGGTGGCGTCATTCTCGATCTCGATGGGGATGTCCAGATGCTCCTTGAGCGCGTCGGCCATCGCAAACTCGCGTACCATGGGCAGGTTCGGCGATTCAACGATGACGCCGGTTGCGGTGTCCACCGTGCCGGCGCAGGCGACGACCCCGGCGACGATCTCGCCGTTCGTCCTGGCGATCAGGTTATGGGCGGCCTCGATGCTGCCGTCGATGAGCAGTTTGGGGTCAGAGCGGGCGGGGGATGAGAATGCGGTGCGCCGCATTGCGCCGCGCGGCCTGCGAGCGATGGCGACCCGTGTCTGTGTGCCCCCAACGTCAACGCCAAGCAGGTACGGATTGGCCATGATTATGCGCGTTCTCGCTGCCTTATGCTGACGGCGGGGGCCGTTGTGCCTTGTAGGCGTCCTTGCTCGTGCGGTTCGATTCAAAAAGAACCTGGCGACCCGGACGGGATTTGAACCCGTGATCTCTGCCGTGACAGGGCAGTATGTTAAGCCAGACTACACCACCGGGCCGCGCTTGCTCATGCTACGAACGCGCCAATTCCGTGTCAAGGAGAGCCGTCGCTGCCGCGCGCGTCCTTGCCGCCGACCGCTCTCGCCCGATTGCTTCGAGGGTGACGAACAGAGGCGGCGCCGCCGTCCGCCCGGTCGTGGCGACACGGATGGCGCCGAACAGCTTGCGGCCGGACGTGCCAAGCTCCTCCACGAGCGCCCTGAAACGCGTCTCAATCGACTCATGATTCCACGGCTCGATCTTCTCAATGGCGTTGGCGACGGCGTTCAGCCATTCATGGACAACGTTCGCGTCCTCCGGCAACGGCACACGCCAAAGGTCTTCGCCCGCGTCCGCCATCCGCTTCATTGCCTTGTCACCCATGCCGGCCCAGATGAGCGCGGGCGGGAACGGGACCTCGTCCGTGAAGAAGAAATCGCCTAACTCCGGCATTTCACTCAGTATCCGCGCCCGGTCCTGCGTGAGCATGGCTGCCTGCCGCGCGAGTTCATCATCGAGTGGCCGCGGAATCTCAGGTGGCAGCCCGACGTCAAGATACGGCCTCGCCGCCTCCACGAACGCATCCGGCGCCATCTCGCGGATGTACACGCCGTTAAGCCATTCCAGCTTCTCGCGGTCGAACATCGCGGGCGACGCCGAAACGCGGTCAAGTGAGAAACCCGCAATCAGCTCTTCCCGTGTCATCTGCGTGGTCTTGTCGTCGAGCGACCACCCCAGCAGCGCCAGGAAATTCAGCATGGCCTCGGGCAAAAATCCCTCATCGCGGTAGTCGAGCAGCGAGACGGAGCCGTGCCGCTTAGACAGCTTCGTCCGGTCTGAGCCGAGGATCAGCGGCAGGTGGGCGAATACGGGCGGGGTGTAGCTGAACGCCTCATAGATCATGGCGTGGCGCGGCGCGGATGACATCCACTCATCGCCGCGGATGACGTGCGTGATGGCCATGGCCACGTCGTCCACCACATTGGCGAGATGATAGGTCGGGAACCCGTCCGATTTGAGGATGACGAAATCGTCGATAAGCCGGTTCTCCCATGAAACGTCGCCGCGTATGACATCCGTGAACGTTGTGCGTCCGCTGAGCGGCGTCTTGAAACGCACGACGCGATGCGCCCCGTTCTCCGCCTC